>CAMASH010000072.1 GCA_945860745.1 Chthoniobacter flavus | reverse complement strand
CCCAAGCATCCCATCGGCTCGGTTTACGGACTGTTAGCGGCTTTGCTCTTCGGGGTGAGCACTCCGTTTGCCAAGATGCTGTTGGAGCACTCGGGGCCGGTGATGCTGGCTGGGCTGCTCTATTTTGGCTCCGGCCTGGGGCTGGGTGTGTGGCACCTGCTGGCGCGAACGCAGGAAAGACAGGCTTCGCTGACCCGGAGGGATTTGCCCTGGCTGGGCGGGGCGATTCTTTGCGGGGGAGTGGTGGCGCCGATCCTTCTCCTGGTCGGATTGAAAGGCATCGAAGCCTCGGCGGGCTCCTTGCTCTTGAATCTGGAAGGAGTGTTCACGGCGTTGCTGGCGTGGTTTCTTTTTCGGGAGAATTTCGATGCGAGGATTTTTGCCGGGATGCTGGCGATCTTGGCCGGGGCGGTTTTGCTGGCTTGGCCTTCATCCGGTGTGTCCTGGTCGCTGGCGGCCTGGCCGATTGGCGGGGCCTGTCTGGGGTGGGCGCTGGACAATAATCTCACGCGGCGGGTTTCGGCGGCGGATCCGGTGCAGATTGCGGGCCTCAAAGGCCTGGTGGCCGGCGTGGTGAATGTGGGGCTGGGGTTTGCCTTGGGGGAGCGGTTGCCGGGACCCGGGGTGATGGCGGGGGCTTTGCTGCTCGGGCTCGTTTGCTACGGGGTGAGCCTGACGTGTTTTGTGCTGTCGCTCCGGCATCTCGGCACAGCGCGAACGGGGGCGTACTTTTCCACCGCGCCGTTTGTCGGGGCGGCGTTGTCGATGCTGATCTTTCGGGAGGTGCCGGGGGTGATGTTCTGGCTGGCGGGCGGGCTGATGGCTTTCGGGGTGTGGCTGCACCTTTCCGAAAATCACGAACACGGGCATACCCACGAGCCCATGGCGCATTCCCACGAACACATGCACGACGAACACCATCAGCATGTCCATGCCGAAACCGATCCGGCGGGGGAGCCTCATTCCCATTCCCATCACCACGCCAGACTTACGCACCGGCATCCGCACTATCCGGATATTCATCACCGGCATACGCATTGAGCTGGAAACGGTGATACGTGGAGTGAGGGTCAGGCCAGGCAAAGGTGCGGTGACGGCTGACTTGGGAAAAAAGCACAACAAGCGGGACGCTTGTTGTCCCTTTCCCAATCGCCGTTTTCGGGATTAATGCGGGGCGCGATGATGCGGTCGCGCATTCTCTCAAATAGGATCTGAGTGCTGCCTCCCGGAGCACTCCCGGGGTCGGGGTAGGGTTACACCCCATAGCAGCATTAGCCCCGCCGTCGCATTGTTCGGGGGAAGAAAATCCACCACATGAGAACTATCCAATCCATCATCACCACCACGTTCGCCGTGCTCGCGCTCACCTCTGCTGCCTTCGCGCAGCCTCCGGGAAAAGGAGGGCCTGAACTCACGACGAAAGCCCAATTCGCCGAACTTAAAGCCGGCGACAAAGTCATCCTCACTTGCAAGATGTGTAACACTCACAAGGTGATCGACATCAAGGATTCCAAATCGGCCATGGAACTCTGCAAAGAAGGGAAGACGGTGCATTGCCCCTCCTGCAAAAAGGACTTTAAAGTCGCCTGGGGACATCCGGCTGGCAAAACCGGCGGCCCCGACACGACGGTGACTATCGTTGACGAAAGCGGCAAGCCCTGCATGGTCTATAGCAAGGCCTGATACCGATAATCCCCCCCCAAATATACCGCCCCGTGAGCCGCAAGCTCCGGGGCGTTTTGTTTTTTCAAGGGTTTGCCGGTTTGTCGGCAATAGACTCGACATGAAAATGGCTATCGCCGCTCTCGCAAATCCTTGAAGATCGAGACCGTCCCTCTCGAAGGAACTCCTCCATTGTCATGATTCGCGCAATTTTCCTGATCGCCACCCTGCTTTTTGCGGGTTGTTCCAAGCCGGAAGGGGAGGGCCGCAAGGTGAAGTTCTATCAAAGCCCGATGCATCCCTGGATCACCTCGGACAAACCCGGAAACTGCACCATCTGCGGCATGCAGCTTGTGCCGGTGTATGACGGCGAGGCGGGAAAGGCGGCGCCAGAGGGTGTGATCTCGCTGAGTCACGCTTCGCTCAATGTGCTGAACGTGGCCACGGCTCCGGTGCGGAAAATCGAACTGACGAAGACGCTGCGTTTCAGCGGCATCCTGGAGGATGACGAAAATCTTCACCGCGTGATCGCCGCGTACTATGACGGGAGGATTGATCAAGTCTTTGTCAACCATGTCGGCCAGTACGTGGAAAAGGGCCAGCCGCTCGCTGCCATTTACAGTCCGGAGTTGCTTTACATTGTGCGCGAATACCAAAACGCCATGCGGGGCCGGAACGAGGCGGTGGCGCGCAATTCCGGCCAGCGATTGGTCCAATATGGACTCCGCCCGGAGCAGGTCGCGGGGCTGGCCAGGCAGTCCGGGGAGGTCTTTACGATTGATCTCCTCGCTCCCATCAGCGGGACGGTGCTGACGAAAAAAGCCTACAAGGGCCAGTATATCAAAAATGGCGAAATGCTTTTCGAGATGGGTGAACTGGCCCGCCTCTGGTTTCACGCCGAGGTCTATGAGCGCGATCTGGCGGATATTCGGCTGGGGCAAAAAGCCATCCTGCGCAGCCCGACCGTGCCGGGGCGGGATTTTGCGGGCGTGGTGACTTTCATTGATCCGAATTTCGACCCGAATACGCGGAGCACCAAGGTGCGCATCGAGGTGGATAATCCGCCGGCGCCCGACGACAGCAAGGGGCTGCGGCGTTTGCTGCCGCACCGCGCGTATGCCGAGGCGGAAATTCTTGCCGACCTGGGAACGAGGTTGGTCGTACCGCGCTCCGCCGTGCTTCAGGATGGACGCCGTTCGGTTGTTTATGTCGAAAATGCCGCCGGGCAATACGAACAGCGGGCGGTGAAAACCGGGCGGGTCGGCGATGAGGGAATGGAAGTTCTCGACAACTTGAAGGAGGGCGATCGCGTGGTGACGCAGGGAAATCTCATGATTGACGCGGAGGCGCAATTGCGCGGCGGCGCGCAACTCCATGCGGAGTCTGGTCCTTCCGCGGCGACAGTGCTCCCCGCTTCACCGGAAATCACGGTGTTTTTGGATCAGCTTGCCCTCGTGACAGATTCCCTCGCGGGCGATGACCTGGTGGCGGCGATCAAGGCCGGACAGACTTTGCCGGCCCTGGCGGCGGGGATTCCTGGCCATGCCTCGGTGGATGAATCGCTGGCCAAACTGAAAGCTCTGCGGGGGAGTCCGGGCGGGTCGGATTTGAAGGCCGTGCGGGAGAGTTTTTTGCCGTGGAGCATGGCGGGCGCGGAACTGACGCTCGCGCTCGCCCACGGCGGGCAGAAGGCGAATGTCGGGGTCTATGAGTGTCCGATGACCGGAGACAGTTTTCCCGGTGCCCCGTCCAAAGCGCGCTGGGTGCAATCCGGCAAGGAGGTGCGCAATCCCTATCTGGGCTCGGAGATGTTGAACTGCGGCACGGAGGTTAAGCCTTGAATGATCAATCGTGGCATCGGCATCCTGCCGATGAGTCGGAGAATCGCATCGGCAGGATGCCGATGCCACGAAGCGTTATCGGCTGGCTGGTGGACTGGTCGCTGCGCAATCGTTTCCTGGTCGCCTGTGGCACGCTGCTGCTGGTGGCAGCGGGCATTCACGCCATTCGCAACACGCCGGTGGATGCCATTCCCGACCTGAGCGAAAACCAAGTCATCGTCTATGCCGATTGGTCGGGACGAAGCCCGCAGGGAGTCGAGGATCAGGTCACGTATCCGCTCTCGACCAACTTGCAGGGGCTGGCGGGGGTGCAGGAAGTACGGGCGCAATCCATGTTCGGGTTCGCGCTGCTCACGGTGGTTTTCGAGGACCGGATCGATAACTATTTCGCCCGGACGCGGGTGTTGGAGCGGCTGAGTTTTCTGCAGGATCTGATGCCCGAGGGCGTGACGCCGCAACTCGGCCCCGATGCCACCGGGCTGGGCTGGGTCTTTCAGTATTATCTGAAGGTGGACCCCGCCAAGGCCCCGAATGGCGGATACGATCTCGGCGCGTTGCGCTCGCAGCAGGATTTTTTCATTCGCTATCAACTGGCGGCGGTGGACGGCGTGGCCGAGGTCGCCGGCATCGGCGGTTATGTGCGGCAGTATCAGGTCGCGGTGGATTCCGGAAAAATGCGCCAGGCGGGGGTGACGCTGCGCGAAGTGATGGATGCGCTGACGAACAGCAATATCAATGTGGGCGGGAAGGTCATTGAGGAAAACGGGATGGAATTTGTGGTGCGTGGCATCGGCTTGGTGAACTCCCTCGACGATCTCAAACGCATCGCCGTAAGGACGCGGGACGGTCTGCCGCTTTATCTGGAGGACATCGCGGAGATATCCCTCGGCGGGGATTTCCGGCGCGGGGCGCTCGACGTGAACGGACAGGAAGTCGTGGGCGGGGTGGTGATCATGCGCACGGGCGAAAATGCCATGCGGGTGATCCAGCGGGTGAAGGAAAAAATCGCGCACATTGCGCCCAGCCTTCCGCCGGGTGTGAGCATCGAGCCATTCTATGACCGCAGCGGATTGATCGACCGGACCATCGCGACCCTGCGGCACTCACTCATCGAGGAGATCATTCTCGTGACTCTCGCTCACATTGTTTTCCTTTGGCATTTCCGCAGCATCCTCATCGTTACGATCCCGCTGCCGGTTTCCATTCTCATCTCCTTCATCCTCATGCGGGAGTTTGGCATCAGCTCAAACATCATGTCCCTGGCCGGCATTGCCATTGCCATCGGCGTGCTGGTGGATGCGGGAATCGTGATGACGGAGAATGTGATTCGTCATTGTGAAGAGGCGGAAAACAGAAAGGGTTCGCGCCTGACCGCCGGAGAAACCCTGACCGCCACCCGCGAAGCGGCCCATCAGGTGGGGCGGCCGATTTTCTTCGCCATGGCCATCATCATCCTGGCTTTCCTGCCCGTGTTCGCGCTGACCGGACAGGAGGGAAAACTTTTTCACCCTCTCGCCTTCACCAAGACCTTTGCCATGATCGGGGCTACGTTGCTGGGGGTGACGCTGGTGCCCGTTCTCTGCACCTGGCTGGTGCGGGGTCCGTTTCGCGGGGAAAATGACAATGTGGTGATGCGGTTTCTGACCCGGCTTTACCGCCCCGCGCTGGAATGGGCGCTGGGTCATGGCCGGACCGTATTGGCCGGGGCGGTTGTCATTCTGGTTGCGGCCGTCCTGCTCGCCAGCCGGATTGGCAGCGAGTTCATGCCGCCTTTGAATGAAGGCAGCTTGCTTTTCATGCCCGTCCTGCTGCCCAGCACGTCGCTGACCGAGGTCAAACGCATCATGTCCTGGCAGGACCAGGTGATCAAATCTGTGCCCGAAGTCGAATCGGTCGCGGGAAAGCTCGGCCGGGCCGAAACCGCCACCGACCCCGCACCGGTCGAAATGATCGAGACGACCATCATGCTCCGTCCGCCCGAAACCTGGCGTCCTGGCCTGACCAAAGACAAAATCGTGGCGGAGCTCTCGGAAAAGCTGACCCTCGTGCCCGGATACGTGCCCGGATTTCTTCAGCCCATCGAGAATCGCATTCTCATGCTCAGCACCGGAATCCGGGCCCAGGTTGGCATCAAAATTCTCGGTGCGGATCTGGATGCCATCCAGCAGACCGCTTACGAAATCGAAGCCCTGGTGCGGAAAATTCCGGGTGCCACCGGCGTGGCCGCCTCGCGGGTGCAGGGCAAACCTTACGTGCAGATCCTGCCCGACCGGCTGGCTCTGGCGCGCTACGGCCTCACCATTCGCGACGTGATGGATGTGGTCGAGATCGGTTTGGGGGGGCTGAATGTCAGCACCACCATTGAGGGCCGGGCCCGCTATCCGATTCAACTCCGGTTGCAACGCGGCGAGCGGGAAGACATCGAAACCATCGGCAGTATTCTGATCCCGACCAAGGAGGGATCCGCCGTTCCCCTGGGACAAGTGGCCAAAATCCAACGTGCCAGCGGACCCAGCGAGATCTCCAGCGAGGATGGACTGCTGCGGGTCTTTGTGCAGACCAATGTCCACGGCCGCGACCTCGGGGGTTTTGTTAAAGAGGTGCAACAACGCATCGCCCAAGACATCGCGCTGCCCGCGGGGGTGACCATCAAATGGAGCGGGCAGTATGAAAACCAGATCAGCGCTCAGCGGACCCTGAGGCTCATTGTTCCGGTGGTCTTGCTGATTATTTTCATGCTGCTCACCATGGTTTTCCGTTCCGTGTTGGAAGCGGCTCATGTTTTACTGGCCGTGCCCTTCGCTCTCAGCGGCGGGGCGCTGCTCCAATATCTGCTGGGTTACAATTTCAGCGTGGCGGTTTGGATCGGATACATCGCGCTGTTCGGCACCGCCATTCAGACTGGCGTGGTCATGGTGATCTATCTCGAGGATGCGCTGAAACGCAAACAGCAGGAGAGGGGGCCCGCTTTCAATTTGTCGGACCTGAAGGCCGCCGTTATTGAGGGCGCCATGCTGCGCCTGCGGCCCAAAGTGATGACCGTGACCACGGTGGTGGCCAGCCTGTTGCCAATCATGTGGAGTGTGCGGACGGGAGCAGAAGTCATGAAGCCGCTGGCCACGCCGGTGATCGGCGGCATGGTCAGCAGCCTTCTACACATTCTGATTGTGACACCGGTGATCTTTTACTGGCTCAGGAAAAGGAGTTTTTTGCGTCCGCGCGCGACCGCCTGAATCGTGTCCGCGCGAGCAGCGCGAGTCCCGTGACGGCCACCAGGAGAATCGCCCTTGGCTCGGGCACGGTCTGACTCCGCCAGGCCACGCCGTAGGACTCGCTGGCGACCGCATCGGTCTGGTCGTAAACGAGACCGGTGAAGGTGATGCGCAGGCCGTATTTCCCGGCGTCGGGAAGTTCCAGCCGCAGGAATTCCGTGTTGTTATAAATCGTGGCCGACTGCGCCACCATGGTGACGAACACCCCGTTGGTGACTTGCCAGAGTTCGAGATTGAGATTGGAAAAACTCAGGTCGCTGCCGATGTCGGTCGTGTCGTTGAAGGAACGGTTGGCGAACCAGTTGAGGGAGATGGCGAGTTCGATGTTCTCGCTGAAGTCGTTGAGAAAAACGTAATCGTTTCGTTGGCCCAGTGCCACCGTGCCGAAATCCCAGCCGTCCGCCAGGAGGGTTCCGCCGCCCGATCCGGTGACATCGGTGGTGCCAAGGAAGAACGCCTCCTTCGCGCCATTCAGATCGAGTGAGCCCGCGCCGGTGGCGGTATCCAGCGCCTGGGTGGTGATGAGGGTTCCGCTTTGATTCGCGGCCTGCCCGTTGTTCCATCCCACGGTTTTTTTCGCTCCGGCCATGAGGACGGATTTCACCACGCGGGTGTCCAGCGCGTCGGGGTCGGCATTCAAGTTAAGCGTTGGGTGGGTTTTGGCCACATCCTTGAGCAGGGAAACGGCCCCGGCCACGATGGGAGACGAGAAGCTCGTTCCGTCCAGGCTGGTAAAGTAAAGGGTGGCCGGGGAGGGTTCCTGCACGAGGCCCGAGAGTTGCGGATCGGTGGAGGCACCCAGCGACCCGCTGTCTCCCAGGTAGGCGGCGAGGGACAACTGCTCGCCCGGCGCGGCGATGTCCACCGCCACGCGGGCCCCTGTGATCGTGATGTGGGTTTCGGGATTGAAAAAATCCGCCAGGCCCCTGGAGGAGAAGTCCGAAGGATTCAGATACGAGGCCCCGCCCAGCGAGCCGACCGTGATGTTGTTGTAGGCCGAACCGGGCGCGCCCACGGTTGCCGTGCCGGAATTGCCGGCCGATACGACGAAGGCCACGGTGGAGTTCTGCCTGGCCAGTCCGTCGATGCCGAGGATTTCCGGGGAGGTGGCGGCGGGATCGCTGCCACCCCAACTGCTGTTGATCACATCGGTTTTGCGCACGGTTCCGCTGAAATTGATTCCGTTAAAAAAGGCCTTGTACGGAGCGAGGGTGGAGGCGGGGGTTGTCTCGAAGCTCCCGAAATTCGTGGCGGAGAAGCTCGTGGCAATGGCCCCCGACCAGACCTCGGCGTAGGGCGCCATGCCCAAGCCGACATAAGTGAACGAGGAATTCGGATAGCTGCCCGCCACGTAACCGCTGCCTGCCAGCGCATTGCCCACGGCCGTGGCATGGTAATCGATTTCATCAACACCCCCGGACGCGGTGTTGGAGAACGTCAGGAACACGGCCGGTTGATCAGGCGGCCGGACGAATACCTCATGCCCGAACCAAATGTGCCCTCCCTCCACATTGCCGATCACCGTGCCGGCACCGCCATAGCCGTTGATGAAAAAATCGTTCCATCCCAGGGCTTCGTTGACAAAAACGCCGCGGGTTGAGGAAAAAATCAGGCTGGTCTGCGCCATCGCCAGCGGAATGGAGGAGGCTGCCAATCCGGCCGTGAGCACCACGGTGGCGAACAATCGCCTGATGCGGGAGAGGAAAAACACGTTTTCCCTTTCGTCGACCCGGACAGTTTCGTCAAGGGGCGAACAGAGTTGCCGGCATTCTCTTGCAGAGAAAAAAATTGGCTAAGCGCCATTTCTGCCTATGTTGCCCAAATGCCCGTTCGCTTTGCCACAGCGACCCTCCTCCTTGCCTCAGTCGTTTATGCGGCGGCGGCGGGTCCGGTCTTGTCCCGTCCGGCCTTGATTGAGGCGGCCAGGGAAAGCGCGACGGACAGCATCAGTTCCGGCTGGTGCGGCCGGGGCATGCTTTCCATCCTGCGCGGGGCCGGACTCGGCGACCGCTTGAAGGGAGGCAACGGCCAGGACTGGGAAAAAAATCTCGCCCAGGCCGGCTGGAAGCCGATTCCCTGCACCACACCACTGAAAGCTCCGCTCGGCAGCGTGCTGGTTTATGTGGGCGACGCGCGTCTGGGCAAGATGCCGCGCGGAACGCCCGGCGGCTATTACGGTCATGTCGAGATGGTCGCCCTGCATCAGGACGGACGCCGGCTCTATGTTTCCGATTGCCCGCGCGCCCTGCCTGGCGGGACGGTGCGCGACAATTTTACCGGCCGGGCCTGGCTGCCGCCGGGACAATCCATCTGGAAGGCACCTCCGGTTGAGGATCAGGTTGCGGTGGTGATGGAAGAACGCAAACGCATGGCCCTCGAGGTCTTCGCCCGCCAACGCGGCGAATTCACCTCCGTGCAGAAGCCGACGACGGAAAGCTCCCTCGAGAATCTTTGAGAAGGGAGAAGCGGCCGCGGGGCGCTTTTCACCTCGGTCCGACGTATTCGCCGAAAACCAGAATGTTGCCGTCCGGGTCGGTCACGGAAAACTCGCGCATTTTCGAGGGTTGATTTTTCAAGTCGCTCGTCAGCTTGACGCCCCGGCTCTTGACTTCCTGATAAAAGACATCCACCCGGGCCATCTTGATATAGCAGGACCCGGAACGCCCCTTGGGCGCGTTTTTGTCGAGGGCCAGTCCGATCTGTACAAAATCCCGGCCGATCGCGGTGTAGCTGCCGCCGCTCTGCAAGACGACTCCGAACCCCAGCATCGCGTTGTAATACTCCACGGCCTTGCCCATGTTTCGCACCAGCAAGGTCGGAATCAGGTCCAGCATTTCCGGCTGGACGCCCGGCGTGAAAAGCCCCGGGTCCGCGCCTGGAACGGCGGGCCGGCGGCCCGGAACGAAAGCGGACCTGCTCGCCGGCTGAGTGGGCGGGAGCGGAATCGGTGTCGGTTCCGTGACCTGCGGAGGAGGAAGAACCAGCGACGAGGCCGGCCCTGACTGGGCCGGCAGATTGGAGATCGTCGCCAACGCCACCAGAATAAGACTGCGCGAGAAGGCAAAATTCATACCGCGGTAAATGATAGCCATCCGCTTGTTTTTTTCATGCTTCTTTTTCACCCGGAGGAATTCTGCTTTGTGCTGTCCTGCCGGCGAGAGGCTGCTAGAAGGATGGATATGGGCCCCACCTCCGTCATCGCCATCACGCAGTTCGTCTTTATCGCGCTGGGCACGATGGCGGTCATGGTTCTGGTCAATGCCGGGGCCATTCCCGCTTCGGGCCAGGGGCAGCCGCTCGCCCTCTTTCTCAAACACTACGGGCTGTGGTTGATGGTTCTCCCCGTTTTGTGGGCGCTGTATGCCAACGTGGCCGGGCGGGTGAACAAGGGACCGCTGCTTCTCAATCTCGCCCACGGCATCGGCTGTGTTCTGGCGGGCGCCCTCCTGCTGGTTTACGCGGCGGCCATTCTCTTCGGGGGGAATTAAGGGAAGCGGCCCGGGCCGGTCGGCCTCCGCCCCGCCAACGCGGTTGACACCGCCGCCTCCGCCGCGCAGAGTCCCCGCCTAAACCCTACTTAAAACCATGGCACTTCCTGTTGGCACAAAAGCTCCCGATTTCACCCTCAAAACCCTTGGCCCCGATGGCCTGGTGGACGTTTCCCTCAGCGCCAACGCCGGCGTTCAGGCCACCGTGCTGCTTTTTTTCCCGCTCGCCTTCACCGGGGTGTGCACCCAGGAATTTTGTGACGTCACGGCTGGACTGAAAAACTACCAGGACCTCAACGCCGACGTGATCGGCCTCAGCGTGGACAGTCCGTTCGCCCAGGATGCCTGGGCCAAGAAGGAAAAGATCACCATCAAGCTGGTCAGCGATTTGAACAAGGAAGTGATCAAGGCCTACGATGTGGTTTTCCCTTTGCTGGCCGGAGTGGGTGACACCGCCGCACGCGCGGCCTTTGTTATCGATAAGGATGGCGTGATTGTTTACAGCGAGCAGACGCCGAGCCCGAAGGAGCTTCCGAATTTCGACGCCATCAATGAGGCGTTAAAAAAACTCACCTTCTAAGCCGGATGCGTGGGGTTCTTGCCGTTCTTGTCTTGTGTGGTCTGGCCGCATGCGACCGCCTGAAACCCGCGCCGGCTGCCGCCCCCTCCACGCCCACGCCCGCGCCCGGCTTCGCCGGAGTGCCCGCCACTCCGCCTCCCGCCTCCGCCCCTGCGGCCACCGTGCAGGCTCCGGACGAGGTGAACATGGACGCCGCCAATGCGGAAAATCAGTTGGTCAAAAGCGAGGTGCTTTCCCGCATCGACGTCATGCCCGACCTCGAGCCGGAGGAAAAAGACAAACTCTACGTCCAGGTCGAGCGGGCCCGCGGCATGGGCAAAATCATCACGATTCCCTTCACCTCCGGGAAAGCCTCGATCGGCTCCGCGGAGATCGCGGCCATGGCCGAAAAAATCAAACTGCCGCAGATTCAGAAATTTGCCGATGATCCCACGGTGGCGTTTGTCGTTCTTGGCTTCGCCGACAAAAAAGGCGACGTGAAGCACAATCAGGTCATTTCTTTGCAGCGGGCGGAAAGCGTGGTCAAGGCGTTGAAGGAAGGCGGCCACGTCATGAATGTGACCCACGCGGTGGGCATGGGCAGTTCCGATCTGTTCGACGCCAAAAATCTCGACAAGAACCGCGTGGTCGAGGTCTGGGCGGTTTTACCCTGATGGAGGGCAATGCTAGGAGGGGAAGAAGGGAACCCTTCGCCCTTCTTACATTGCCCATGAATATATGGGAAACGACAGCCGAGTCTTCGAATCGGAGCGGGAGCGGAGATCCGAGCCCTAGGCGAGTCAAACAGGCTGCCGAAGGCAGAGCGAAGCGTCCAACGCGTTTCCCTCCAACCGCATGAGCCCCGAGGTTCCGACCACCATCGGCCTCGCCCCGATTCCCCTGCGGGATGGGCTGGTCTTGGGACGCGGGGAGGATGCGGGCGCGATTCTGCCCGATGCCGCGGTTTCCCGCCGTCATGCCGCCGTCCGCCGGGCCGGCACGGGCCAGGGCTGGCGGATCGAAGATCTGGGCAGCCGCAGTGGCTCGTTTCTTAATGGCCGGCTTTTTCAAAGTGAGGAACTCGTCTTCGGCGACCTTATTCGCCTGGGTCCCTTCCACCTTCGCTACGACGGACGTTTCCTCAACGAGACCGCGGGCGTCACCGGCGCGTGCCTCGATGCCCGCCATCTCGATAAAACGGTGTCCGGCGTTCCCATCCTCTCCGATGTTTCGCTCAGCGTCACCCCCTGCCAGTTTGTCGGAGTCATCGGCCCCAGCGGCGCAGGAAAGTCCACCCTGCTCGACGCCCTCTGCGCCTTGCGCCCCGCCCATCGCGGCAGCGTGAAACTGGACGGAGTGGACCTCTACACCCGCTACGAGGATCTGCGGGAGGAACTCGGCTATGTGCCGCAGGATGACATCGTCCCGCTGGATCTGACCGTCGAGGACGCCCTGGTTTACAGCGCCCGCCTCCGGCTGCCCCGCAGCACACCGCTGAGCGAAATCCGCAAACTCGTTCTTCACACCATGCGCCGACTCGGCCTGGAGGAGCGCGCCCGCACTGCGGTGGGCCGTCTCTCTGGCGGCCAACGCAAACGCGTGAGCGTGGGGGCCGAGTTGCTCTGCCGTCCGCGGCTCATGTTTTTGGACGAACCCACCTCCGGACTCGACCCCGCAGCCGAGTTCCGTCTCATGGAATCGCTCCGCCATCTGGCCGCCACCGGCTGCACCATTCTTTGCACCACCCATGTGATGGGGAATGCCTATCTCTTCGACCGGCTGGCGGTGATGTTCGGCGGCCGCCTCGTCTTTTTCGGCGAACCCGACAAAGCCCTCCAGCATTTCGGCGTGGACCGGCTCACCGTGCTCTACGACCGCCTGGAGGAAGCCCCGGCCAACACCTGGCCCTCCCATGAGGAAACCTCCACGCCGTCCGATCCCCGCATCCTGCCCCGCCGCAGCAAACGCGCCGCCGCCCTGCCCATTCTCCTCCTCCGTCAGTCGGCCATTCTGCGGGCGGACAAAAAAAACCTCCTCCTTATGCTCGGTCAGCCGGTTTTCATCGGCCTCATTGTCACCTGGGTCAGCAAGGACGCCTCGCTCGTGCTCTTCTTCGCCTACATTGCCACTCTTTGGTTCGGTTGCGGCAACGCCGCGCAGGAGATCGTGAAAGAATTCCCCATGTTCCGGCGCGAACGCCTCATCGGCCTCGGACGCCATCAATACCTTCTGGCCAAGTTTCTCTCCCTCGGCCGCATCACCGTCCTGCAAAGCCTGCTGCTCTACGCCGTGATGCAGATTGGCGCCTGGGGGGTGGGCGGGTCGCCCGCCTGGCAGATTCCCGCCTTGGCCATGACCGCGCTCGCCGCCGTGGGCATCGGGCTGGCCATCTCGGCTTGGGCAAAATCGGTCCTGCAAGCCGTCATGCTCGTGCCGCTGGTGCTCATCCCGCAGATCCTCTTTTCCGGCTTCACACCGCCGGCGGGGGAGATGAAGCCCGGACCCTACCTCGTTTCGAGGGCCATGCCCAGCGCGGCGGCCCAAAACGTCATGGACGTCAGCCTCTTCTGGAACCGGAAAATCAGCGGCTCAAGGCGTGTCGATTTCCCCTCCGCCTTCTCCAACCTGAACCGCGACAAATCCCTCAAAAATGGCCTAATCTTCCAAAATCCCAAGCCCGCCTGGTGGGGGCTTGGTGCCCTTGCCGGGTGGATCGTCGGCTCGTATTGGGCGGCATGGTTTTTGCTAAGAAAGAAGGAGAGAGGATGATGGTTACGAGGGAGATATGATTTTTAATACGAGTAGGACATAAAAAATATATCGGATAAAAATCGCATAGTATTTCCACCAATTTCGGAAAAAGCTTCCCAGTGGTCTCGCGGGTTGGAGGCTGCCGGGAGGCTACGAAGCAAAAGGTGCAAACTGTAGCGGCGGTCTATGACCGTCGCCGGCCCTATAGCATTTTAAAAAATGTCGTGGCCGAAGGAATTGTAGCCGCCCTGCTGTGTCAGGGTGTTCTCCCGGCGCGGCGACACAGCGCCGCGGCTACAAAAACTCTGATGGATTCGGCCCTTTTCCTAAGTCAGCCCGAACAACCGGACGGCTTGATTTTTGCCTTTGAGGTGATGTTCACCGAGGTCGCGGAAGGAGGAGTTGGGCTCGGAGAGGGCTTCGAGGAAGTCCTCGGAGGCGGTGAGCTTCTGGTTGAGTTGCTTCATCAGTCCCTCAATGCGGAAGACGGTGTTGACGGTGTCGCCGATGATGGTGGCGTCGCGCTGGGCCACCAGGCCGATATTGCCGCAGGTGACGAGGCCGTGGTGGAGGGCCACGGCGATGTGGAAGGACTTCGGGGCGGGGTCCGTCCCGGCGGCGGGCCAATGGCGGGCGGTGGCCTTCTCCAGCAGCTTGAGCGCGCTATCAAGGGCGTTGCGGGTTTCGCCGCCGGGCTTGTCATCCTGGCGGGTCCAATAGGCCAGGACGGCGTCGCCGATGAATTTGTCCACGGTGCCGCCATGGGCGTGGATGATGTTGCCGGCGTCGCGGAACCATTCGCCGAGGGAGCGGGCCAGGATTTCCTCGGCCAGAACCTCGGACATGGTGGAGAAGCCGCGGATGTCGCAGACCATCACGGCGACGATGGCGTTCTGGTCCCGGGTGGCGTCGCTGCCGGCGGCGGCGAGGGTGACGTCGTAGCCGGCATCGCTGGCGGCGGGGGACTCGCTTTGCTCGAAGGTGAGTTCGTTGTTGGTGACGCGGATGACGCAGCCGTGGCTGAGCGTGGTGGGAGTGATGACGCGGCGGCCGTTGACGAAGGTGCCGTTGCGGCTGCCGAGATCCATGATCTGGTATTGATAGGCGTTGTGGCAGCGGATGATGGCATGCTGGCGGGAGGTGTGCTGGCTGAGATGGAGGCTCACCGTGTTGTCGCGGCTACGGCCGATGGTGGCGGTGTTGCCGACCTCGACTTCAAACGGTTCGCCCTCGGCGGGCCGGACTTTCAGCACTGCGCGCATAACGGCCGGGATTTTAACGCGCCGGGCAGAGAGGGCAATGTTTTGATTGCAGAGGTTTTTTCTGGGGACAAAATAGTCCCTGCACTCTGTTGCCGGGTTGCGAAGAACGCCCCAACTGAGTGGGGCGGCTACAGGGGTCGAATTTACCGTGCGGCCTCGATAAAGACGTCCATCTGCTGGCCGACGTAAACGGGCACGGACGGATGGTCGAAGGTGAAGATGACCTGAAGGACGCGGGTGTCCACCCGTTCGGTGCTCTCGCCGGTGAGGGAGCGCTTGGGGGTGACGTAGGGTTCGATGCGTTGGAACTTCAGCAGAATCGGATCGGTGCGCGTGCCTTTGAGATAGGCGACGGCCGGGCAATCGGGCCGGATGCGCGGGGCGTCGGATTCATCAATGTCGGCCCGGAGTTGGTAGGTGCCGATGTCGCCGAGGAGGATGAGGGGATCGCCGCCGGGGGTGACGGGGGCGTATTCCCCGGCGCGGATGTTGACCTGAAGAATGGTGCTGTCGCGCGGGGCGCGGACGGTGAGGAGGTCGATTTTCACCTGGGCGTTTTCGAGTTGGGCCTTGCCGAGCTGGTAGTCGGCCTGGGCGCGGGCCAACTGGCGCTGGGCGACCTGCCAGGCAAAGGCGTTGCGCTTGGTTTCGTCCTCACTGGCCACCGCTTTCTCGCGCAGCTTGTTGGAACGGTCCAATTGGTCCCGGCGGTCGGCCAGCTGGGTTTCGTTTTCGCGCAGCTTGGCATCAAGGACAGCGAGCTGGGCTTCCATCATTTTGATCTCGCTGGCGGCGTCGCGGGCATCAAGGACGAAGAGGACGTCGCCTTTTTTTACCTTGTCGCCTACTTTGACGGCCATGATTTCGACGCGGCCGGCCACGGTGGGGGAGATGCGGACGTTTTCGTTCAGACTCTCGACGATGCCGCGGGCCCCGACCGATTCGGCGTAGGGGGTCTGGGGCGGTGGAACCAGCGGCTGGGAGGGCGGTTCGCCCCGGCGCAGGCGCAGAACGATCAGCGCGACGGCAATGATGCCGATGATGGCGAGATAGAGAGTGGGTCGTTTAAGCATGGTGGAAATTTTTCGGATCTTCGTGGATGCCGATGACGTGGCCGTCCTCCATTTCCACGATCCGGTCGGCGTAGTGATAAATGCGGCTGTCGTGGGTGACAATGATGACGCAACGGTCGGGCTCGAGGGCGCGTTCCTTGAGGAGTTCGAGGGTTTTTTTTCCAGTGGCGGCGTCGAGCGAGGAGGTGGGTTCGTCGCAGAGGACGAGGCGGGGATCGTGGGCCAGGGCGCGGGTGATGGCGACACGCTGTTGCTGGCCGCCGGAAAGCTGGTTGGGGTAGGAATGGATTTTTCCGCCGAGACCGACTTGATCGAGCAGGGCGGCGGCGGTTTTTTCCGCGCCGCGGGTCCCGTGGCCGTTGAGGAGGAGCGGGACGGACGCGTTCTCGACGGCGGTGAGGGTGGGGATGAGATTGAATTGCTGGAAGATGAACCCGATGTTCTTGCAGCGGAAACGGGTGATCTCCCCGGTGGACATGGCGCTGAGGTCGTGGTCGAAAACCTCAATGCGGCCTGAATCGAAATTCAGTGTGCCGCAAACGACGCTGAGCAGGGTGGTCTTGCCGCAGCCGGAGGGTCCGACGATCATAAGCAATTCCCCGAAGCGGGCCTCGAAGCTGGCGCCTTTCAGCGCAAAGCTGCGGGCCTCGCCGACACCGAAGGTTTTCACGACGTTTTCGACGCGGATGGCGGGTTTCATCGGAAAACGACGGCGGGTTCCAGCCGGGCGATTTTGATCAGGCCGATGGCGGCGGAGAAAGTGCAGATGAACAGAATCACCGCGGCCACGAAGACCGGGATCTGCCAGGGCATGAAAAAAGGGGGTTGCTCAGCGCGCAGGACGGCGCTGCCAAACCAGGCGGTCAGGCCCATGCCGAGGCCGTACCCGACGAAGCCGACAAAGAAGGCCTGGAGCAGAACCATGGCGGCCAGGGTGGGCATCCGCGCGCCCATGGCCTTGAAGGCGGCGAGATAGCGAAGATTATCGTGGACGAAGAGATAGAAGGTCTGCCCGGAGACGCCGATGCCGACAATGATCCCGAGAATCACGACCGTGCCGAAGGAAATGGGGATGCCGGTGTTTTTGATGTACCAGATGGCCGTTTCCCAAAAGAGCTGATCGAGGGTGACCGCGCGCAGGCCCGGCAGCTTATTGATGCGGGCGGAAAGTTCCTCCGGGCTCAGACCGGGCAGGGGTTCGACCAGAACGAAGGTGAGCAACTTGCGCTGCGGGCGGGCGAACTCCATGGCGCGATCGAAGGTGGTGTACACATAAGGCTGACCGAGAAAGCTGCGGGCCACGTGACAAATCCCGACCACGCGGGCTTCCTTGTCGTTGACTTCGAAGACCGAGCCGATTTTCAGGGTGATGCCCTTTTTGTGGAACTTCGCCACCGCGACCTGATCCACGATGACGGCACTGGGCAAACGCAGGTCTTCGATGCGGCCCTCGGTCATGCGCATGGGACGACCGGTAAACGTTCCGGTATCCAGGCCGATGAGTTGGATGTTTTGAAATGACCCGTCGGACAGGCGGGCCTGTTCGATCCCGACATAGAGCGGAACGGCCCAGGCCACGCCGGGAACGCTGCGCACGCGGTCGAGTTCGATTTGCCGCAGGGCCACGACTTCGTTGGCCTGCTCGGCCTTCGCGTCCATGACCCAGACCTGGGCGCCGATGTTTCGCACGAGCGCGGTGGTCCACATCATCAGTCCGCAAAAGACCGAGGTCTGCTGCCCCATGAGCAGCGAACAAAAGGTCAGTCCGCCAATCAACATGGCATACTTCGCGCGGTCGCGGAAAAGCATTTTCAGGGCGATACGGAGCACGGGAGAATCTTTAATGCACTAAGTAATCAAGTCAACCTAAGTAAACGGATTCCCCTCGTCGGTGGGGAAAATGATGCTAATTTGCGCGGATGAAAATTCTCAGGGGATTGGGATTCGCATTGGTTTTTGCCACGACAGGATTTGCTCAGGAAGAGATCATTGATGCGACCAATCTGGAAGCCTTGCGGGCCAAGGACGGGGTGGAAGTGACGGTCGAGGGGACCGTGACGGAGATCGGGACGACGAAGGATTCCACGATCACCTTCATCAATATCGGAGCCCCGAAAAAGCGGGGATTTGTCGCGGTGGTCTTTCAGAAAAATTATGCCGCCTTCCCCGAGGGCTTCGATAAATTCCGCAACCAGAAGGTGCGGGTGAAGGGGCTGCTTAAACTCTATCGCGGGGAAATTCCGCAGGTCGTGCTGAACACGCCCGGGCAGATCGGCGTCGTCACCTCACAGTAGGTTTCCGGCCCGCGTCGAGGATCCGCTCGGCGTATTTCGCCAGGATGTCAAACTCCAGGTTCACGGTGTCGCCCGCGATCAATCTTCCCAAATTGGTTTTTTTCCGCGTGTGGGGGATGATCCAGACGGCGAGGGACTGGTGGGAGAGTTCGGCTACGGTGAGGCTCACGCCGTTGAGGGCAATCGAGCCTTTCCAGACCACGTAGTGCGACATTTCATGCGGCAGAGAGACCTCGATCTTCAGGTCGTCCCCGCGCTCACCGATGGCCAGCACCTGTGCGGTGCAGTCCACGTGGCCCTGCACAAAATGGCCGCCGAGCCGTCCGTCGGCGGGCAGGGCGCGCTCGAGATTCACCGGAGAGCCGGGGCGCAATTTTCCCAGATTGGTCCGGGCCAGGGTTTCCTCCAGCAGATCGAAAACGACCTGGTCCTTCCGGTGCGAGGCCACGGTGAGGCAACATCCGTTGAGGGCAACGCTGTCGCCGGTGTGCAGGCCCGGGAGGATTTTCTTCGCCACAATCGTGAGCTGGATGGAGGAAGCCGTCTGCCGGAGCCAAAGGCAATCGCCCACCTCCTCAACAAGTCCGGTAAACATCAAAAGATCCTCCAGCGGGAAAAGAACAGGACGGCGATAAGGGCATAAACGGGGATGAGAATGGGCAGGGCGTAGCGCAGAAGATAGTCGAAGAACGAGGGCGTGGGGACGCCGAGCTGTTGGGAGATGTTTTTGACCATGAAGTTCGGGCCGTTTCCAATATAGGTCAGGGCTCCAAAAAAGACCGCGCCCAGGGAAATGGCCACTAGAAAGTGGTTGTCTGATGCGAGGAATGTCTGGATGTCGGCGGGTTTGTTGATACTGAGCCCCTGGCCACCCAGCGCCGCGGCCAGGAAGGTCAGGTAGGTCGGGGCATTGTCCAGAAAACCGGAAAGCAGGCCCGTGGCCCAGTAGAACTGCATCGGTGTGTGCAGGCCCAGCTGGGCGGAATGCTTTTCGAGATAATCCAGCGCGGGAATCATGGTGGCAAAGATGCCAATGAAGAGCCAGGCCACCTCCTTGATGGGCGCAAAGTTGAAGTCGTTGGATTGGTGAACCGATTTCGACGTGGTGAAGAATGAGGCGGCGGCGGCGGCGATCATGAGAAGATCAGGCACGAGCGGAGGGAGAAATTTGTTGCCCACCACCGCGGCGATGATGATGACGATGAACGCGATGTTGGGCAGGCCCTCGAAGCGCCAGGTTTCCGAGGCGGTCATGCGGTCGGTCACTTCGGCGGGCGGCTTGCGGAAGTTGATCGAATCGAAAACGTAGAAAATCCCCAACAGAATTGCCACGGCGATCAACCAGGCCACCCAGAGATTTTCCAGCACCCAGAGAAAGGGCACGCCCTTGAGGAAGCCCAAAAAAAGCGGCGGATCCCCGACGGGCGTGAGACAGCCGCCCACGTTGCTGACGATGAAAATAAAAAACACCACGTGGAAGCTGGTGATGCGGTAGCGGTTCATGCGGATCCAGGGCCGGATCATCAGCATGGATGCGCCGGTGGTGCCGATGAGGTTCGCGATGACGGCGCCGAGGAAAAGAAAGACGACGTTGATGAACGGGCGGGATTCTCCCTTGACCGTGATATGGATGCCGCCGGCCACGACGAAAAGCGAACCGATGAGCGCGATGAAGCTGACGTATTCATGGGCCACATGGAGAAGCCGGCCCCCGTTGTTCAGGATGAACAAATAGTAGCAAACCGTAATGAGGCCGAGCCCCACCGCGACCTTGGGATACTGGTGATGCCACCATTTTTCGAAAAACAAAGGCCCGGCCGCGATGAGGAAAAGCAGAACGCCGAAGGGCAGGATCATCCAGGGGTTCACCTCGACGGAGGAACTGGCGGCGGCGAGGAGCGTGGGCATGCGCATTTTTTCATGGACATCTTGAGCGCAGCCTTCAAGAACAAAGGGTCGTTCCCAAATGTCTTTCCGCCTGTTCGTTTCACTTCTCTGCCTCTCC
>CAMASH010000071.1 GCA_945860745.1 Chthoniobacter flavus | reverse complement strand
AACTAGGGGTCGGTAGTCAAATCTTGACAGTCTGTCCGAAGTGCGAAAGGCTTCATTCATGGTACGAAGCGTTCGAATCGAGTATGTCGGAGCTAACTACCACGTGATGGCGCGAGGAAATCGCCGGGAAGCGATCTTCTGTGATGACGATGACCGCCGGTTTTTTCTTCAGGTGCTCGCCGAGGCGTGCGGGCAGACGGGGGGTGCGAACCGAGGACATGGGTAACACAAAAACCGGGGAGATGGGTAACACGATAGACTGGGCGGATGCCCTGGAAAAACGAACAGGGGTCAAACAGGGGTCAGGCCTGAATGGCGCTAAGTTAAGGAAGTTTTGGGATGCAGCCCTTGCAGGGCAGATCGTTGTTTTTCTTCGAGATCCCTGGGTAGCTCCGCAACCCAGGGCTAGGGGATTGAGCCCCGTTGGGGCTTAACTTAGTGCCATTCGGGTCAGGCCTGAATGGCGCTAAGTTAAGGAAGTTTTGGGATGCAGCCCTTGCAGGGCAGATCGTTGTTTTTCCTCGAGATCCTTGGGTAGCTCCGCAACCCAGGGCTAGGGGATTGAGCCCCGTTGGGGCTTAACTTAGCGCCATTCGGGTCAGGCCTTGCCAATTGACATCACGGACAGCCTGGCTCGGCAAAGGCGGGATCATCGGGTCGTCTCCACTCCTTCAAAATCCATGCTTTTTCCGGTGCCATTCAAAATGTTTCGGATCCGGACGGAGGCGGGCATCTTTGTGGAAGTGCAACGGCTTCTTGTGAAAAAGTGCGAGGAGTCGTCCGTGGGGAGATGATTCTTCGAACCGGTCGATGCCGACGTGGATGATGAGGTCGTCTCTCACAGGAAACGCCGTCCAGAGTCCGTCGGCCCCATTGAAGCCTCTCTTGGCCCATGGTTCGATTTCCTCGCCAAGAATCGAATCCCGCGCGGGCAGCACTGAAAAACGGCGTGCATGGCAAAAAGTTGATGGCAGATCGAAATCCCCCGCTCGATTTGTTTAAGGTGCGGCCTCGCGCTTGTTCAGGCTTGGCGACGGTGATTGCCGTTGATGATTCGCTCTTCATGGTTTTGGCGTTGTTGTTCCTCAAAAACGCGGGCGTTGAGCTTAATCCCCATCGTCCATCCCTTGCGTGTTGCACGGGGCGCTGCCTTGCGGCATGTTTGGCGCCATGAGCACTGCCGAAATCAAGGAAGCCATTACCAAGCTCTCCCCGCGGGAATACTGTGACCTCATGGCGGAATTGCCTCCGACGCCCGATGATGAAGGGGATTCGCAGATGAAGGCGGATGCCGCCGCCGGGAAGTTCGACGCCATGAAGGCCCGTGCCTTGGCGGAGCATGAATCCGGAATGACGCAGGAATGGCCGTAAGATCGTTTCGCAGCCGGGAGTTCAGACAACGCCTCGAAATGTTACCCGAAAGGGTTCAGGCACTTGCCCATGAAAATTTCCTGCTTTGGGAGGAAGACCCCGGCCATCCTTCGCTGAATTTTAAGAAAGTGACCGGGAATAACTGGTCGGCCCGTGTCGGCATTCACGACTGCGCTCTGGGGCACTTCGTGAGAGACGGCTCCCTTTGGGAGTGGATTGGCATCCATGCGGAATATGACCGGCTGGCGTGACTACCGAGCCGGAAACAATGAGATGAGGTGCCTTGAGAGTTTAAGATTTGCGCGGAGCCGATGAATTTCTTTTTTGCCAATCCGTGGGGGCTGCTGGCTCTGCTGGGTATTCCCGCCGTGGTGGTGATTCACCTGCTGCGCCGGAAATCGCGGCGGGTGGTGGTGAGCACGCTTTTTCTGCTCGAACGCGCGCTACCCTCGAGTGAAGGGGGCCGGCGTTTCCGCCTGCTGCAAAATTCCCTGCCGCTGTGGGTGCAGATTTTTGCCGTGATCGCGCTGGCCTGGTTGCTGGCCCGGCCGCGGTGGATCGATTCCCAAAGCACGCAGACGGTTGTGGCCGTTTTTGACACCTCGGCCTCGATGGAGGCTTTCCGCGACGAAACCCTGCTGGCGGCCAGCCGGGAGTTGGACCGGGTGAAATCCGCCTCGGCCAAAACGCAGTGGATTTTCCTGCGTTCCGACGCCGCGCGTCTGGCCGCGGGGCCGGAACTTTCCGCCGTTCTGGCCGATTTGGAAAAAAATTGGCAGCCCGTTCTGGGCACGCACGACCCGACCGAGGCTTTCCGTCTGGCCCGCGTCCTGGCTGGACAAAAGGGCGCCGTGATTTACTTCACCGATCACCCGCCCGGGCCGGATGAGGCCGCCGGTGTTTCGTGGGTGGCGAGTGGCGATGTGATGGAAAACACCGGTTTTCTCGGAGCGGGCGTGCAGGACGGAGGCTGGAACGCGCTGCTGAAAAATTTCGGCAGCCAGGCCCGCGAGGCCCGCTGGCGCATCGCAGGCCAAGAGCAATGGCAGACGGTCTCCCTCGCGCCCGGAGGCATGACGGAGCTTTCCGGGGCGTGGCCCGCAGGCGGAGACCGGCTGGTGTTGGAAGCGGAGGAAGATCGTTTTACTTTGGACAACCGCCTGCCGCTCCTGCAGCCGGTGCCGAAAAGTCTGACCGTTCACGCGGCGGAGTCCGCGGAGTTCCGCCCGCTTTTCGAGCAGCTCTTGCGCATTGCGGAGCCGGCCTCGCGCGGTCTGGCGGGCGCTTCCGACGTTTCGTTGGGAGTTTACAGTCCGCTCACGCCGCAGACTCAAAAAGGGGCGGCCCTGATTTTCGTCGAGGATTCCGCTAAGGAGCAAAAGCCGCTCAGCGGCCTGATTATCGCGGAGAATCATCCGCTGATGGAGAATCTGAACTGGCAGGGACTCGTGGCCCGCGACACCTTCGGCATGCCGTTTCGCGAAGGAGACAGCGCCTTGCTCTGGCAGGGCAGTCGTCCGCTGATCTTTCTGCGCACGCAGGACCAATCGTCGCAGTTGGTTTTCAACTTCGACGTGCGGCGCTCGAATGCCCTGCGCCTTCCCGCCTTCGCGCTGCTGGCGCATCGGTTTTTTTCCACGGTGCGGACGAACAAGGTCGCGCCCGAATCCGCCAATGTGGAAACGCGCCAGCAGATTCCGGTGGCCGGGGTCGGCGAGATTCGTGCCCCGGCCGTGCCGGGATTCTTCGCGGCCAACGGGGCGGAGGGCACTCCGCTCTTCGATGGCGCGGCGCATTTCGCGGATGCGCGGGAATCGGATTTTCTCAAGGCATCCAGCGGCAGCAACGTGCAGGCCGCAGTGGAAACGATCCGGCAAAGCCACGCGCGCGGGGAGTTTTTGAATCCGCTCTGGGCCGTTCTGCTGGCGGGATTGATGCTGTGGAATTGGTTCCTCACCGGCGCACCCGCCGTCCGTCCGCACGTTGCGGGATAATTTTCTCCTGTCACCCCCCGCGGGGAATCCGTATTTTCCCGATTGATATGGCAAGTACGTTTGGCGAGATTTTCCGCATCGCAACCTGGGGCGAGTCCCATGGAGGCGGTGTCGGTGTGGTGATTGACGGGTGTCCGGCGCGGTTGCCGCTCTCGGAGGCAGACATCCAGCCCGACCTCGACCGGCGCCGTCCCGGCCAGAGCGACATCGTCACGCCGCGCAAGGAGGAGGACACCTGCCGCATCCTTTCCGGCGTGTTTCAAGGACAGACGCTGGGCACGCCGATTTCGATTTTGGTGCCGAACACCGACGCGCGCCCCGAGGCCTACAGCGAGATGGAAACCCATTTCCGTCCCTCGCATGCCGATTTCACCTACCAGGCCAAATACGGCATCCGCAACTGGCAGGGCGGGGGACGGGCCTCCGCCCGCGAGACGATCGGCCGCGTCGCCGCCGGGGCCGTCGCGAAAAAAATTCTCCACACCCTTTACCCCGGCCTCGAAATCCTCGCCTATGTCACGGCCATCCACGACATCGAGGCGCAAATTGACGGGGCCAGCGTGACCTTTGCGGACATCGAGGCGAATGCCGTGCGGTGCCCGGACGCCAACGCGGCCGCGGCCATGATCGCTCTGATCAAACAGGTCCGCAGCGAGGGCGATTCCGTCGGTGGCCTCATTGAATGCCTCGCGCGCGGCGTGCCGCCGGGGTTGGGCGAACCGGTCTTTGACAAGCTCGAAGCGGATCTGGCCGGCGCCATGTTAAGCCTGCCGGCCACCAAGGGATTTGAAATCGGCTCGGGTTTTGCCGGAGTGAAACTCAAGGGTTCCGACCACAACGACGCCTTCCGCATGGAGGATGGCCGCGTCCGGACCGCCACGAATCTTTCCGGCGGCATTCAGGGCGGCATCAGCAACGGCGAACCCATTGTCTTTCGCGTGGCCTTCAAGCCCACCGCCACCATCGCCAAATCGCAGCAGACCGTCACCATCGCGGGGGCCAACGCCGACCTCGCCGCCCGCGGACGCCATGATCCCTGCGTGCTGCCCCGCGCCGTGCCGATGGTCGAGGCCATGGCGGCTCTTGTGCTTTGCGACCATGCCCTGCGTCAGCGGGCGCAGGATTGCCTGCCCCGGTAGTTGCGATGTCGCATGGTTCGCCATTCTGGCAGGGAGTGCTTTTTTTCGCTGCGATCCTTTTTCTTATTTGGGAAGTGTGGCGCGGCTGGCGGGCCGGGGTGGTGCGGGCCGGGGTTCATCTGGCCGCCTTCGTTTTTTCCGCCCTGATCGGTCTGGCCGCCGGACGGTTGGCATCCATGCCCTTCGGGGGTTCCGGGCAGGCCGCCGGATTTTTCGCCGGACTCGCCTTCGGTGGCGGCATCGGCGCGGTGGTCTTTTTTCTCATCTGGTTTATGGGGGCTCTGCTTTTCAAACGCACGGAACAGCAGGGTTCCGGATTGATCCGGCTGTTCTGGGGTTTGGGCGGGGCGTTTTTTGGTCTGCTGGTCGGGCTGTTCATCCTTTGGAGCGGGATTTCTCTTGTGCGCGGCCTCGGCACTCTGGCCCAGGCCCGGGTGGAACACCCCCGGCAGGAAAACGGAACCCAACCCGCCCCGCCGCCCCGCGTGGCCAGCGGCCTCGTCACCCTCAAGGAATCGCTCGAACTCGGGCCGGCCGGAAAATTCGTCCAGGCGGTGGACCCCATCCCGCCGGATTTTTACGATCTCATTCTCCAAATCGGGAAGCTGACCGGTGACCAGGAAACCATGCTGCGTTTCATCCAGTATCCCGGCGTCCAGGAGGTCATGCAAAGCCCGCGCATGATCGAATTGGTCAATGATCCGGCCATCATCGCCGCCTCGGAAAAGCGGGATATCCTCAGCCTGCTGAGCAACAAGTCGCTCCTGGCTGCCGTGCAGGATCCCGCCCTGGCCGAACAGCTCCAAAAAATCGACCTCCGCGCCGCCTTGAAATTCGCGCTGGCCCCCCCCGCGCCGCCGCCGGACAAAAAACCGGTCAAACCACTAAAGAGCACGAACGGACACTAATCATTTGCTTTCATTAGTGAAGATCAGTGAAAATTAGGGGTTCCATGAATTCCGGTTACATCGCCACCATCGGCCTCGAAGTTCACGTCCAGCTCAAGACCCGCACGAAGATGTTCTGCGCCTGCGCGGTCGAATACGGCGGCGAGCCGAACACCAACGTCTGCCCCGTCTGCCTCGGCCTCCCCGGCGCGCTCCCCGTGATGAACGACGAGGCCCTGCGGCTCACCGTCCTGGCCGGCCTCATGCTCGGTTGCGAAATTCCGGACGCCTGCAAGTTCGACCGGAAAAACTATTTCTACCCCGACATGCCGAAGAACTACCAGATCAGCCAATACGATCTGCCCCTCTGCCTCGGCGGCGGCGTTCCCCTCCACGACCTGGCCTATCCGAAGGACGCCCAGAAAACCATCGCCACCAAGGACAAGAATATCCGCCTCACCCGCATCCACCTCGAGGAAGATGTGGCCAAAAGTTTCCACCTCGAAACCGCCACCGGCATTGATTTCAACCGCGCCGGCACGCCCCTCATGGAGATCGTCAGCGAAGCCGAGATCGCCAGTCCCGAGGAAGCCTTTGCCTACCTGACCGTCCTCCAGCAGGTCATGATCTACGGCGGCATCAGCGACGCCGACATGGAAAAAGGCCAGATGCGTTGCGACGTGAACATCTCCGTCCGCCCCGTCGGCACCGATCAGTGGGGCACCAAGATCGAACTCAAAAATCTCAACTCCATCTCCGGCGTCCGCCGCGCCCTCGCCTTCGAGATTCCGCGCCAGATCGCGGCCCGCGAAGCGGGTGTCGTCCTCGATCAGGAAACCCGCCGCTGGGACGACGTGCGCGGCGAGACCACTCTCATGCGCATCAAGGAAAGCGCCCACGATTACCGCTATTTCCCCGACCCCGATTTGCTTCCGGTCAAGACCGCCGACATCCTCACCGACGCCCGCTCGCGCAAACCCGAACTCCCCTGGGAGAAACGCTCCCGCTACGTCGCCGACTTCGGCGTCACGGAATACGATGCCGCCGTCCTGGCCAACGACCTGGCCCTCTCGCGTTATTTCGAAACCGCCGCCCGGGGCGCGAAGAAGCCCAAGAGCGTGGCCAATTGGATGCTCAACGACCTGCAAAGCGCCCTCTCCGGCGCCGACCGCACCATCACCGATTGCCCCATCGCCCCCACCGCCCTCGACGCATTGGTCAACTTGATCGACGACGGCAAGATCAATTCCAAGCAGGGCAAGGAAGTCTTCGCCGAGATGTTCACCAGCGGTAAAGCCGCCGCCGTCATCGTGAAGGAAAAAGGCCTCGAGCAAGTCAGCGACACCGGAGCCATCGAGGCTCTCTGCGACCAGGCCATCGCGGCCAGCCCCCGCGCGGTGGCCGAATACAAAGCCGGCAAACTCGCCGCCATCAACGCCATCAAAGGCCAGGTGATGAAGCTCTCCAAAGGCCAGGCCAACCCGACCCTCGTCAGCGAGATCCTGGAAAAGAAACTCGCCTCGTAAATGGGAGGGACGCGGCTTTCAGGCGCTTTCGTCCATGACCCCGCCGGAAAAAACGACAGCCCTGGGAGAACGGGCTCGCGCCCTGATCAACTTTGTCGCGGCCATCGCGCTCTTTGGGATGGCGGCCCTTTTTTATTTTTCAGGCTCAACCGGGTTTGCCGTCGTTTCCGTTCTGCCAGCGCTGTTCGGGTTGCTTATGCTTTACAGCACCATCCACTCCCTCCTGGCCGCGGGAACTCCGCCCACGACCATTCGCCTGGGCCGGGAACCTCTTCCCCGCGGTATGCCGGTGGACGTGATCATCCGGCAGACCGGCCCGGTGCGCTTGCAATCCTTGCGGGCCAACCTCATTTGCGAGCGCCGCGAACGGAAACCGGGAAGAAAAACCTCCGAGATTACCATCCCCTGTCAGTTAAATTTTTTCGACAGCCTGGAATCCTGTGAGATTTCGCAGATGGCTCCGAGGGATTTTGCCGGCACAGTAGCCGTCCCTGCCGATGGGGAGGCCTCCTGTGAGGGCGTCGTATTGACGATTCTCTGGCGGATCGAAATCTGGGGTCAGGTCGAAGGCCGGGCGGATTTCATGCGGCCGTTCGACGTCGAGGTGATTTGAGATCGGGGGTGCGGCGCAACCGCCCCTATCCGGCCTGGCAGGATTTCTCCAGCCACACCGCATACTCCGCCTCGGCGATGGCTCCGGCCGCGAGAGCGAGCGTGCGTTCGACGACTTCTTCCTCCGGGGCTTCGAGGGCAAATCCATTGGCTCCCAGAAAAATATAGGCGGCCACGAATCCCGCCCGTTTGTTGCCATCCAGAAAGGGATGGTTCTTCACGATGCCCGCAGCGTAGGCTGCCGCGAGTTCGAAGAGCGAGGGCTTGGCGTAAGCGAAAATTTGCTGCGGGCGGTGAAGAGCGGACTCCAGCAATGCCTCATCACGAATACCGGACAGTCCGCCGAATCGGTTGAGAAGTTCCTCCTGGGTGGACAGAATAACTTCTCGCGGAACCCAGACCGGCTCGGTCACTTGGCCAGCTCACGCAGGGCGTTGCGATATTTTTGCATGCAGCGCTCGGCAATCTCCATCATTTCCTTGAACTCCGGCTTGCCGGGCGTGACCCGCAGTGAATTCTCCGGCGACTCGGTGAGATACAGCGTCGCGCCTTCCCCCACCTTGAGGGCATTGAGGGCTTCCTTGGGCAGCACGATGCCGAGCGAATTGCCGATTTTGCGGACTTTGGTCTCGATGGCCATGTTCTAACATTGGTTATACCATCGGCCTCTGTCAAGGCTCGCCCACCCCGGCCAAAGGGGTGAAGGTTTCCCGAACAGAAAAAAAATTCTAAGAAACCCGCCCTCTCAACGTTATCTTATCAAGACCATCAAACCATGAAACTCCAGGACCCCCTCTTGAACATCCGCATCGCCACTCCCTGCCATGCTCGGTGGGATCAGATGGAAGGCGACGCCCGCGCCCGCTTTTGCGGCCAATGCCGGAAACACGTCTATAATCTCTCCGCCATGACCACGACGGCGGCGGCCGAATTGGTCCGCGAAAAAGAGGGCAAACTCTGCGTCCGGTTTTATCAGCGCGCGGATGGCACCATGTTGCACGGCGACGATTGCCCCGTCGGACTGGCCGCCCGGCAATGGCGCCGGATAAAAAATTTCGCAGGAGCCGCCGCCTCCCTTGCGCTTTTGCTCCTCGGCGTGAACAGGGCAAACGCCGGCAGCCAGACCGGAAGCCCCTCCGTAATCGAGAAACAGGGAAAAGTCATCATGGGCGCTGTTCCCGCCCCGACTCCGAACCCCACTCCCACACCAGCCCCCAAACCCACCGCGACTCCCCCGTCCGACAAGAAGTAGAGCGGAGAAAATTCCTACACTTACACGGGAACTTAAACCTAGACTCCCTGCTTTAATCGGGAGTGTAAGTGTAGGTTCAGGTTTAAGTGTAAGAGGGACTTGCGGCGTCCACCGCAACTACTGGGCCTCCTCCAGGATTTGACTCGTGCGGTAAAACTCCTGGATCTTCTTGAGGTTGCCTTTCAGGTCGAGGGGATCGGGTTCTGCCGTTCCGGCGGCTTCTGACTTTTCCGCAGCTTTTGCCGTTTTGTCCGGGCCGGCCAGCGGCGAAGGGGGGATCTGCGGCCCGGGCCGTTTAGGCGTCAGGCTTTTCAGCCAATCGAAAAATGTCGCGCTGGCTTCCTTGTTTTTTTTCCGCGCCGCCACTTCCTTCAGGATCCCGGCCGCAGGCCGGGCGGATTCCTTGATCCAGGCGGCTTTGAGCGGCCGGATGTTGCCGCGATAGGCGGGAAAGCGGGCTTCGGCATATTCGATGACCGCGAGCGCCTCCTGCGGGGTGGCCTCGCCCTTGCCCGGATACGGCAGCAACAAAAGACCGGAACCGCGGACGGGAATGGTCAGCCGCGATCCGTTGGCTGTGATCAGATAGGAAACTCTTTCGCGGGCGGTGAACGAGCGGTATTCGATGAGCATGGCCGTTTTGTCCGACGCGGAATCGTGCGGCTTGTAAATGGCCAGCCCCCGCGCTGGCGACTTAGCATACTCCGGATCAGCGGCATGGAGCAGGCCGGTGCCGGCGAGAAGGAAAATGGCCAGCCGAAATGCTCTCAGGGATGTTTTTGAGTTTTGGCGGATGAAATCGAGGCGTTTCATTTCCAGGCGGTGGGAAAGCAATTCCACTGCGGTAAGCCCGCTGTGACTGCGCGCTGCCCCGAGGCTCTCCCCGTCACAGCTCGGGCGCAAGCAAATCCGCCACCGCCGGAGCCGCCCGCGAGATCGTGGATCATTCCGGTCCCGCCGAACCCCAGCGCTGCCTACGCCGGAGGAAATTCTGGCAATCGCGGGAATCCGCAGTCCGCAGCGAATCACTGCCCGCCTGTCGGGGGGAGACCACCGACTCACGTCGGCGGCTACGTCGCGGCGCTTGGAACTCGGAGCCGCGTTCGTGAGAACGTGGTTCGGGGGGAGGCTTGTAAGTTTCAGGCCGCCGGACGGATGCAGTCCTCAGTGAGGAGAGTATCCGGCGCGGGGAAACCGGCGGGCCCTCCGGGGGCGGTGACGCGTTCGCCGGCTTCGATCTTCGCGGCGACTTGTGGGTTCAGGGCCAGGAGGTGCCGGTGTGAGCCGATGGTCGGGCCCGACTCCCTCCCGCTTTCCATCGCCCCTCGCAAAATTCTTTGTCACAGTTTGCGGATTGCAGGTCGTCGTCCGTCCGGCATGGTGGAGCGATGAAATTCTCGCTTTTCGTCATTCTGCTGGCGGCCTCTGCCTTGCCGGCACCTGCGGCCAATGTGATTTTTATTCATCCTGACGGTGCCGGGGTGTCCCACTGGCAGGCGGCCAGGTTTCTTTGGGCCGGGCCGGATGGCGAACTGAACTGGGACCGTCTGCCCAATGTGGCCGTTTATCGCGGGCACATGAAAGATGCCCTCACCGCCACGTCGAACGGAGGCGCGACCACCCACGCCTATGGAATCAAAGTCCCGGCCGCGACGTTCGGCACCGATGGCACGAGCACGGAACGTCCGACGGCAGCCTCGGGGAAATCCGGCAGCCTGATGCATGAAGCGATCGAGCGCGGAATCAAGGTCGGGGTCGTCAATTCCGGCAGTGTGATCGAACCGGGGACGGCGTGTTTTCTCGCCAGCGTGGCCAAGCGGGACGATTACGCCGGGATCACCACGCAGATTGTGGAGTCCGGTGCGGATGTGATTCTCAGCGGAGGCGAGGAATGGTTTTTGCCCGAGGGGAAAGCGGGCCGCCATGCCGCGTCCGGCAAACGAACCGATGGTCTTGATCTGATCGCGGCGGCGAGGGCCAAGGGATACTCCGTCGTTTATGATGCCGCCGAACTGGCGGCGGTGCCGGCCGGGACGAAAAAACTTCTGGGTATTTTCGCGGCGGAGGACACTTTCAACGACATGGGTGAAGCGGAGATGGCGGCGCTCAAGCTGCCACCCTACAAACCCTTCGCGCCGGGCCTGGCCGAAATGACCTCGGCGGCCCTCAAGATTCTGGCTCCCGGACCATTTTTGCTCGTGGTGGAGGAGGAAGGGGCGGACAATTTCGGCAATGCCAATAATGCCGCCGGCACCCTTGAGGCCCTGCGCCGGGCGGACGAGGCCTTCGGCGTGGCGCGGGGCTTTGTAGAAAAGAATCCTGAAACCCTCTTGATCACAGCGGCGGACAGCTCGGCCGGAAACATGGATGTGATCGGCCTCGACTCCTCACCGGAAAAGCTGGCCATCGCGAAGAATCAACGTGATCGCAACGGCGCGCCCTACAGTCCGGGCCCGGACGGCAAGCCCTTCGTCTCCCGGCCGGACCGCTTCGGCCAGAAGCACCTTTTCGTCATCACCTGGGGCACTCTCCTTGACGCCAGTGGAGGCATCGTCGTGCGCGGAGCCGGAAAAAACGCGGACGCCATCCGCGGAAGTTTCGACAATACGCGGATTTACTCGCTGATGAGGGAGACCCTTTTGGGCCAGGACCCGTGAGGGGTGGCCGGCCGTGAAGACCCAAACGATTCGTCGGAGCGGAAAACGCGGGTTTTCCGTCGGGGGTGTTTCAGAAAACTCACGTTTTGAAAGCCTGGCCCCGGACGCTTCGCCTCCTGCGTTGCCGCGGCCACGGGCCACTCGCCGCTCCGGGAGGGGAGGGCCTAAATGCTCTGGCGGGCCCGCACTTCCGACACGGCCAGGGCAAAGCCGTTTTCCGCCTCGGAGAGATAGAGAGACGCGTTGGTCAGCGATCCGCTTTTTGCCTCCTGTTCGAGTTTTGCCGTGGGTTGGCTGACCCCGATAAATCCGAAATTGGCGGAACTGCCTTTGATTTGATGCGCAGCCCGGGCGACCTGGTTTGGGTCGTTGGCGCGGATTTTATTGCGGAGTTCGATGAACCGGACGGGAATCTCCGCCAGTTACTCGCGGTAGATTTCCACGAAGTCGGGGGTGAATCCGTCCGCGATCATATCCAACTGCTCCCAGTCGATGGAGGAGGAACTCATGGCCGCGAGACTATCCGGTATCCGGGTTGGGGTAAAGTCCCACAACGGTGAATTTCCGTGAATGCGGACGCGGTGCGGGCCATCGCGCGATTCCACGCTGGCCGGGTCGGCTCGAGTGTGCGAGAAAATCCGGTTCGAATGGAACTTCCTGTTGTCGTCGTCGGGGCCGGCGTGGCCGGTCTTTGCGCGGCGGAGAAATTGCGGGAAGCCGGCCTCGAGCCGCTGATTCTGGAGGCCTCCGGCGCGATCGGCGGCCGGGTGCGGGCCTTGGAGGGGTTCGCGGATTTTCCCATCGAACTCGGGGCGGAGGAGGTGCATGGGGCGGATAATGTTCTCCTCGGGATGGCGAAGGATTTGGGGATTGATCCTTTGCGGCATTTCACCACGGACGACATGCTGCGTTTGGACGGGGAGTTGTGTTTCCTCGATCAGGCGGAAAAGGATGCGGACGTCCGGCGGGCTTTTGAATTTATCGAGGGACTGGGGTCCTCCCCGGGCGGAAATTGGACGGCGGAGGAGCACCTGATCCGCCGTCACTTTCCGCGGAGGGCCTGGCATTATCTCGATTCGCGGCTGGGGGTCGAACACGGCACGACCCTGGACCGGCTGGCCATGCGGGGATTTCTGCACTACGAGAAGGGCTGGGAGGCGCGCGAGACCAACTTCACGGTGAAGGGGCGCTATCTCGATTTGTTCCGGCCCGCCATCGAGAAACTCCGGGACAGGGTGGTTCTAAACTGTCCGGTGAAATCGATCGACTGGCGGGGAACTCCGTTGCTGCGCGGATTGGATGGACGCGAGTGGCGGACGCAAACGGTCGTGGTCACGGCTTCGCTTCTGGTGCTGCGGGAGGGGGTGATTGCTTTTGACCCGGAGCTTCCGGGGGAAAAAGTGTCCGCCACCCGGGCCATCGGCATGGATGCCGGCATGAAGATCATCCTGAAGTTCCGTCATCGCTTCTGGGATGAGCGGCTGTACTTTTTGCACACGGATGGATTTTTGCCGCAGTATTGGGCGGCGGCCAAGGGCAAGTCGGAGTCCAGCCATATTTTGACCGCATTTATCGGCGGATCGCGCGCGGAGGCGCTGGCCCGGATGCAGGTCGATCCCGTGCGGTTTGCCCTGGATGAGCTCGACGAGTTGTTCGGTTCCGATCTGGCCCGCCGTTCGTTCGAACGGGGATTCGTGGCGGATTGGAGTGCGGACCCCTACGTGCGCGGATTGTATAGTTATCCTTCCACGAACACGACCGAGGCGGATCGCGCAGCGCTGGCCCGGCCCCTGGATGGCAAAATTTTCTTTGCGGGAGAGGCGACGGATACCGCCGGTCACAGCGGGACGGTTCACGGCGCGATGGCGACGGGCTGGAGGGTGGCCCGGGAAGTTCTGGCGGTGCTGGGGTCCTGATCTCCCGTCAGGCGCGACCTGGTCCCTTGTTGGCTGGGGCGATGAGGGCGAGTATTTCTTTCGGCTGGAGAATGCGAAATAAAGCAGCATCAGGCCAAAGAAGAGGGCGGTTCCGACGCGATCCATTTTTGTTCGCTCACCCCGCTGAGAAAATTTTCGTAGCGGGCGAGGGTGAAAAGATAGTCCGAAAGCCGGTTCAAATAAACCAGCGCTTCGCCATTGATGGATTCCTGTTCGGCCAGGAGGACGACCCATCTTTCCCCGCGGCGGCAGACGGACCGGGCGACGTGAATTTGCGCGGCAGCCGGGGTTCCGCCGGGAAGGATGAAATGCCGCAATGCCGGCAGGACATCCGTCAGGTGGTCGATAGCCGTCTCCAGCCAGGCGGTGTCCGGCGGCGCGATGCGTGGAGCGGTCGTGCTTTCGAGTGCGGTGGCGAGGTCGCTGCCCAGGGTGAAGAGTTGGTGTTGAACCCGGTCGAGGCTGGAATTCACTGCCGGCTGGGGTCCGGCGGCCCGGGCTGCGCCGAGGAGGGAGTTCAATTCGTCAATGGTGCCGTAAGCCTGCACGCGGGAATGCGTCTTGGGAACCCGCCCCCCGGAAAACAGGCTGGTCGATCCGTCATCGCCGGTGCGGGTGTAAATTTTCATGCGAATCCGGTCACGTGGAACTTGGTCCAAGGCCTGCGGCCTGCTTCACTCGTCGCAGCATGGCGTATCAACTTCAGCTTGGAAAGAAGACTTATGCGTTTTCCGATCTCAAGACGCTGCTGGCCCGGGCCACGCCGCTCCGCTCGGGAGACCAACTGGCCGGGGTGGCGGCGCACACGGCCGAGGAGCGGGTGGCGGCCCAGATGCGGCTGGCGGAGGTGCCGCTTGCCACGTTTCTCGAAGAGCAGGTGATTCCTTATGAAGAGGATGAGGTGACCCGCCTGATACAAGATCGTCATGACGCCCCAGCGTTTGCTCCCGTCAGCGGGCTCACCGTGGGGGAATTTCGCGAGTGGCTGCTCGACTATGAGACGAGGGCGGAACACCTCAAGGCACTGGCTCCCGGCCTCACGCCGGAAATGGTCGCGGCGGTCAGTAAAATCATGAGCAACCAGGATTTGATCCTGGTGGCGGGGAAGGTCCGGGTCGTGACAAAGTTTCGCAATACCATCGGCCTGCCCGGACGATTGAGTGTGCGCCTTCAACCCAATCATCCGACCGACGATCCCAAGGGAATCGCCGCCTCGATTCTCGACGGCCTGCTCTACGGGTGCGGAGATGCGGTCATCGGAATCAATCCGGCCACGGACAATCCCGCGGCCTGTGCCGAACTGATGCGGCTGATGGATCGGATCATCTCCGAATACGAAATTCCCACGCAGAGTTGTGTGCTCACCCACGTGACCACGACGATGCAATGCATGGAACGGGGCGAGCCGGTCGATCTGGTTTTTCAATCCCTGGCCGGCACGCAGGCGGCAAATACCAGCTTCGGCATTCATCTGGAGATGCTGCGGGAGGCGAGGGAGATGGCTCTGGGGCTCAGACGTTCGACCCTTGGAGACAATGTCATGTATTTTGAAACGGGCCAGGGTTCCTGCCTTTCCGCCAACGCCCACCACGGTTGCGACCAGCAAACGCTGGAGGCGCGGGCCTATGCCGTCGCGCGGGAGTTTTCCCCTCTGCTGGTGAACACGGTGGTTGGCTTCATCGGCCCCGAGTATCTTTACGACGGCAAACAAATCATCCGGGCGGGACTGGAGGACCATTTTTGTGGAAAATTGCTCGGTCTGCCCATGGGCTGCGACGTTTGCTACACCAATCACGCGGAGGCCGATCAGGATGACATGGACGTTCTTCTCACTCTGCTGGGGGTGGCGGGGTGCAACTTCATCATGGGTGTTCCCGGTGCGGACGACATCATGCTCAATTATCAATCCACCTCGTTTCACGACAGCCACTTCGTGCGCCAGAGTCTGGGTTTGAAACCAGCCCCGGAATTCGAGGAATGGCTTTGGCGGATGAGAATTTTCTCGCGGGAAAACCGCCTTTTGCCTGTCGGTGACGGGCATGCCCTGCTGGCGGCTGGCGGGACGGCTTTGGCCCATGGAAACGCCTGACTCCTGGACACGGCTGCGGGATTTTACCGCTGCGCGCATTGCGTTGGGCCGTGCGGGTGGCAGCCAGCCCACCGGTCCGTTGCTGGATTTCCGGCTGGCTCATGCGCGGGCCCGGGATGCCGTGCTTGCGGTGTTCGAACCGCAGGAACTGGCCGGCACGTTGCGCGAGATGGGTTGCGATCCGGTGGTGCTCGATAGTTGTGCGCCGGATCGCGCCACGTATCTGCAGCGGCCGGATTTCGGGCGCAGGCTTTCGAATGATGCCCGCGAAACTCTCTCCGCCCTGGCCCGCCAACCCGGACCGGATCTTGTCATCATGGTGTCGGACGGGTTGTCCAGTTTGGCCGCGATGGAGCAGAGCACCCCTTTGCTGCAGGCGCTTTTGCCCAGGTTGGAGGCTGATGGCTGGCGGTTGGCACCGCTTTTTATCGTGCGCCACGCCCGGGTGGCTATTCAGGACGAAGTGGGTGGTATTCTTTCGGCCGGGCTCAGTTTGATCTTGTTGGGAGAAAGGCCCGGTCTCGGTTCGCCGGACAGTCTGGGAGCCTATTTCACGCACCGGCCGATGCCGGGGAAGACGGATGCCGCCCGCAACTGCGTCTCCAATATCCGTGCTCAGGGCCTGCCCCCGGAAATGGCGGCGCGCAAACTGCACGCCTTGTTGACGGCTTCCCGCCGGCAGGGTTTGAGCGGGGTGGGGCTCAAGGATGACGTGTCTTTTCTTCCGGATTCTGCTTCGCCGCCGCCTCTGGCCGGTTGAATGGTTACTCCCTGATGGCGTTAAGGTTTCGGGTCGGCGTGTTCACGGCTTTTTCGAGGAGTTTGAGATAGTGCCGCCGGGGAATCGAGCGGGCTCCGAAGCGTTCCAGGTGAGGCGTGGTCCACTGCGTGTCGAGCAGGAGGAAGCCCCCGGCGCGCAGGATCTCAACCAACCGAACCAGCGCGACCTTCGAGGCCCCCGGCACAAGGCTAAACATCGATTCGCCGAAAAACGCCGCCCCGAGGCGCACCCCATAGAGGCCCCCGGCCAGGTGGCCTTCTCTCCAGATCTCCAGAGAGTGGGCGCCCCCGGCATGATGGAGCGCGAGGTAGCTTCGCACGATGGTTTCGTTGATCCAGGTTTCCTCGCGTTCCGCGCAGGCCCGGATGACCTGCTCGAATTCCGTGTCGATGCGGAATTCCCAGCCAGGGTCGCGGAGGGCTTTCTTGGCGCCATGGGGAATGTGGAAATCCTCCAGCGGAATGATGCCCCGCGGATCGGGGGAATAGCAGCGGAGGGACCCGTCCGGCTGCGCCATGGGGAACCATCCGGCCGCATAGAGGCCGAGCAATTCTTCCTTTGGAATCAGGGTTGCCATCGAGAGACTTTTTTCTATTATGCCCCGCGTGAGAAGCGTGACTCTTTTTTTCGGTTTGTTGGCCGTTTTGGCTTTCGGGCTGACGGGCTGCACGGTGGCTGAACAGAAGCCTGGCGAGGTGGGCAATCAACTGCAACGCGGCATGCAAGGCCAGGGACAGATCGTGCCAAATAATCCCACCAGCGACTCCTTCGGGGCTGAATACCGCTGACCCGATTTCCCCTGCTGAGATGTCCTCTTCGCCCTCCTCGCCTGAGGATCATATCGTCATTCTCGATTTTGGTTCGCAATACACCCAGGTCATCGCCCGCCGGGTGCGCGAGTGCCGGGTTTATTCCGAGATTCTGCCTTTCCGCACCAAGGCCTCCGTCCTGCGCGCCTCCCGTCCCAAGGGCATCATCCTCTCCGGCGGACCGGCCAGTGTTTATGCCAAAGGCGCGCCCAAGGTGGACAAGGCGATCTATGACCTTGGCATTCCCATTCTTGGCATCTGCTACGGCATGCAGCTTGTTTCCCGCGACCTGGGCGGAAATGTCGAACGTTCCGAACGCCGCGAATACGGCGCGGGCCGGTTGAAGGTGGACCGGCGGTCCGACCTTTTCCACGGACTCCCGGCCGAACTCGATGTCTGGAACAGCCACGGCGACAAGGTCACGAAAATGCCCAAGGGATTCCGCGCCCTCGGCACGACCGAGAATTCCCCGCACGCTGTCATTGGCGACACCAGGCGGGATATTTACGGCCTGCAATTCCACCCCGAGGTGGCCCACACCCCTCGCGGGAGGGAGATCCTGGAAAATTTCGTCTATCGCGTCTGCGGCTGCCAGTCGCAATGGACCATGGGCTCCTTTATTGAAAAAACCTGCGAGCAAATCCGCCAGCAGGTTGGCGACGGAAAGGTCATTCTCGGCCTCAGCGGCGGGGTGGATTCCTCGGTCGCCGCCGCCCTCATTCATAAGGCTATTGGCGACCAGCTCACCTGCATTTTTGTCAACAACGGCCTCCTGCGCGCGAACGAAACCGCCGCGGTGGAAAAACTCTTCAAGGATCATTTCCACATCCGCATGAAGACGGTGGACGCCGAAAAACAATTTCTGGCCAGGCTCAAGGGCGTGACCGATCCCGAACGCAAACGCAAGATCATCGGCAACGAATTCATCAAGGTGTTCGAAGCGGCCGCCCGCGACTTGAAAAAATCCTTCCCGGGCCGCTATCGCTTTCTGGCCCAGGGCACGCTCTACCCGGACGTGATCGAAAGCGTTTCCATTTCCGGCAACCCCGCCGCGCTGATCAAGAGCCACCACAATGTCGGCGGCCTGCCCGAGCGCATGAAATTCGAACTCGTCGAACCCCTGCGCCAGCTTTTCAAGGATGAGGTGCGCGAAGTCGGCTCGGAGCTTGGTCTGCCCAAGGAAGTCGTGCAGCGCCAGCCCTTTCCCGGACCCGGCCTGGCCGTGCGCGTGCTGGGCGACCTCACGCCGGAGAAACTCCGCATGGTGAGCGAGGCGGACACCATCGTGATCGAGGAAATGAAGGCCAGCGGCTGGTATTACAAAGTCTGGCAGTCCTTTGCCGTGCTGCTGCCGGTGCAGTCCGTCGGCGTGATGGGTGACGAACGCACGTATGAGAAAACCATCGCCCTGCGCATCGTGGAAAGCCGCGACGGCATGACCGCCGACTGGGTGCGCGTGCCCTACGACATCCTGGCAAAGATTTCCACCCGCATCATCAACGAGGTGAATGGGGTGAACCGCGTCTGCTACGACATCTCCAGCAAACCGCCCGCGACAATTGAGTGGGAGTGAGCTGCGGGTCACGCCGCGGAACGAACGTCAGCGAAAGCTCTTGCCCGGCGGCCCATGATGCCATACTGTGTATGGTATGAAAATGACCATGCACATTGACGAGGTTCTCTTGGCCAGCGTCATGAAGGAATATGGTTTCGAATCCAAGACCGAGGCGGTTGAGAAAGCCTTGTTTGAGATGGACCGGAGGGCAAAGCTCAAACGGTTTGCCGAGGAGGGACTCGGGTTCACGGCTGAGGAACTCAAAAACGCGGTCGATCCTAATTATGATTTGATGGCTCTTCGCACGGCGGAGAAACCTCCGCGTTATGGAACCTCCCGCTCTCGTTGATTCGAATATCTATATTGATATTCTGCGGGCGGGCCGGGATCCCGCGGTGGAATTAACGGCGCAAGTATCGATAACCGACTTGGCAACATGCGGAATGGTGCGAGTCGAGGTGATGCGAGGCGTGAAAAATCCTCGTATTCGTGATGGTCTGGCTCGTTTTCTCGACGTGCTGCAAAATGTCCCTTCCGACAACCGACTGTGGGAGGAAACGGCCACGCTGGCATGGGAACTCGATCGCAAAGGCTGGATTTTGCCCGCGCCGGATCTTGTGATCGCCTGTTCGGCGAGGCGGATTGGAGCTGTGGTGCTGACCAATGACCGGCATTTCCAAAAAGTTCCGCGACTGATCGTGCGGGCGTGGCCGGGATAACGGCCGATCGCGTCTGCGGCGACATCTCGAGTAAGCCGCCTGCCACCCTCGAATGGGTATGAGGAATTTTACAGAAGGTAACAAAGGGGTGCGGTCTTCGTGGCCTTCTGGGATTTTCTTATTCGGGTCTATCCACCGAAGGGGCCCTTCGATGGGCCGTTTTTTGGCGGAAACCTTTCTTGGTGCGCCCCTAAGAGGTTGGCGGTATGGCAAGGTTGCCATGCTCTTTGTGGCATGAAGATGACCAGGCCTATTGACGAGGATTTGCTGGCCCGTGCCATGGAGGCCATGGGGGCCAAGACCAAGACCGAGGCGGTCAGCCTGGCCTTGCGGGAAGTGAGCCGGCGGGCGCGGCAGAAGAAACTTTTCGCGACGCCGATTGGCACGGCGGGGAAAGCCCCGGATTCGGTTTTTGACTTTGCCGCCTACGATGCGCTGCGGGCAGCAGAGTCTCCGCGCAAGGATGGAACACGCCGCGCGGATGGCCTGGGATCTGGACCGCAAGGGTTGCCCGCTTCCCGCCCAGGACATCCTTATCGCCTCAGCCCGCCTGCGCCATGAGGCCAGGGTGTTGACGCGCGACAAACACTTCGAGGTTCTGCCCGGCCTGCGCCTCGCCCGCGCGTTGGAGGATCTGGGGCGGTAGCGACGGCGCGGAAGGGATGGCGAGCCTGCGGCTCCCCTTTCGGGCTGCCATTCTGGCAGGCTGTCTCGCAAGGCTCGGCTCCGCGCCCTACCATTGATTGGGGTGCGGGACAAATTCTGAGGGATCTCCCGATCGGCGTTTTTTGGGAACATGTAAGCTTCTGTGCCACAACGTGGCTGCATCCCGCAGCCCAAGGTTGCAAAGCTACCTTGGGTAGATAGCAAACCATACACCAACCCTGAATGGGTTGTGTTCCTCGCCCGATGCAA
>CAMASH010000070.1 GCA_945860745.1 Chthoniobacter flavus | reverse complement strand
GCGGCGGGCGGCGGGCGGCGGGCGGCGGGCGGCGGGCGGCGGGCGGCGGGCGGGCCGGGATCGGAAGGTTGGAGATCGACGAACTGGTCGTCCGTCGTCTTCACGTTGCGGAGCATCTGACGCTGCCCCCGAATTCCGCCTCGGACAATGAGAGCCGATAGGTTTTTTCGCGATGAGTTGCCCAGAAGAATCGAGAAGCGGGAGGGACGGCCCTCGTGTCGTCCATTCGTTTGCTCCTCTTCCAATGTGGCGAACAGGCTCTCGCGAACCGTGTGGGGCGCGGGCCATGGGCTGGCCAACTTCAGGTTGACGCCGCCCTCCTCAGGGTGGAATATTTTTTGATGGCGGTGGGCCCCTTGTCGGCACTGCACAATCGGCAAACCGAAAACGCAGCACAGCAAGAGCGCAAAATTCTCATCCTTTCCGGCCGGCCTTCTTCTCGCCGCCTGTGCCTTCCTCATCCTGTCGGGCTTGCATTCTGCCCAGCCGGAAAGACCGATGCCCCCGAACGCCCCCTTCGATCCGGCTCCGACCGATCCGGCGAAATCGAAGGTGGATAAATTGTTGGTCTATGTCTACGACGCGGACGGCACCAGGGTTCCGGTGAAAACCCTGAAAATCACCAACCTCGGCGGATTCTCCGGAGATTTCACGTCGGTGACTTACACCGGCTTGTCATCGGGACAGACCGCCACGTTCAACGCCACCACCGGCTTCATCAACATCGTCCCCGAGCCCACCACCGCCGCCCTCGTGGCCCTCGGCGCAGACCTGGCCGGGTTCATGCAGCGGCGCAAGCGGCGCACGGCCTGAGCGGGCGACAGGCTATCTCTTTCTGCCGCGAATGGCGGGAAGTGAAGGGGGTTGGGCATGCCCTTGCGCTCCAGAGCAAAAAAATCGGAGATCGCCAACACGCCCCGCAGAGGCACAAAAAAAACAAACTTGCCAACCAGCCAGAAACCCCTACCAATCCCCGCCAGCCAGCCCTGCCGAGTTTTAACAATTTAACGGAATAAAAAAATCCCCCCGGCCCCCGTCCTAAAAACCAGTGATTATGTATGAATGCCGATTGCATTGAGGAAGAGAGCGGTCTGACCAAGAAGGGGCTGGGTTCCGGCTCGATCAGCACCCTTGGTGCCGTGGTGGTCGGGCTCTCGTGTTGTGCGCCGGCCTACACCATGACCGCGGCCCTCGGACCGGCGGCTCTGCAGGTGGAGAATCAACTTCCGGCCATCTTAATCGTCGGATTCATTCCCATGTATCTGGTCGCCCTGGGATACATGGCTCTCAACCGGGCCATGCCGGACTCCGGGACGACCTTCACCTGGGCGACGCGGGCCTTTGGGCCCTGGGTCGGCTGGATCGCCTCCTGGGGCCTGCTGGCGGCGACGATTCTCGTTCTGTCGAATACGGCCGGCATCGCAGAGTCCTTCTTTTTCCTGGCGCTCTCCCAGCTTTTCCAGAACGACGCGATCGTCGAACTGGGCAACAATCCTTTCGTCAACATCGCGGTGGTGATCGTCTTCCTGGCCATTGCCACGGGGATTTCCTATCGGGGCATGCAGTCCACCAAGGGATTTCAATATGTCATGGTGGCCATCCAGGTTTTCGGACTGGTGTGGTTAATCGTGGCGGCGTTCATGGCGGCCAACGATGGCAGTAATCCGGACTCGGTCCCGATCAGCGCAAGCTGGTTCAATCCGTTCGCCGTCTCCTCCTTTTCCGCCTTCTCCGCGGGGATCGCGGTTTCCATCTTTGTCTATTGGGGCTGGGATACGGTTCTGACCATGAGCGAGGAGACGAAGGAGGATGGGCAGGGCAGTTCGTCCGGCAAGGCCACCACCATTCTCATTCTGACTCTGGTCGGGCTCTACGTGATCATCGGCACGGCGACCGTTTCGTATGCGGGAATCGGAGACGGACCCACCGGACTGAAGAACCCGGCCATGTCGGCCAATGTGTTTGCCGCTTTGTCGCATCCGGTGATGGGATCGGCCGGAATCATTCTTTCCCTGGCGGTTTTGTGCAGCGCGGCGGCCTCGATCCAATCCACCCAGCTGTCTCCGGCGAGGACGCTCCTCGCCATGGGACATTACAAGGCCATCCCCGCGAAATTTGCCGAGGTCCATCCGAAGTATCAATCGCCTTCCTTCGCGATCATTGTCTCCGGAGTGATCGCCGCGGTCTTTTACGCGGCCATCCGCTTCGTCAGCAGGGATGCTCTCACGGACACGATCACGGCGCTGGGACTGATGGTATGTTTCTACTACGGCATCACCGCCTTTGCCTGCGTGTGGTTTTTCCGCCGGGAAGCCTTCCGCTCCGTCCGCACATTTTTCATGAAAATTTTCCTGCCGGGGTTGGGGGGCATCCTGCTCTTCACCATTTTCATCAAGACGACCATCTCCAGCCTGGATCCGGATTTCGGGAGCGGTGCGGATATCGGCGGGATCGGGCTGGTGTTTATTATGGGCATCGGATTGCTTGTGCTCGGGGTGGTGACCATGATCGTGATGGCGTTCATTTACCGTCCCTTCTTCCGCGGCGAAGTGCTGAAGCAGGGCACCCCGCTTTGGCGAATCGAAAAATAGGTGGTCAGGGGCGAATGACACCAGCTTCCGCGCGCTTTGGGACGTGGGGCGGCCGTCCCGGCGGCCTTCTTGGAGAGAGAAGAGCAGGCGGGATGCCTGCTTCACACCGCGGAACTTAGTGCCAATCGTTGCGGCCCCGAATGGCACGAACTTCAGGGCGTTTTGGGATGGAGCCCTTGCAGGGCCGATCGTTGTTTTTCCTCGAGATCCCTGGGTAGCTCCGCAACCCAGGGCTAGGGGATTGAGCCCCGTTGGGGCTTAAGATAGTGCCAATCGGTGCTGCCCCTTTTTTCAGGAACCATCAACATCGTCCCCGAGCCCACCCCCGCCGCCCTCGTGGCCCTCGGCGCAGGCCTGGCGGGTTCAGGCAGCGGCGCAAGCGCCGCACGGCCTGAGCGGGCGACAGGCCATCCCTGTCTGCCGCGAATGGGGGGGGCATACCCCTGCTCTTGAAGCTGCTCACGCGTTATGCTCCGAGGGGGAGTGTAAGTGCAGGACAGAGATTCTGCGCGGACCCTGGTTTCCTTGCCGGGTATTCGCTGAGCGGAGAAAATGTAACGTGCCGCCAGCCTGGCCTTGCGCTCCAGAGCAAAATAGTCGGAGACCTTTTTCCACTCGGAGGTTGATGCCTCCACCGGAACCCATAGAGTCCTCTTCATCTTTCCCTTCCCTAGATTATTTTCCGCACCCGCTGATCTGCAAACGGGGTCCGCCCCGGGTCCTTTGCCGGCGGAGAAGGTCCGGGAATTTTTCGACCAGTGGGAAATTTATCGCAAGGTGGTCGGCGCGGACTATCTGAACCATCGCGGGGCTTATGCGGCGATCGGGGAGGTCATCGCCCGGATGGCGCAGCCGTTTTCCTTCCTTGATCTGGGGGCGGGGGATGCCAGTGCGACGGCAACTGTGCTGCACGACAGCAAGCTCCAGCATTATGAAGCGGTGGACATTTCGGCGGTGGCGCTGAGTCTGGCGGAGAAAAACATGGCCGGATTTTCCGGCGGGAAAAAATTCATCCACGGGGATTTTTTCCAGCAGGTCAAAGAGCGCCGTGAATCGTGCGATGTGATTTTCCTCGGGCTCTCGCTGCATCATTTGCCGGAGGCGGACAAGGGGACATTTTTTTCCAAGGCGAGGGCACTGCTGCCGGCGGATGGCCGCCTGATATTTTATGAGCCAATCCGGACCGTGACGGAGAGCCGGGAGGAGATTCTGGCGCGGTGGTGGGAGGTGGCCCGGCATTGGACCGAGTTGAACGCCGCTGAGTTGCAGAAAGTGAAAGATCATGTGTTCGGCTCCGATTATCCCGAGTCGGTGGAGGGGTATTTTGCGATGGCGGAGCGGGCGGGATTTCGCGGGACGCGGGTTTTGTTCACCGATCCGGATCGGCTTTATGCGGTGTTTGACTGCGCGGTCTGAATGGCGGGTTGATCCGGCTAGGATTCTGACCGCCACGCGTGAAATCGGTTTTGCCGCCGCCACGGCGAATGCGATCGTGTTGATGCGGCATCCCCGCAGCGGGCCGGGGCAATGGATTATGCCGGAGGAGTATTCGCTGAATCCGCATGTTCCCGTTTTGGAGTACACGGTCGCGTTTGGTAATCTGTGCCAGCGGCTCGTGGTGGAGCCCGGGCCGATTGTGGTCCGTTCGAGCTGCCCGGCGGATGTGGCCGATGAAATTGACGTGGATTTTTCGGCCGAATTCGTCCCGGTGCAGAGCGTGCCGGAAACCTGCCTGCAATACCTGCGGCCAAGCCGGAACTTTCGGTCCGATTTGCTCAACGCGACGGCGTTTTCCATCGTGGGAAATGCCGGGCCGGGTTATCCGCAGGGGGATCGAGAAAAACGTGGAGTATCGCGACGGGACCGGCTCGGCGTCCACCTCGGCGGTGGATACCGAGAAGAGCGGGATCGGAGTGTGCCGGGATTTTGCCCGTTTGGGCATGGCGCTTTACCGTAGCTTGAATATTCCGGCGCGGATGGTGGTGGGATGTATGAAGGATCTGGAGCCGATGGACCATCAGGCCTGATTTGAGGCTTATGTGGGCGGACGGTGGTATTTCTTTGAGGCGACCGCGGAGAAACCGATGGGCAACCGGATTACGGTGGCCCCTGGCCGGGACGCGGCCGATGGGGCGCTGGCCAGCACGCACGGGAAGATGGAATTGAAATCGATGACGTTCACGGTGGCGGCGGATGCGATTTGCGTGGAGGGACGCGGGCCCTCTCGTCCGTGGCATTCTGCTCCGGTGTGGCATTGGGCGTCCCGCCTGCGACAAGACTCCGAACCCAGGCGAGACGCCCAATGCCACTTTCTGCTCTGGGAAGCGCGACGGGCCTAAACCAGGGCGTGGATCTTCTCCGCCAGGTCGAAGTCGAGCCGGGTGAGTCCGCCCTTGCTGTGGGTGGAAAGGCGGAGGAGGACCTTGTTCCAGCGGATGTCGATGTCCGGGTGGTGATTGGCTTGTTCGGCCAGGACGGCCACGGCGTTGACGAACTTCAGGGCGGCGGAAAAGTCGGCGAATGCGAACTGGCGGGTGATTTCGCCGCCGGTTCGCTGCCAGGAGTCGAGGCGGGCGGATTCTTCGGCAATTTCTTCTGCAGTGAGGCGGGCGGGCATGGCCGGAAGAATAGTAAATAAGCCGTTGCCGGGGCAAGGCCGCTTGTGCCATTCTTCCCTTCCATCCCTTCCGCAAATCATGGGCAAAATTTACAACAACGTCCTCGAAACCATCGGTCGCACCCCGTTGGTCAAACTTAACAAGATCACCAAGGACCTCAATGCCACCATTGCGGTGAAGTGTGAGTTTTTCAATCCGCTCGGCAGTGTGAAGGACCGCATCGGACTGGCCATGATCGAGGACGCCGAGAAAAAGGGCATCCTGACCAAGGACACCGTGATTGTGGAACCGACCAGCGGCAACACCGGCATTGCCCTCGCCTTTGTGGCGGCGGCCAGGGGGTATAAACTCATTCTCACCATGCCGGAAACGATGAGTGTGGAGCGCCGCACCTTGCTGGCCATGCTCGGGGCCAAGCTTGTTCTGACTCCCGGGGCCGAGGGCATGAAGGGCGCGATCGCCCGCGCCGAACAGATCGTCAAGGAAACGCCCGGGGCCTGGATCCCGCAGCAGTTCAACAATCCCGCCAATCCCGCCATCCATCGTGCGACCACCGCCGAGGAAATCTGGGAAGACACCGATGGCAAAGTGGACATCCTGGTGTCTGCGGTCGGCACCGGAGGCACGATCAGCGGTGTGGTCGAGGCGATCAGGCCGCGCAAAGCGTCCTTTCAGGCCATCGCGGTGGAACCCAAGGATTCCCCGGTTATTTCGCAAACGCTGGCCGGCCAGCCGCTCAAGCCGGGTCCGCACAAAATCCAGGGCACCGGGGCGGGTTTTGTGCCCAATAATCTGCACCTCAAAACGGAGGACGGAGCGGATCTGATCACCGAGTGTATTCAGGTGAGCAATGAGGACGCCATCGCCACCGCCCGCCGTCTGGCCAAGGAGGAAGGGCTCCTTGTCGGGATCAGCTCGGGCGCGAATGTCTGGGCGGCCATCGAAGTGGCCAAGCGTCCGGAAAACGCCGGAAAATTGATCGTGACCATTGCCTGCTCGACCGGTGAGCGTTATCTCAGCACCGCCCTGGCCGAGGAGGCCCGCGCCGAAGTCGGCGGTTAGAACCCGAACTGTTCTCCTTTTCGCTCTTCGTCATCCGGAATTCGTCATTACCCATCATGTCCAACGCCAATCACATTCCCTCGGACGAGCCGTTGCTCGAGACCGATAGTTTTGCTGCCGAGCTTTTCTGGGAGCGTCATCGCGGGTCCATTCTGGCCGGCGTCGCGGTTCTCCTGCTGGCCGTGGCCGGAACCGTTTTCTGGCTCATTACCGCGCACAATTTGAAACTGGGGGCGGAGGCATTTTTTGCCAACGCCCGGAACCCCGAGGCGTGGCGCGAGGTGATTGCCAAGTATCCCGGAACGCCGCAGGCGGCCGATGCGTATTTTCTGCTGGCCGAATCGCTGCGGGAGCAGGGAAACGTGGAGGAATCCACTTTGACGCTTGAAAAATTCCTGCAGGTTTTTCCCGGTCACCCGCTGACCGGCGGAGCCCGTCTTGGACTGGCGGAAAACTACGACCTGGCGGGAAAGCCCAACGAGGCGCTCAACGCCTTCCGGGAAGTCCAATCGAGGGATCCCGGAAGTTACGCCGCGCCTTTTGCCGCGCTGCTCGAAGGCCGCCTGGCCCTGCGTGAAGGCAAGCTCGACGAAGCCCGCAAGATTTTCTCCAATCTCGTTTCGACGTACTCCCGGTCGCCCTTGGCCGGCGCGGCGGGTGCCCAATTGGATGCGATAGCTCCTTTGCTTCCGCCGGCACCGGCGTCGCCCGCCGCTCCGGTCCAAACGATTCAGTAGGCGGGCAAGGGAGACGGCTGGAAGGAAGCGGCGCTCTCGCCGCTGTCCGGCCGGACGTTTTTCTGCGGAACAGGCTGAATTGAGCTTTCGGCCCGCAAAATGCCGCCGCGTTCGACCACGACAGAACGGGCCACGATTCGTCCCTCAAGGATGCCGCGCCTGGCAATGCGAAGCCGGCCGTCACAGGCAAAGTTGCCGCGGGCCCGGCCATGCACCGTGAGATCGTCAGTCTTGATGGGGTGGATCAGATCCCAATCTGCCCCCTTCTCGATGATGATGGACTTGGCCGTGATGCGTCCGGTGGATTTTCCCGAACAGGCCAGACGCAGCGTGCCTTCGCAATGCAACGTGCCATTGATCTGTCCCTCGATGAGGGCCTCCCCGCAGATGATGAGGGTGCAGTTCAAGCTGCCGCCCGCTTTAACGATCAGCTTGCCGCGGGTGTTGACCGGGCGGGAAACATGAGAGGAAAACGTCAGGTCCCCGAGTTCGATGGAGGCATTGCAACCCGGGCAGATCGTGCTCTTGGCGTGGCCGGAAACTTCATGGGATCTCCCGCAGTGGTGACAGCGGATGGATCGGGGCGGGCGGGCTGTCATCCGCTTGAGCAGGCTGCCGCGCTTTTTCTCCGGGCCCGCCTCCGCAGGGGCGGCCCCGGCAGTCTCATAGTGCCTGCCGCAGGAGCGGCAATAGGTGGAAATGAGATGAACCGGCTCGTGCTGGATAAATCCGCAATGGGGGCAGTGAAACGGCGCCTTGCGGGGAATGTCCGGCATGAAAAACTCAGGCCGCGGCGGTCAGCGGCTTGGCTGCCGCCGGAGTGACTGAGCGCTCGGATTTCGCGGCCGGTTTGTTGGGGGTGACCTCCGATTTGCCGATGAAGGTGGCGCCTTCCTCGATGATGATGCGGGTGGCCTTGAGATCGCCGGTGAGTTGCGAGCTGGCCTTGAGTTCGCAGCGCTCGGACACCGTGATGTTGCCTGTGACGCTGCCATGCACGACGACGGATTTGGTTTTCACTTCGCCGGTGACGTCGGCATTTTTGCCGAGGGTGAGGGAGCCCGCGTCGGACACGATCTCTCCCTCGATCTTGCCGTCAAAAATCAACTCATTTTCAAATTTGATAATCCCCTTGATATCCACATCGTTGGCGAGGACGTTCTTCGAGGAGGAAGATGGGGTTTCGGAGGAAAAGCCGCTGGTCAGGTTGTTCAGGTTCATACAAACGTTTTCGAAAATCTATTCGCGATGAGGGCGAGGTCAATCCCAGGCTTTGGGCGTGGCATCATAGCCGTCAAGGGAGGGTAAGAAAGCTTGCCAGAACCGTGGCATCGGCATCCTGCCGATGAATTAATAATCGCATCGGCTGGAAGCCGATGCCACTTCATAATTGGACGATTTTCTCAATGCTCTGCAGTTCTTCCGCGGAGAACGCGAGGTTCTCCAAGGCTTTCACGTTTTCCTCGATCTGGCTGACCTTGCTGGCCCCGATGAGGGCGGAGGTCATGACGGGCAGGCGCAACACCCAGGCCAGGGCCATTTGGGCCAGAGACTGTCCGCGGGCCAGGGCGATTCCGTTCAAGGCGCGAATCTGCGTGAGCTTTTCGTCGGTGATGGCAGCTTCCTTCAAAAAACCGTGGGGTTTGCTGGCGCGCGAATCGCCGGGAATGCCGGTGAGATAGCGGTTGGTCAGAAGACCCTGGGCCAGCGGGCAAAACGCGATGCAGCCCATGCCGGATTCCTCCAGGGCTTCGACCAAGTGATCGGTTGCGATCCATCGATTCAAAATGCTGTAGGAGGGTTGATGAATGAGTGGACGGACGCCCATTTCGCGCAGGAGGCGGGCGGCTTCGCGGGTGGCCTCCGCGGAGTAGGACGAGATGCCGGCGTAAAGGGCCTTGCCCGAGCGAACGGCCTGGGCCAGCGCGCCCATGGTTTCTTCCAACGGGGTGTTGGGATCGAACCGGTGGCTGTAGAAGACGTCCACATAATCGAGGTCCATGCGGGCCAGGCTCTGGTCGAGGCTGGCGAGGAGATATTTGCGGGAACCCCATTCGCCGTAGGGTCCTGACCACATGTGATACCCGGCTTTGGTCGAAATGATGAGTTCGTCGCGATGGGCGGCCAGGTCGTCGGCCAGGATGCGGCCAAAGGTTTCCTCGGCGCTGCCGGGGGGCGGTCCGTAGTTGTTGGCCAGATCGAAATGGGTGATGCCGAGGTCGAAGGCGCGCAGGATCATGGCGCGCGAGGTTGCAAAGGAATCGACTTCGCCGAAATTATGCCAGAGACCGAGCGAGATGGCGGGCAGCCGGAGGCCGCTCTGGCCGCTGCGGCGATAGGTCATGCTGTCGTAGCGGGTGGGCGAGGCGGAATAGGACATGGGGTTTTCTTACCCGGAAATGCAGAAAAACAAGAGCAAGTTTTTTCCTGCTCGACAGGCGGGCGGGGGTTTCGTGTTTCTTAGCGGATGCTTTTGCGGTTCTGGTGCCTGATCTTCGCCGTCGCCCTGGCCGGATGCGCCGGGGAGGAGTATACGGGCTATAAAGACAAACCCTACACCCTGCGCGGCCAACGGTATGAGCCGATCCCGCCCGACCAGGCGCCCGGATTTGTCGAGGAGGGTGTGGCCTCGCATTACCAGGAAGGATGGCTGATTTTTCCGGGCAAAACCGCATTGGGGGAGAAGCTCTGGCCCTGGAGCCGGGGCGGTGCCCACAAGACGCTGCCGCTGCCGTGCACGGTGCGGGTGACGAATTTGCGCAACGACCGCTCGGTCGTGATCCGGTTGAATGACCGCGGACCCTACATCGGGGCGCGCATCCTTGACGTGACCAGGCCGGTGGCGAAAGAACTCGGTTTCTACGACGCCGGTCTGGCGCCGGTGCGGATCGAGGTTCTGAGCGTGGGCGACGGGCGATGGAAAATCAAAAAGCGCCGCGAGTCCCCTCCGCTCCCCGCCATGGCGGCGTTGCCTGTCACGCCGATCCCGCAAGTTCTTCGCTAAAGAATCAGGCCGCGGATTGCGCCGTATTCAGCAGGGTCCTGGCGGCTTCGAGTTGTTCGGTGCGCCCGATGAGCAGCACCTGATCGCCGCTGGTGAGTTCCTCGTGTGGATCGGGATTGATGATGCTGGACCCGCCGCGGTCGATGCCCACTACGCTGGCTCCGGTCACACTGCGGAGTTTCAGCTCGGAGATCATCTTTCCGGCGGCCAGCGTGCCGGCCTTCACGGCAACCGTTTCCAGTTTGGCATCACGCAGGAGAGTGGGCAAAACGGGACGGGGCGCCTGTTCATGATGGGCCGGTTCCGCCGGATCAGCCGGTTCCGCCAAAGTGTCGTGCAAGGCGGACTGGGCGCGGGCGTAAAGCTTGACCGAGCCACGGTAGAGAAGAAAACCGGAGACGATCAAAATGAGTAACGCGAGCAGCAAAATGTTCCGCGATGGCAGAATGGCGGAACTCAGCAAGAGCACGATCAGCACCAACACCCCTGTGCCGACCACGGTGATGGTGCTGGCAATGACCGCCTGAAGCGCCGGGGTCCGCGGTCCGGCCTTGGCCACAGGGACACTCATTTCCGAGATGAGCATGGCCGCGACTTCCATTTTCCGCCACACCGCCACGAGGAGCGGGAAGCTGCACAGCAGCGCCGCCAACCAGGCGGCCGCCTTCACCCCCTCTCTGCCGCCGGGAAATTGCGGCCAGATTGCCGCGGCTTTCCCATGCAAAAAGACCGCCGCGATGAAGATGCCCGTGACCATAAGCAGGTTGAGTCCGATCTGCAGTCCGAGCTTGGTGATGATCTTGCGTTCGAGGTTGGACGCGTCTTCCTTGATCAACCCGCCCACCCATTTGGTGTAAGTTTCCATGACTTTTTGCAGAGGCCGCGGGGCCGAGCGGTCGAACCAGGCGGCGACGCCGTCCGACATGGTGATGAGATACGGAGTGGTCAGGGTGGTGAGGGCGGAGACGGCCACGGCGATGGGATAGATGAATCCGCTGGTGATCGAATCTCCCTGGGGGTTTTTCAAGGTCTGGCCGAGCGAAGCAATGATGAAGGAAAACTCGCCGATCTGGGCCAGGCTCATGCCCACCTTGAGCGAGGTGCGCATGTCTTGGCCGGAGAGGAAGCACCCCAGGGAGCAGGCGAAAACCTTGCCGACGATCACCACGGCGGAGATGGCGAGGATCGGACCGGCGTATTGGACGATCAGGGCGGGATTAATCAAGAGACCGATGGAAACGAAAAAGACGGCGCAGAACAAATCGCGCACCGGCATCATGAGGGATTCGATTTTCAGGATCGGGCGCGATTCCGCGATGATGGCGCCGATGAGGAACGCCCCCAGGGCGACGCTGTAGCCGAGTTTCACCGTGATGAGCGAAACGCCGAAACACAAGCCGATCACGGTCACCAGCAGCATTTCGTCGCTCTTGAAGCGCGCGACATAATTGATCAGCCGCGGAACGACAATCAGTCCGGCCACCAGAAGGATGCCGAGGAAGGACCCAAGGCTGAGCAGCGTCTGGCCGATATCGATGGCGTTGAAAGAACCGGTGGTGGCGAAGCCGGAAAGCAGCGCCAGCATGATGATGGCGAGAATGTCCTCGATGATGAGGATGCCGATGATGAGCGCGGCGAAGCTTTCGTTCTTTTTGCCCAAGCCCTCCAGGGCCTTGATGATAATGGTGGTCGAGGAGATCGAAAGGATGGCTCCGAGGAAAATGCTGTCCATCTGGGACCACCCGAACAGGCGGCCGAGTTCGTAGCCGGCCAGGAGCAGGATCAAGATCTCCAGGGACGCGGCGATGAAGGCGGTCGCGCCGACCTTTTGCAGCTTCTTGAAACTGAATTCCAATCCGAGCGCAAACATGAGGAAGATCACCCCCAGTTCCGCCAGGGTCTCAATGGTCTTCTCGTCGTGAATCAGCGCAAACGGCGGGGTGTGCGGGCCGATGATCAATCCGGCCAGGATGTAGCCCAGCACGACCGGCTGCTTGAGCACGCGGAAGAGCACGGTGGTCAGCGCCGCCACGATCATGACCACGGCCAGATCCTGCAGGAAATCGATTTGGTGCATCAGGCCTCATTTTTGGTCGAAAGGCCCGCGAATGTCCAACGTGGAGACGAAAAACTTCGCGAGGAAAGCTAGCCATCGTCCGCCGCCAGAAAAGCTGTCACCGCCTGGTGAATTCCGGACGAGACAACCGGCCAGGCGTGGGCCGGAACATGACAGCACAAGGTCTTGGTGGCTCCGGACCAGCGGGCGGAGGACCCGGGAAAAACCATCAGATCCCACGGACACCACGTCACGAGGGTGGGCTTATCCCAGGGGGTCGTATCCAGTCGCTTGAGAAATGCGCTGCCGGGATTCATCTCGCGGCAGGCCGGCAGGGGAAGCAGCCACGAGATGAGGGAACCGGCATGGGGCGAGTGTAGAAAGACGGCGCGCTGCAACGGCAGTTCCGGAGCCTGTCGCATGGCCTCGCGAATCACGAGGCTGCCCATGCTGTAGCCGACCAGGTTGAAGGGGCGGTCGATTCGGCGCAGCTCCGCGGCGAGTTCGCTGCCCTGCGATTCAATGGTGCGGATTCCGCTGTTGTTGTAATGCCAAATGCGGCCGGAGCCGGTCTCGCGTTCCAGCCTCGCCCGCAGACGATTCCAGCGCGGGTGCCAGCCCCAGATCCCGTCAACGATCAGGTTCTCCGTGGTTCCGGAATCTGCGCGATTTTTCGTGGCGGGTTGCATGGTGTTGACGGTTCGGGAAAGGGAGGCGCAGGCGGGGACCGGGCCCGCCCTGGCTCGCGCGGCCGCTCAACTCAGCTTTCCTTTGCCCCGAGGATTTCTCCGAGGGCCTTCAAACCACGGTCCTGGATCGGCCCCATGCCGCGGGTTCCGGTCGGCAGGTACCAGAATCCTTTTTGCCGCGCCGGGCGGTAGACGAAGAAAAAGCCGTCCCCGGTATGTCCGGTGTAGATTGTCTCGCCCCGGCTCTCCTCCACAAACTGGAGATACGGATCGCGCCACGGATGATCGACCGTGGCGAAAAGCTGTTCCCCCAAGGCGGCGAGTGCCTCGTGCGAAATCGGCGCGAGGGTCTCCGCGGCGGAGCGGCGGCGTTCTTCATTGATGCTATCGAGGTCGAGGTTGTCGATGTCCATGGGTGGTTTTTCGCGATTGTGGCGTCCATTTCGGAACCGGTCAAGATGTCGGAGATGGGGCGCGAACGAGAGAATTGTCCTGCACAAACGGGCCCGATGCGCTTTGCTTTCCTCATGGTGAAGTCTCTCTTCTCTGCCGCGCTTTGTGCCGGCCTGTGTTCCTGCGCCTCGGTCACCGTGCAGAATGTCATCCCGCTTTCCCAGCCTCCTCCGGCCGCGAAACCGCAGAAGATTTTCGTGCAGCCCTTCGACTTTGACGAAGGCACCGTGCGGGTGAACCGCGAGGGGCAGGAGTTGACCGATTTCAAGACGGCCTTGCAGCAGGAGATGGCGGAAAATCTCGTGGAGCGCTTGCGCAAATACGTGGCCAACGCCGAGGCGCTGCCTGCCACCGCCGGAGTGCCGCTCGGTGACTACTGGCTCGTCACCGGAAAATTCACCCGGGTGAATCAAGGCAGCCGCTTTTTGCGCAGTGCCTTCGGCTTCGGCTCTGGCGGGACCAAGATGGAGCTCACCGTGACTCTCTCAGATCTCTCCGCGGAAACGCCGCGCCCGCTGGTCATGATTCAGACCACGGGCGGATCCAATGCCATGCCCGGCGCGATCATGGGTGTGATTTCCTGGCCGATGATCCTTAACGGCGGCGAGGGGATCATGTCCGGGGTCACGGGAGATTGCCGCCGGAGTTCGCGTGAGATCACCGCCGCGGTGGCGGAATACTGCCGGAAAAACAATCTCTTCGTGGCCGGGGATGCCCCCAAGCCGAAGCCCAAGGGCCGGCCATCCTGGTGGCCGGAGAGGAAGGGCGCTTCCCCGGAGGGGCCCACACCGGGCGACTGAGCCCGCCGTCTAAATGGCGACATCGTCTTCGAATGCGGCCAGCAGAAGCGCGTTCACCGCATGAGCCGGGAGTTGCGACGCCTGCACGCCGTTGATGGGGAAATTCGGGGCCACGATCAAAATGGCATGGGCCACCGGGCTGGTCAAACCAAGGAGAGCGGCGGCTGCGAAAACGAGGGTGATTTTTGTCCTCATGAACGTTGTGGTGGTGGGGCGAAGAAAATGAGATCTTCGATCTTCTGAAGTTTCGCACAACTGGACGCATAGTCAATATTTCGATATCCGGAAGCAGAATTCGAACCCGTTCCTCCGGGAAATCCTCTCCATCGAGAAAGGTGGTGTCGGCCTCGGATTCGGCCATGAGAAGATCAAAAACAAGATCTTGCTTGAGTTGGGAAGCCCCGGTTTGCCCGATGGGAAAATCCCCGGTGAGGGTCAATTCCATGCGTGCGACTGCTGACGTCAGCATCAAAAGGGCGGGGATCCCATCGCGGTGAGCACATCTTTTGACCATGCTTGCTCGGTTTTCCTAGGCGAAATAGTCGCAGGGCGGGCAAAGCGCGGCTCTCAGGCCAAGAACCCATGGAGTCCCGGGCCCCTGTCGTCCTGAGGCGGACTTTTGCCCGGATGCCAACGCGGGGGCCCGCTGGCAAATTCGGCCCCGGCACGCGGCGAGGCGGTGAACTGCGATTGTGGGAATAAATGAAAGGGAAAAGGAATCCACCGGGTCCCGACCGGCGCGGAAGGGGCCGCAGATATTCGACCGGACGACGGTGAAGGATGTCGAGACGGAGGGTGAGGGGATGCGCGGTTGTTCAGGTTTGACCGGTGAGGAGGCGTTCGCCAAGTTCCGGGTCGCGGAGGTCAGCGGAGGCTGCAGCGGTATCCTTGAGGCCGTAGAATTGTGCAGTGGAGGAGCGACCGGGTGCGGCGGGCTGGGGGACGATGTGCCAGATCCAATGACTGGTCTTGCGGCCGGCGCGCATTTCGGCGGGGGCGGTGGCGAATCCGGAGTCGGGGGAGGCCTGGGCTTTTTTGAAGCGGTCGAGCGAGTTTATACTGTTTCCACTTACCCCTGAACTTGAACTTACACTTCTGCTTGTCTTGAGAGTGTAAGTGTAGGTGTAGGTGTAAGTGTAAGTGTAAGTGGAGGGAAGAGGGCTAGGCGCGGGCCAGAGCGGGGGCTGGATTTTCGGGCTTGGGGTCGCTTTTTTTGCCGAGGCGGGCTTGGAGGCGTTCCATGTAGAGGTAGATGATGGGGGTGATGTAAAGGGTGACGAGTTGCGAGATGATGAGTCCGCCGACGACGGAGAGGCCGAGGGGCTGGCGCACGTCGCCGCCCGCGCCGAGGCCGAGGGCGATGGGGAGGGTTCCCATCATGGCGGCCATGGTGGTCATCAGGATGGGACGGAAACGCACGAGGCAGGCTTCGAAGATGGCGCGGTCGGGCGGGGTGTGGTCGTTGCGCTGCGTTTCCAGGGCGAAATCAATCATCATGATGGCGTTCTTTTTCACGATGCCGATGAGCATGAGGAGGCCGACGAAGCCGTAGACGTTTAATTCCAGGCCGAAGAGCCAGAGCGTCAGTAAGGCGCCGAAGCCGGCGGAGGGCAGGCCCGAGAGGATGGTGAGGGGATGGATGAAGCTTTCGTAGAGGATGCCCAGGATGATGTAGATGACGAGGATGGCCATGATGAGGAGGAGTCCGAGGTTGCCGAGGGAGGACTGGAAGGCTTGGGCGGTGCCTTGGAACTGGGTGCTGATTTGTTCGTCGAGTTCCTCGTCGGCCGTGCGCTGGATGAGGGGGACGACATCGCTGAGGGAGGCGCCGCGCGCCAGGTCGAAGGAGAGGGTCACGGCCGGAAGCTGACCGAGATGCTGGACGGTGAGGGGGCCGACCTGGGTCTTGTAGCTGGCGACCGCGTCGAGGGCGACGAGGCGGCCCTGGTTGGATCGCACATAAAGTCGGGAGAGGTCGGAGGCTTCCCGCTGGAAGTCATCGCTGGCTTCAATGATGACGCGATATTGGTTGTTCGGGGTGTAAATGGTGGAGATCTGGCGGGTGCCGTAGGCGGCGCCGAGGGTGCGCTCGATCTGGGCGGCGCTGATTCCCAGGGTGGAGGCTTTGTCGCGGTTGATCTTCACCAGGACCTGCGGGCTGGTGATCTGGAGGTCGGAGGTCACATCCACGATGCCGGGAAGGCCGCGCAAGCGGGTTTCCATTTTGGCGGCGGCGGCGTAGAGCGGGGCGAGTTCGGGTCCGAAAAGGGTGAATTGGTAGAGACTCTTGGTTTGCATGCCGCCGATGCGGATGGTGGGGGGATTTTGGGGGAAGACTTTCAGGCCGGGGATACCGGAAAGATCTTTGCGAAGCTGGCGGATGATGTCGTCAATGGCGGGGCGCCCGCGGCGCGGCTTGAGGGTGAGAAAAAGGCGGCCGGTGTTGGCGGAGGATGTGGATTGGCCGCCGCCGAGGCGGGACATGAATCCCTCGACATGAGGATTTTTGGCCACAATGGCCGCGGCTTGTTGCTGGAGCTCCATCATCTTGTCGAAGGCGACACCTTGTTCGGCCTCGGTCGAAATCATGATGCGGTTGGTGTCCTCGTTGGGCAGAAAGCCCTTGGGCACGATGACAAAAAGCCAGGCGGTGGCGGCGGTCATGACGAGGGCGGCCAGCGAGACGATCAGGTGGTGTCGCAGGGCGAGGCGGAGGGTTTTTTCGTAACCGGCCAGGAGCCTGGCAAAAAAGGATTCGGACCAGCGGAAGATGATGTTGGTGCTGGCGCGGTGGGACTGCTTGAGGAAGCGGCTGCAAAGCATGGGGGTGAGGGAAAGCGAGATAAAGCCGGAGATGAGGATGGCGGCGGCGATGGTGACGGCGAATTCGTTGAGCAACCGGCCCAGGATGCCTCCCATGAAAAGGACGGGAATAAAGACCGCGGCGAGGGAAAGAGTCATGGACAAAATGGTGAAGCCGATCTCGCGGCCACCCTTGAGCGCGGCCTGCATGGGCGTCTCCCCCTGCTCGATGGAGCGGACGATGTTTTCCAGGACAACAATGGCGTCATCGACCACGAAGCCCACGGCGAGGATGAGAGCCATGAGGGAGAAATTATTCACACTGAAGCCGAGAAGGTACATCACTCCGAAGGTGCCGATGATGGAGAGCGGGATGGCCGCGCTGGGGATCAGGGTGGCGCGGATGTTGCGCAGGAAAATAAAAATGACCAGGACCACAAGAGCGATGGCAAGGACAAGGGTGAACTCGACGTCGTGGAGGGATTCGCGGATGGAGAGGGAGCGGTCGTAGAGGATGTCGAGTTTCATGCCTCCGGGAAGCTGGGCTTTGTAACCGGGCAGAAGTTCGCGGATGCGGTCGATGACGGCGACGGTGTTGGCCCCGGGCTGGCGCTGGATGGCGAGGACCACGCCGCGGGTGGTGTTATACCAGCCGAGGTTTTTTTCATCCTCGACGCTGTTGAGCACCGTGGCGATCTGCCGGAGGCGGACCGGGAACCCGTCGCGGTAGGAGACGATGAGTTCGCGAAAATCCTCGGCCCGGGAGAGCTGGCCGGTGGCCTCGATGGTGCGGGCCTTGACTCCGGTGTCGAGCTGGCCGGTGGCGGCGTTGGAGTTGGCCTCGGTGATGGCCTTCTCGACCTCGTCGAAGCCGATGCCGCGGGTGGCGAGTTCGCGCGGATCGACCTTCACGCGGACGGCGTATTTTTGCGAGCCGTAGATGTCCACCTGGGCGACTCCGAGGACGGTGGACAGGCGCTGGGCTATGAGGGTGTCGGCGTATTCGTCCACCTTGCTGTAGGGGAGGGAATCGGAGGAGGCCGCGAGCAGGAGGATGGGCTGTTCGGCGGGGTTCACCTTCCGGTAGGAGGGTGGGGAGGGCATGTCCGTGGGCAGGTTGGACTGGGCTTGGGAGATGGCGGCCTGAACGTCCTGCGCCGCGGCGTCAATGTTGCGGGAAAGATCAAACTGGATGGTGATTGTGGTTGATCCCAACGCGCTGGTGGAGGTCATGGACTCAATACCGGCGATGGTGGAAAATTCCTTCTCCAGAGGCAGGGCGACGGAAGAGGCCATGGTTTCGGGGCTGGCCCCGGGGAGGCCGGCGGAGACACTGATGGTGGGGAAATCCACGTTGGGCAGATCGCTGACCGGCAAGCGGGAGTAGGCGAGCAGGCCGGCTCCGAGAATGGTCAGCATGACGAGGGTCGTCATGATGGGCCGGCGGATGAAGAGCTCGGTCATGGAGTTTTCGATGGATTCTCAGCGGGCGCTTTCACCGCCACCTTTCCGCCGGAGGTAACACGGAGCTGGCCGGTGGTGATGACGAGTTCGCCAGGCGCGAGGCCTTCCTTAATGAGGGACAGGCCCGCGACGGAGCGCTCGACCGTGACTTTGCGCAGCGTGGCGGTGTCCCCGGTGACGACGAAAACCTGCGCGCCTTGCTGGCCTTCCATGATGGCGGTGGAGGGAATGACGACGGCATCGGGTTCCTCGGCCAGCTTGACGTTGAGATCGACGAACTGACCGGGCCAGAGGGTTTCCCCGGTATTCGGGAACGTGGCCTTGAAAGTGATCATGCCGGAGGCGCGGTCCACCGCGTTGTCCACGAAGGTCAGTTCGCCGGTGCCGAGGAGCGCGGCGGAATCGGGATCATAGGCGCTGACCGCGGGGGTGGATTTGTTCATCCACTGGCGGACTTCGGCGAGGGAGTTTTCCGGCAGGGAAAAGGTGACGTAGATGGGCTGCATTTGATTGATGACGGCGAGGGTGTCCACGTTGGGCTGGGCGATGTTTCCGGCTTTGAGCAGGGCCGCGCCGGTGCGGCCGGAAATGGGCGCGAGGACTTGGGACCACTCGATGGCAAGCTGGGCCTCGTCCACATCGGCCTGGCGGGCGGCGAGTTCGGATTTTTGGGATTCGGCGGTGGAGAGAACCTGGGCGGTTTGCTCTTTCGAGGCCACGCCGCGATTGATCAGAGTGGTGTAACGCTCGGCTTGTTCGGTGGCGATGGCGGCGACGGACCGGGCGATGGAGAGGTTGGCTTGGGCGCGTTTCAGCGCAGCCTGGAAGGCGCGGGGGTCAATGCTGAAGAGGGGATCCCCGGCCTGGACTTGCGCACCGTCGGCGAAATGGACTTGCAGGATTTCGCCCTGGACCTTGGATTTGAGTTGGACGGAGGCCATGGGCTCGACCGCGCCGATGGCTTTCATTTCGACCGGCATGGTGCGTGTCTCGGCGGCGGCGACCTCGACCGGGACGGGGGGCGGGCTTCCGGTGCCCTGGCGGGAGGCGGCGGGTTTTTTGCAGCCGAGGAGCAGGATGGCGATGACGAGGGCGAAAAGGACGGGTTTCATAAGCGGGACGCTTTGCAGGAACGAAGGGGGGTCGGCGGTGAATGGTTAAGCGCGGTTTGGGACGTGGGGCGGCCGTCCCGGCTGCCTTCTTGAAGAGAGAAGAGCAGGCGGGACGCCTGCCCCCCACCGCTGAACTTAGTGCCATTCGGGTCGGCGGTTATTGGGCTCATCCTGTTATTCCGTGACATCAAAGCTCCTTCACCGCGGGAGTCGCGGCGAGTGTTCGCGTGCTCCGTGCCGGATTTTCAGGATGTCCACAGTCCGACGCGATGCGATGACGCGGAAAGAGAGCCGGTAAGGGGGGAAAGGAAACGAATGAAGTTCGCGGTTCGCGTCGTAAACCGGTCCCCGGCGGGGCGATGACTCCAGCAACTCGGCCTCACTCACCAATCCCCCGCCAAAGCGAACTGCGGCCGCAGCATCGTTTCGAGCGATCCGCCGGACAAGACAGGAGGGATCATTGACTGCCCGTTTTTGGAAGACGACCCGGAAGCCCATAGGTGAGTCAAGGAGCGAACTTCGTTGGCGGATTTTCCGGCCTGCGGGGAGGCGTCGGCCTCGGGAATGGCCGTGGACAGTTGACCCTCCCGTTCCGTGTCACCGCCCAACCGTGGCGCGATAAACCACGACTCCAATCGCTCCCGATCTCGTTCGGGCAAGGATGCAATGGCGGCTTCGATTTCGATAATGCTGCTCACTGCCGGAAGACATAGCACGGAGCGGAGGAGATGGCAAGATGGTCGCGATGGCGCCGTGCCTCAATGAAAAGGACACCGTAGGGTTGGAGGAGGAAGAGGAAAGGAGTGGTCGAGGCCTCAATGGGGAGGACACCGTGGCGAATGGAGCCACGATTAATGAAAGAGAGCCACGAGGATTACACGAGAATGATGAGGCAGAG
>CAMASH010000069.1 GCA_945860745.1 Chthoniobacter flavus | reverse complement strand
ATTCGATGCGGGCCACAGGCCTTTGAGGGGCCCGGCTAGATGGAAGCCGACACGGTTTCCCACGGAGGAGGATGCAGTAGCGGTGACTTCCTCTGGAGTCTCACGCTGACAGACTTTCACAGCGGCTGGACAGAACTGGCAGCTCTCTGGGGCAATCGCGCCGGGGAGGTTCGCGTCGGCCTGGAGCGCATCGAAAAACGCATGCCCTTCGAACTGCTCGGGTTGGATTGCGACAACGGCAGCGAGTTCCTCAATGAGGTTCTCGAAGCCTACCTGCTTAAGAGAAGCCGTGCCGTAGATTGGACCCGTTCGCGAGCCTACAAAAAGAATGATCAAGCCCACGTGGAACAGAAAAACTTCACCCACGTGCGCCAACTGTTGGGCTACGGTCGCTTTGCCGATCTGAAGCTCAAAAGCCTTGTTGACGACTTGTATGAGAAGGCGTGGTTGCCGCTGCGCAACCACTTCACGCCCGTCATGAAACTCGTGGAAAAACAACGCATCGGCGGGAAGGTTCGCAAAATCTACGACAAACCAGCCACACCCTGTGATCGACTCTTGGCATGCGATAAAGTCCCTTCTGCGACCAAGGCCGAGTTGCATGCCTTGCGCGCGAAGCTCGATCCCTTGGCGCTCGCCCAAGAAATTGAGCGGCGACTCTCGGAAATCTTCACCATCGCAGACGAGATCCAGGACGACTCCTGGCAGGAAAACGCTCCTCTTGGTGGACTCCCGCCGCCCGCCGCCGACGTGGCTGACTCCGTTCCGGCTCTGCTCGCTTACGCTCGCTTCGCCTCCACTGCGTCAGCCACGTCGGAATCCCACCTCACCGCCTACAAAAACACACACAAATTTAACAATCGCCGGGTGTCATGAATCGTGACGCAACGACTTTCTCTCCCCAGTGTCATTTTTCATTGGCGCAATACGCCCTGACCCGAATGGCGCGCACTTCAGGGCGTTTTGGGATGCCGCCCTTGCAGGGCAGATCGTTGTGTTTCCTCGAAATCCCCGGGTAGCTCCGCAACCCAGGGCTAGGGGATTGAGCCCCGTTGGGGCTGAAGTGCGCGCCATTCCACCCTGACCCCTAGTTTCCTTGTCGGAGTCATGAAACGGCCCTTTAAACCTCAAACGCCTGCTTGACCAGCGCGGCTTGCTGGGCTTGGTGAACCTGGGTGGTTCCGGCGGCGGTGCTGGCGCTGGCGGGACGGCCGGCATAGTGAATGTAGCCGGGGAAGAGATTGAGCAGGCGCGGGAGGACAAAGGTCCAGGCCCCCATGTTTTCCGGCTCCTCCTGACACCAGACGAATTTTTTCGCCTTGGTGTAGGGCTTGGTCAGCCGTTTGATTTTGTCCTGGTAGAGCGGATAAAGCTGCTCGATGCGGATGATGGCGGCCTTGTTGGTCAGTTTGTTTTCCGCGCGGTATTTGATCAGATCGTAGTAGACTTTGCCGGAGCAGAAGATCACGCGCTCGACTTTTTCCGGGGCGGCCTCGGTGTCGGCCAGAACCTCGTAAAACCGTGAGGAGGTGAAATCCTCCGTGCGCGAAACAGCCTGCTCGTGGGTGAGGAGGCTTTTGGGGGTCATGATGATGAGCGGTTTGCGGTAGCCGCGGTGGATCTGGCGGCGGAGGGCGTGGAAATATTGCGCGGGCGTGGTGAGATTGCAGACCTGCATGTTTTCCTCGGCGCAGAGCTGGAGAAAGCGTTCGAGCCGCGCGCTGGAGTGTTCCGGCCCCTGGCCCTCGTACCCGTGGGGAAGCAAAAGGACGATGGAACTCGGGCGCTGCCATTTCGATTCCGCGGAGGCGATGAATTGATCAATGATGATCTGTGCGCCGTTGGAGAAATCGCCGAATTGCGCCTCCCAGAGACATAGCATGGACGGGAAATCCATCGAGTAGCCATAGTCGAATCCGAGCACGGCGTATTCCGAGAGCGGGCTGTTATAGACGCAAAACCGGGCCTGGTCGGGTCCGAGATTCAAGAGTGGGATGTACCGTTCGCGGTTGATCTCATCGTAGAGAACGCTGTGCCGCTGGCTGAAGGTTCCGCGCCGGCTGTCCTGGCCGGAAAGGCGCACCGGGGTGCCTTCGAGCAGGATGGAACCGAAGGCGAGAGCCTCGGCAAAGGACCAGTTGTAGGGGCCGCCGCCTTTCCAGACTTGGAGGCGGCGGTCGAGCAGGATGCGCTTGACCTTGGGGAGGACGCGGAAACCTTCGGGCACGGTGGTGAGGCCCCTGACGATCTGATCAAGCATTTCGCTGCTGATGGCCGTAGCAACCGGTTCGTGCGAGTAGGGCGGTTGAAAAATGGCGGTGGAACCAGCGAATTCCGATTTGCCGTTTTTTGCGGCCTCGGCGGATTTCACTTGTTGAAGAGCTTCATCCAGTTCCTTGAGCGACCCGGCCTTGAGGGCGGCGGCCTCCTCGGCGGAAACCGTGCCATGGGGCGCGATCTGGGCCAGGAAGACCTCGCTGGGGAGCGGGTGGGTCTTGATCTTGTTGTAAAGATTCGGCTGGGTGAAGCTGGGTTCGTCGCCCTCGTTGTGGCCGTGGCGGCGGTAGCAATAAATATCGATCACGATATCGCGGCCAAACTCCTGACGGTATTCCAGCGCGATCCTGGCCATTTCGATGACAGCCACGGGGTCCTCGCCATTGACGTGAAAAATCGGCGCCTCGATCATCTTGGCGATGTCGGTGCAATATTCGGTCGAGCGCGCGTCGGCCGGCAGCGTGGTGAAACCGATCTGGTTGTTGACCACGATGTGAATGGTTCCCCCGGTGCGGTAGCCGGGGAGTTGCGCCATGTTGAACACTTCCTGCACCACGCCCTGCCCGATGAAGGCGGCGTCGCCATGCATGAGAATGGGCACGACTTTTGTCCGCAGCACGCTGTCCTTCAGCACCCGCTGACGGGCGCGGACTTTGCCTTGCACGACGGGATCCACCGCCTCGAGATGGCTGGGGTTGGCGGCCAGGCGGATGTCCACCTCATAGCCGGTGGCGGTCCTGCGGGTGTTTTGGAATCCGAGGTGGTATTTGACGTCGCCGTTTCCACCGACTGAGCCCTCGGCGAAGTTGCCCTGGAATTCGTTGAAGATGACGTCGAGGGGTTTGTTGAGAATATTGGCCAGAACGTTGAGGCGTCCGCGATGGGACATGCCCATGACGAGTTCCTTGACCCCGCGGAGCTCGCTGTCCTGCACGATGGCCTCGAGTCCGATGATGAGGGATTCGCCGCCTTCGAGAGAGAAGCGTTTGCCGCCGTATTTGGTGTGGAGGAAATTCTCGAACGTCTCGGCCTCGTAGAGTTTGCGCAGGATTTCGCGATGCAGGGCGGCGTCGCGGCGGAGGGCCTCGTCGCGATGTTCCAGTTTTTCCAAAACCCAGTTGCGGATGTGGGGATGCTGGATGTGCATGAACTCGGCCCCGACCGTGCCGCAGTAAATGCTTTGCAGATCCTTGATCATGTCGCGCAGCGGCATTTTTTTGCCGTCGCGGAAAACGCGGGAGGAAACGGGCAGGTCGAGGTCCTTCTCCTCGAAGCCCAGTTCCTCAAGGGAAAGCAATGGGTTGGCGCGTTTGAGAATGTCGAGCGGATCGAGATCCGCGATGGAGTGTCCCATGTCGCGGTAGGCATAGACCAGGGCTTCGACGCGGGTTTGCAGATCGACTTCCTTGCCGGCCTTGGGCGCGGGCGCGGCACCGTTGGCCGTGCGGACATTGGCTTCGCTTTTGGCGTTGCCCAATTCGAATCCTTCAAAAAATGCCGCCCAGTCCGGATCGACCGAACGCGGGTTGGACACCCATTTTCCGTAATTTTCTTCAATCAACGCCTCGCTCGAGCGGGCGGAAAAAGTGCTATTCATGAAATATCGTGATCGTGATTATGGGCGCCCCGAACAGGACTGCAGTCAGCCAATTCCATCGGGAAAGCCTTCCAATTTGCTGGAAGAACCCGATGACCGCAAGCGGGCATCGGCCGTGAGGGCGGCGAACGCGGACTTGCGAAGGACGTCGAGCGGGGATATTCAATCAGATTGCTCTGATGATCAAGGTCGAAAACCTCACCAAACGCTATGGCAGCGTCACCGCCGTGGATGGCATTGCCTTCGAGGTGGGCAAGGGCGAGATCATGGGCTTTCTCGGGCCCAACGGAGCCGGCAAAAGCACCACCATGCGCATGCTGGCCTGTTACCTGCCGCCGACATCCGGACGGGCGGAAGTGGCTGGCTGTGATGTTTTCAGCGACTCGCTGCGGGCCCGCGAACACATCGGCTACATGCCGGAAAACGTGCCGCTGCCCCAGGACATGCGGGTGAGCGAGTACCTCCGCTTCCGCGCCGCCCTGAAAGGCGTTCCGGGCCGGCGCATCAAGGAACGCCTGTCCGATGTGTACGATCTGTGCGGTCTCGGCGAGGTGGAGCGGAAAATGATCGGCGCTCTTTCCAAGGGCTACCGCCAGCGGGTGGGACTGGCCGATGCCATGATCCACGAACCGGAGCTTCTCATCCTGGACGAGCCGACCATCGGTCTTGATCCGAACCAGATCCGCCAGGTGCGGGAACTGATTAAGAATCTCCGCAGTCATCACACCATCCTTCTCTCCACCCACATTTTGTCCGAGGTGGAAATGACGTGTTCGCGCGTCATCATCATCAACAAGGGGCGCATCGAGGCCCTCGATACGCCGGAGAATCTCCGCGCCCGGCTCAGCGCCGGTGGCGAGGCCACCCTCGAAATCCGCGTCAGCGACCCCGCCGCCACCGCCGCCAAACTCAAAGCGGTTTCCGGCGTAAAAAATTGCTCGCACCAACGCCTGGGGGAATGGACCCGCTTTACCATGAAAATCGAAGGCGACCCGCGCGAAAGCCTGCACGCCCTTGCCGTGGCGGAAAAATGGCCGGTCCGGGAACTCGCGCGCAAGGGCGCCACCCTCGAGCAAGTCTTTGTGGAAGTGACCCACGCGGAGGAAGGTTGACCGATGCCGAAAAATTCCATGGGCGCTGACACGGAGACAGGGAGACGCGGAGACGCGGCGCCAATCCCCGTGTCCCCGCGTCCCCCGCTCCCCGCGTCACTCCCCTAGCCATGCGCCGCTTTTTCACCCTGCTTCATCGCGAGGTCAGCCACTACCTCCACCAGCCGCTAGCCTACGTGGTGCTATTTTTTTTCCTGTTGCTGACCGGCTTCAATTTTCAAGCCGGAGTCGCGGCCCTCAATCGCGAGACCGGGCAGACCTCGATTGTGGAGGCGTTTTTTAACACCGTGCTTTTCTGGTTTCCCTTCGTGCTGATTTTCCCCCTGCTGACCATGCGGCTCTTCAGCGAGGAGTACAAAATGGGAACCATCGAAACGCTCATGACCGCCCCGGTGCGGGATGGTCAGGTCGTGCTGGCCAAGTTTTTCGGGGCTTTCATTTTCTATCTCGTGCTGTGGGCACCGAGTGTCCTGTATTTCGTCATCTTCCAATGGGTGACCGGGCAAAATGCCGCCGGCGCCATCGGGTCCTATCTCGGCGCATATTCCATGATCATCCTGATCGGGCTGTTCTATCTCTCGATCGGCTGCCTGGCCTCGGCCCTGACCCAGAACCAGATCGTCGCCGCCGTCATGGCCTTCGCCCTGATCTGCATGATGTTTTTCGTCAGTCTGCTCTCGTTTCTTTTTCTCAATGCCAGCCCGGCCCTGCGCGAACTGACGTATTACTTTTCCACCATCGAGCACATGGCGGACTATTCCCGCGGGATCTTTGATACGCGTCCGGTGGTTTTCTATCTCAGCATGACCGCGTTCACGCTTTTCCTCACCTTCCACATTTTCCAGTACCGCCGATGGAAAACGTAAAGCCCGCCGCCCGCATTCCCCGCACCGGCATCCGGTGGAATGTCACCTTCCAGGTGGTGGCCATGCTGATCCTGCTCTTCGCGGTGAATTATTTCAGCTTCAACCACTACGCGCGGGGGGATTTCTCCCGCTCGCAGAAGTTTGTCCTCTCCGACCAGACCCGGCGCATCCTGCGCGAACTGAAGAAGCCCGTGCGCGTCACGGTCTTCTTTTCCCCCACCCTGGTTTCGCCCGAAACCCAGATCCGCTCCGACGTGCAGAACCTGCTCAAAGAGCTGACCTTTTCCGCCCGCAGCAACTCGGGGCGCAATAATTTCGAAATCGAATACATCGATCCCACCCGCGACCTGACCCGGGCCCGCGAGTTGCAGGGTCAGTATAAATTCAGTGCCAACGAAAATGTCATCATCCTCGACTATGATGGCCGCACGAAATTTGTGCCCGTGGCCGAGATGGCGGACTTCGACATGACCCCCGTGATGAGCGGCGATCCGCCCCGCTTGCAGACCTTCAAGGGCGAGCAGGCCCTGACCAGCGCCTTGATGGGCCTGGTCCGTCCGGAGCGCCTGAAAGCGTATTTCCTGCAAGGCCACGGGGAACCGGGCCCCGGACCCGACAGCCCGATCGCCAGGTTCACCGACTACGTCCAACGGCAGAATATCAGCATCGCCCCGCTCTCGCTGGGCTCGAACGACCAGATTCCGCCCGATTGCGAAGCGGTGGTGATCGTGGCCGCGCAGTCGGATCTCGACGAACGCGAGCTGAAAATTCTCGACGCCTACGCCCGCGACAAAGGCCGGCTCTTCGTTCTGCTCGATCCGAGAATCCAGACCCCGCGCTTGAGCGCTCTGGTCGCCGTGGCGGGGATTATTCCGATGGACAACCGCGTGCTGCGTTTGCTGAAAAACCCCCTGCTGGCCAATATCACCGGCATCTGGCGGGTGGTCACGGGTGAGTTTTTGCCGGACAACAGCATCACCAAACGCCTGGCCGGAACAAATATCATCCTGCCCGGCGCGACCCAATCGCTCGAGTTCCCGCGCCAGGCGCCCCAGGCCGGCGGGATTCAATACTGGCCGCTCATCCAGCCCCTGGAAGATTTCTGGGGCGAATCCGCATACGTCACCGACGAAACCAAGGGCGTGCGCTACGACGAGGGCCAGGACGCCGGCCAGCCGCTCTATGTTGCCGTGGCGGCGGCGAGGGGCGGAGTGCGGGATGACCGCGTGGAGATGGACTCGGCCAAGCTCATTGCCGTGGGCAATTGCGAGTTTGCCCTCGACGCCGTGCTGACCCAGCAGGGGCTGGATTTTTTGCTCAGCGCGATGAACTGGTTGCTTGATCGCGGTCAGCTCACCGGCGTGATGCCCAAGACGGTGCAGCATTTTTCCCTCAATCTCTCCGAGGCCCAGGTCAGCGCGCTGGCCTTCTACAATTTGATCGTGATTCCCGGCGTGACCGCCCTCTTCGGCGTGATTGCGTGGTGGCGGCGGCGCGCATGAGCCGGATTGCGACCATCCTTCTGGGCGTGCTGGCCCTGGCGGCCGTCATTTTCCTGGCGATCTACGAACCGCTGACCAAGAACACCCGCGAGAACAACGCGGCCATCCGCAGCGGGCAGGTCCTCGATCTCGATCCCTCGCAGGTCCGCCTGATCCGGATCACCGCCGGGGACAAGGAACTGGTCCTCAAACGCCGCGGCAATGGCTGGCAGGTCGAGGGCGAGTTCAAGGACCGGGCTGCTGCCGCCCTGGTCGGGAAGATTCTCGCCGCCGCTTCCGGCCTCCGCTTTTTCGACCGCATCGCCGGGGGGGAATTCCAGAACGACGACGGCTGGAACGACTACGGCCTGCGCAAACCCAAGCGCAAAATCGCCTTCGAAGGCAGCGGCGACCCCACGCTCTTCCTGGGCAAGGACGGAGCCAATGAGGACCGGCTCTATGTGCGCAGCAGCGAATCGCGCGATGTCTATCTGGTCAGCGACGACATCCTCCGCGCCGCCTTTCGCGATGAGACCGATTTCCGCGACCGCCGCCTGACCGACCTTTCCCCCGATCAGATTGACCGCTTCATCATCCGCCGCGAGGGCGGGGAACTGGAGGTGGTGCGCGACGCCACCGGCTGGCAGATCACCAAACCACTGCACGCCCGCGCCGATGCAAAAAAGGTCGAAGAAGTTCTCCACCGGCTGCTCGGCTTGCCCATCGTCGACTTTGTGGCCGACGATTCCGGTGACCTCGGGATCCATGGTCTGACCGAAGGACAAAACGAGATCACCTTTTTCGCCGAGGGCAAGGAACGCCACCAGACGCTCCGTTTGGGCCGGGCGGATTCCGGCCATCTTCTGGCCCAGTTCACCGCCCGCGATTCGGTTTATCGGCTGCCCGCGGAAACCACAGACCTCCTCCAAATGAAACCCGAAACCCTGCGCGACCGCCGGCTGCTTTCGCTCAACTTCGACATCGTGGATCTGATCCGCATCCGTGCGCCGGGGCAGGAGTTCGCCCTGCGGCGGGGTCCGGGCGGCTGGGAGCTGCAACAAGACGATTCCCGGCGTCCCGCCAGCGAGGCAGCTGTCGTTGCCCTGTGGAGCGCATTGGCCGCCGCCGAAGTCTCCTCCTACACCCCCGCCACCGGGGTCCGGCTGGCCGACTACGGGCTCGATCCGCCACGCTGCTCGGTGGAGTTTCTTTCGGTACTTTCCGAGAACACGCCGGAAACCGCGGCCGGGGAGCAGGTGATCGCCGCGGTGAGTTTCGGGAAATCCAAGGAAGGCCGGATCTGCGTCCGCCTCGACGAATCCCCCGAAATCGCCGTGGTCCCGGAAAAGCTCCTGGAGGCCGTCCCTCTCGACCCGGCCGCCTGGCTCTCGCCGCGGTAGTCCGGCTTGACTCACGAGCCGGGCTCGGCAGTCTGACAGGTTTGCCATGACCAGCACCGAAATCCGCCAGAGTTTCCTCGATTTTTTCCGCGAGAAGAAACACACCATCGTGCCCTCATCGAGCCTGCTGCCGGATAGTCCGAACCTGCTCTTCACCAACGCCGGCATGAACCAGTTCGTCCCCATCTTCCTCGGCGAACGCAAGCCTGACGTGAGCCAATGGGCGGGGGCCATCCCGGGTGGTGATGGAAAACCCGCGGGTTTAGACACCCGCGCCGCGGACACCCAGAAATGCATCCGCGCCGGAGGTAAGCACAACGACCTCGACGATGTCGGCCTCGACACCTATCACCACACCTTCTTCGAGATGCTGGGCAACTGGAGCTTCGGGGATTATTTCAAAAAGGAGGCCATTGATTGGGCCTGGGAACTGATCATCGAACGCTGGAAGTTTCCGGCCGAACGCCTCTACGCCACCGTCTATCAACCCGGCCCCGGCGACCCCAGCGAGTTTGACCAGGAAGCCCACGACTCTTGGGCGGAAAAATTCCGCGCCAAGGGGCTCGATCCCGCCATCCACATCGTCAACGGCGACAAAAAAGACAACTTCTGGATGATGGGCGACACCGGCCCCTGCGGTCCGTGTTCCGAACTGCATGTGGATCTCACCCCGGACGGCGACACGAAGGGCGCGCTCGTTAACTCAGGTGACGCCCGCTGCATCGAAATTTGGAACCTTGTTTTCATCCAGTTCAACGCCAACCCCGACGGCACCTTCTCGCCGCTGCCGGCTCAGCACGTGGACACCGGCATGGGCTTCGAACGCGTGACCTCGATCATTCAAGGCACAAAGAATTTCACTGATTTCGCCCACGCGAAAATCTCCAACTACGAGACCGATATTTTTCGTCCGATCTTCGATGAAATCGAAAAACTCAGCGGGAAAAAATACGGCAACACGCTGCCGAAGGCCGGCAGCACAGGTGATAACGAGCAGGAGTTGGTTGACGTCGCCTTCCGCGTCATCGCCGATCACATTCGCACGCTCAGCTTTGCGGTTGCCGACGGCATTCAGCCCGGGAATACGGATCGCAACTACGTCCTGCGGCGCATTCTCCGCCGGGCCGTCCGCTATGGCCGCACGCTGGGTTTTCAGGAGCCGTTTTTCTACAAACTTGTGCCGGTTCTCGCGCGCGAGATGGGTGATATTTTCCCCGAAATCCGCGCCAGGCAAAAGCCAGTCGAGGAGACGCTCAAGCGGGAGGAGGAAGCCTTCAATCGGACACTGGACAAGGGGATCGAGCTTTTCCTAAACGAGACGCGGGAAAACCGCGGGATCTCCGGAGAGTTTGCCTTCCGGCTCTATGACGAACAGGGGTTTCCCCTCGATCTGACCGAACTCATGGCCCGCGAACGCGGCCTGACCGTCGATACAGCCGGCTTCGAACGACTGATGGATGACCAACGCGCCCGGGCCCGCGCCGCGCAGAAGAAGACCATCATTGCGCTCTCCGAAGTCGAGACGAAGGAGCCGACGGACTTTGTGGGCTACGACTCGTTTTTAACTTCCGCGAAAGTTCTCGAGGTGCTGAGTCTCAAGGACAAAACCGCCGTCGTGCTCGACGCCAGTGTTTGTTACGCAGAGATGGGCGGACAGGTTGGTGATACGGGAGAATTGAGCGCCTCCGGCCAAACCTGGCGGATCGCAAATACGCAAAAAGTTGGTCAAACCTGGCTTCATCTCCTGACTGGTGAGGAAGCCCCTGAAATTGGTTCCCCTGTCACTCTGACCGTCGAGTTACCCCGCCGCGAAGCCATCCAGCGCCATCATACCGTCACCCACCTTCTGCACTGGGCTTTGCACGAAGTCGTCTCGCCGGAAGCCACGCAGAAAGGTTCCTTTGTCGGGCCGGAGAAACTGACCTTCGATTTCAACTGCGCCCCGCTCACGCCCGGGCAAGTGCAAGCCATTGAAAAGCTCGTGAATGACAGAATCGCGGAGGATGTCGCGGTTTCCTGGAGGGAATTTCCCTACGCCGATGTCCGTGGACGTGCAGATATCATGCAGTTCTTCGGCGACAAATACGGCGAAACAGTCCGGGTCGTGCAGATCGGCGGCGAAGCGGGACAACTCGACGGCTATTCCATGGAGCTTTGCGCGGGAACGCACACCCGAACGACGGGCGACATCGCCTGTTTCAAGATTGTCTCCGAAGGCGCGATTGCCGCAGGAGTCCGCCGCATTGAGGCGGTGGCAGGTGAAGCCGTGTGGACATGGACGGCGCAGGAAGCCGCACGGCAGCAGGAGAAAGTTGACACCCTGACACGAAAAAAGTCCGGTTTGCGCGCCCTCCCCAAGCTGACGTCGGGTTCGCCGGCGGAGGTCCTGGCCTCCCTCGGTGTTCGTGCAGCGCAGCTTGAAGCGCTTGAGGCCGAGGTTCGCGAATGGGAAAAACAAAAGGCCAAGGCGGCCGAGGCAGAACTCAAAACCCGCGCACTCACGCTGGCCCATGAGCTGGCCGCGGCGCATGCCGGTGGCTGTGTGGCCGAGATTCCTGATGCGGATGGCAAACTGCTTCAGGCCATTGTCGAAATCCTGCGTCCGGAATTTCCCGGGCCGATCTTTCTCGCGGGAACGGCCAACGACCGGGTGACCCTCATTGCCAGCGTGCCGAAGAATCTCACCGCGACCTGGCAGGCGGGCAAACTCATCCAGGAAATCGCCCCGCTTGTCGGAGGCAAAGGCGGGGGCCGTCCCGACCTCGCGCAAGGCGGGGGGACTGATCCGTCCAAAATCGCCGACGCTCTGGCCAAGGCGCGCGAACTCCTTCGTTTGTAGCGGCGGTCTGCGACCGTCCTAGACTGCCGCTCCAAATGGAACGCATTGATTTTTCTGCCTTATCCTGGCAATATCCCTTTGTGAAATCTCTCCTCCCCATCCTCGCACTTCTCGCCTTCACCGTCTCATCATGGGCGGGACCGAATTCCTACCAGGTCACCGGCCCGGTGCTGGAAGTGACCGACACCAAGATCGTCGTCCAGAAGGGCGAGGAAAAATGGGAACTGGCCCGCACCCCGGAAACCAAGGTCACCGGTGATCTCAAGGTCGGGGCCAAGGTCACGATCAGCTACGCCATGACGGCGAAAGCCGTCAGCGTGAAGTAAGCGCCGGACGGAGTTATTTACGATCGAGCCGGATGTCGCGGCGGTTATCGATCTGGTAAGGAATCGATCGCGAAGAGTATCCGATCAGAATTCCCGGCGCAGGCGTTTCCAAAATGATGCTGTAGTCATAGCGTCCGCCCCGGCGGGCGAGCAGGCAGACTTTTTTGCCGCTGACCACGCCCTCCACCGGATAATCACCGAGGTTGCCGCGGATGTCGCGGCCGGCCTGGACAAACAATACCTCGCCCCAGGCGGCGGATTTCCATGTTCCCGCCACATCCAGCTCCGCGGGCACAATCTGATCAGAAAGCCAGCCACGCCCGGCCTCGTTGTTGCGGGTGTTGGCTTCCCGGCTGAATTCCTGAACCGTTTCGCATCCGGTCAGAACCATCGCAACGGTCAGGAGAGTAAGAAAGAGGCTCTTCACATTCGTTCCTCAGCGGCGAAAGAAATTCACAACAACGGTCAGAATCACGCTGATCAAAATACAGGTGACGATCGGAAAATAGAGCCCGAAGCTGCCGCGTTCGCTCTGGATATCCCCGGGCAACCGGCCCAGCCAACCGCGGCCACATCCGCCCCAAAGCAGGGCTCCAATGGCCGCGAGGGCGAGGCCGGAAATGACGAGAATCTTGCCGAAAAGTTCCACGATCGATGGGCTCAACCCACCACTTCCGCCAGCGCCGGCGTGGCCGGTGCATCCACCCATTTGCCGTGCTCACGGATCAAATCCTGGAGGCGTTCGACGGCCTCGGCTTCGGGGATGTTGAATTTCACTGCCGTCTTGCCGACATAGAGGTTGATTTTTCCCGGAGCGCCGCCGACGTAGCCGAAATCGGCGTCCGCCATCTCGCCGGGTCCATTGACGATGCAACCCATGATGGCAATTTTCACGCCCTTGAGATGGGCGGTGGCAGCCTTGATGCGGGCGGTCGTGCTTTGGAGATTAAAGAGGGTGCGGCCGCAACTCGGGCAGGCCACGTAATCGGTCTTGAAGATGCGCGTGCCGGCGGCCTGGAGAACATTGTAGGCCAGGCGGAGCGATTGCCCGGGAGCCGGTTCACCTTGCACCAGCACGGCGTCGCCGATGCCGTCGCAGAGAAGCGAGCCGATGGTGGTGGAAGCATTCAGTAGGGCGGGGAGAAAATCGCTTTGCGGGTTCTCGGAGGAGCTTGCGACATCCTTGAGGAGAATCGGATGCCGCGGGTCGAGCCTGGACGCCAGCAGGCGGAAGGCCGCGATGACGGGAAGATCCAGTCCCTCTTTGATCGTGACGAGTTGATCGCGTGAACCCGCATTGAGCGCAGCAATCTCCGCGTCATCCCGCGGATCAACTTCCTGCACGCCGGAATTTTCGTAAACGATCTCCGGTTGGTAATCGCCCATGCGGTCGAGCTTGTGGGCGATTTTTTCGCGCGTGGCCTGGCGCACGACCACGCGCACAAGTTCCTCGCCGCCGAGTTTGACGCCGTCGCATTCGATCGTGAGGGATTCGCGGCGTTGGTAGGAAAAAGGATCAAAGGGAGGGCACGGCTTCGTCAGCGCCGGGGAAGTTAGGGACGCAAGGGCCTGCGTCCCTCTCACCAATTCGACAAGTGCCCGGGCCACCGGAATCTCATGCACGCTGTCCTCCGTCAGGGAAACGCGGATGGTGTCGCCGATGCCGTCGGCCAGCAGGCTGCCGATGCCGATGGCGCTCTTGATGCGGCCGTCCTCGCCATCGCCGGCCTCGGTCACTCCGAGATGCAGCGGATAATTCCAGTCCGCACCCTCGGCATCAAGGCGCGCGACCAGCAACCGGTAGGCGGCGATCATGACCTTGGGATTGCTGGCTTTCATGGAAAAGATGAAATCATGAAATCCGAGATCGCGGGCGATGCGGGCAAATTCCAGCGCGCTCTCGACCATGCCGAGCGGGGTGTCACCGTAGCGGTTCATGATGCGGTCGCTCAGACTGCCGTGGTTGGTCCCGATGCGGATGGCGCGTCCGTGTTCCTTGCAGAAAAGTACGAGCGGGGTGAAGCGCTCGCGAATGCGCTCAAGTTCGGCCGCATATTGGCTGTCGGTGTACGCAATGATCTTGAATTTTTTCGAGTCAGCGTAGTTGCCGGGATTCACCCGCACTTTTTCCACCCATTTGGCCGCCTCCATGGCCGCGTCGGGTTTGAAATGGATGTCAGCCACGATGGGCACAGGGCAGCCCTGTTGGCGCAGGCCGCGGACGATGTGTTCCAGGTTGGCGGCGTCCTTCACGGTCGGCGCGGTGATGCGGACGACCTCGCAACCGACCGCCACGAGGTCGAGGGTTTGCTGAATGGATTGGGCGGTATCCATCGTGTCGCAGGTGATCATGGACTGCACCCGGATCGGATTGTCACCGCCGATGCCGACCTGGCCAACCATCACCTCGCCGGTGGGCCGGCGGGAGTACGAATACAGGTTCGAACAGCAGGAAAGTTCCCCGCTCACGGCTGCGGGCCCGGGCCGGGCGCGGGCGCGAATTTCATCTCTTCGACAACCTCCTTGGCCGCCGATTTTTTCCACGGAAGATCAAGGACGTCGTAGAAGGTGACGTAAAGCATGAACCCGATGATCGCGATGGCGCAGGCGGATTGCACGAATTCCAGCACGCGGATGTTGATAGGCCGGCGGCGGATTCCCTCGACGATGGCGAGCGTGATGTGGCCGCCGTCGAGCACGGGGATGGGCAGGAGATTCATCAGCGCCAGGTTCACGTTGAGCACGACACTGAACCACAGGGCCAGCCGCCAGCCGTCCGGACTTTCGAAGAGCCGGTAATACAAATTCATGATGCCGACCGGGCCGCTGAGATGCTGAAGGGTGATGCCGGATTTCGGCGAGGTGATGGCGGCGATGGTTTCGAAGATGGTATTGACGCTGCCGCTGACCTGCTCCCATGGGGTGGGATGAGCGATGGTCATCTCGCCGCGTTCGTCCCACTCGATGCCGATGCGGGCCACTTGTTTTCCGACCTCTGGCACGCGGGGCGTGACGGTGATATTGGACGTCTTCCCCCCGCGGCTGATGGTCAGTTCGACGGGGGTGGTGCCGTTGGTGTTCAGCAGTTCGGCCAGTTCGCCGCCGAAAAAGAGCGTTTTTCCATTGGCAGCAAGCACCAGATCCTGGGATTTCAGCCCCGCCTGCGCGGCCGGGCCATCTTTGATCACCCGGGCGATGCGCGGGGTCTGGGCGGGCATGATGAGAATCTGCTTGAGGTTGCGGCGGCCCAGGCCCTCGCGCTCGGGGGCCACGGGCTCGACTTGAAGGGTCTGGATTTTTCCGTCGCGCTCGATCTCGATGGGGATGACCGGCGTTTCGCTGCGGGCGATGTTCCAAATGATGCTTTCGCGCGCCTTGCCCAGCGGCGAAAACCGGGTCACCGGGTGGCCGTCCACCGAGACGATGCGGTCGCCCTGCTGGATTCCCGCCTTGGCCGCGGGACCCTCCGGCAACACGTAGCCCACCACGGTGGAGGCGTCGGCCTGGCTGACCGGCTTGCCGATGACCCAAACCAGCACGGAAAAAATGATGGCGAGGCCGAAGCTGAAGACCGGGCCGGCGGCGGCCACGATGATTTTGTCCAGCGGCTTGACCGGCGGAAGCTGGGAACGGTCGTGTTCCACCGGACCTTCCAGCACTTCCATGGGGGCGAGTTGCGGAATGGCCACGTATCCCCCGGCGGGAATGCTGCCGAGGCGGTATTCGACTCCGCCGATGGTTTTGCTCCAGATCGGCTTGCCGAACCAGATGGCGAATTTTTCCACCACCAACCCCCGCCAGCGTGCGGCCAGGAAGTGTCCCAACTCATGCGCAATGATGAGGAGGTTGAAGAGTAGAACAACCTCAAGGCAGATGAAAAGGAATCGCAGTGTGTCGAAAATCATGGCGGGCAGGGGATCAGTCTCGCCGCTTATCGGCAAAAATCAATTGCCGCCTTTGCTCTTCAAGCCGCGCGGTCCTTTTTGAGCAAATCGCGGATCTCCGCCAGGAGAAGCTCGGACCGGGGCGGGGCGGGTTTGGCTGCTTCCTCGCGTTTGAGGCGGTTGATGACCTTGACCAGCGCAAACACGCAGGCGGCCACGATCATAAACTGGATGATGATGGTGATAAAGGAGCCGTAGGCGATGACCGCCGTACTTTTTTTGGCGATGTCGAGCGACTCATAGACGCCGAACTTGCCATCCAGCGGGAGGTAATGCTGGCTGAAATTCAAGCCCCCGATGCCGCCGGAAATTTTGCCGATCAGGGGCATCAGGATGTCATCCGTCAGCGATTTGACGATGTTGCCGAAAGCCGCGCCGATGATCACACCGACGGCAAGGTCAATCACATTGCCGCGGGAGATGAATTCCCGGAATTCCTTGATGATGGTCATGGGCCGCGAGGTTATCGGAATTCGTCCGGCAGACAATAGCGGATTCCAACGCACCGGATTCAATCCCCTGGACGGGGTCTGTCATTTCACAGGGAGCACAGGCATCCTGCCTGTGAGCGAAAACCTACACAGGAAAGAGGCCTGTGCACCCTGAAACGCCGCGCTCCCCGCCTCTTTTCAATCACTCCACCCCGTCCGACAGAAACGGATAATCCGTATAGCCCTTGGGGCCCGGCGCGTAGAAAGTGGACGGTTCCGCCTCGTTCAACGGCGCCCCGAGACGGAAGCGCTCCGGCAAATCGGGATTGGCCAGGAACGGAACCCCGAAGGCCACGGCGTCGGCCTCCCCCGCGGCGAGGACCTGGTTGGCCGTTTCCGCGGTGAATTTTTCATTGGCGACATAGGCGCCGCCGAAGGCCGCCTTGAGTTGCGGTCCGATGCGGTCATCCCCGAGGTGCTCGCGGGCGCAGAGAAACGCGATGCCCCGTTGGCCGAGTTCGCGGGCGACATGGGAAAAGGTGGCCAGCAGATTGGAATCGCCCGCGTCGTGCATATCTCCGCGCGGAGCCAGATGCATGCCGACCCGTGAGGCGCCCCAGACGGAAATCGCCGCATCGGTCACTGCGAGGATGAGCCGGGCGCGGTTTTCAATCGGGCCGCCGTAGCTGTCGGTGCGATGATTGGTTTTTTCCTGCAAAAACTGATCAAGCAAATAGCCGTTCGCGCCATGGATTTCCACGCCGTCGAAACCCGCGGCCCGGGCGTTTTCCGCGCCCTTGCGAAAGGCCTCAATGAGGCCGGGAATTTCCCCGATTTCCAGCGCGCGCGGTGTGACGAAGGGCTTTTGCGGCCGCACCAGACTGACGTGACCGGCGGGCGGGATCGCGCTGGGCGCGACCGGCGTTTCGCCATTGAGAAAGATCGGGTCGGAGATGCGACCGACATGCCACAGTTGCAGCAGAATTTTTCCCCCGGCCTCATGGACGGCGCGGGTGACGAGTTTCCAGCCTTCCACCTGCTCGTCCGACCAGATGCCGGGCGTGTCGGCATAGCCCACTCCCATGGGCGTGACCGAGGTGGCCTCGGAAATAATCAATCCGGCGGAAGCACGCTGGCGGTAATACTCGGCCATGAGGGCGTTGGGAATACGCTCCGCCCCGGCACGGGCGCGGGTCAGCGGAGCCAGAAAGATGCGGTTGGGCAGGTCCCAAGCGCCGATGGTGACGGGGTCGAAGAGTGTGGGCATGGAAAGGTTGGTAGTGCATCGCCCCATAATCCACAAGACGGAGGAAACGCCTCACGCAAAGGGTGGGAAGGAGGAAAAGGTTCCAGAGTCAAGCGGTTTTGCTGGTTCGTCCCACCCTTCCCACCCTTTGCGTGAGGCTAAATTCTTGCCCGTGAACGAAAACAGACATCGGCAGGATGGCCGTGCTCCCTGTTGGCGACCTCCGGTCGCTATTCCCATTCCACAGAAAGGGGCTGGAAGCCGCTTCTACTTTGCCGCGAGTTCGCGGGCCAAACGGTCGGCCTCCAAAAGCTCATCCAGTCCCGGATGCGCGACAAAGGGCGATTCGTCCATGACCCGCGCGACGGTTTCCCAGATTTTCGGGAACGGGATGCGGTGATCGAGAAAGGCCTGCACCGCGACTTCGTTGGCGGCGTTGAGCACAGCCGGCAGGGTGCCGCCGGTTTCGCCGGCACGGCGGGCCAGGTCGAGGGCGGGAAAGTCTTCGCGGCGGGGTGCTTCGAATTCCAATTTTCCCAATGCGGCGAAGTCGAGCGGACGGAGGGAATTCGCCACCCGTTCCGGCCAGGTGACGGCGTATTGAATGGGGAAGCACATGTCCGAGTGGCTGAGTTGGGCCAGCACCGAGCCGTCCACGAATTCGACCATGGAATGAATGATGCTTTGCGGATGGATGGTGACATCCACTTTTTCCATCGGGACATCGAAGAGCCAGCGGGCCTCAATCATTTCGAGTCCTTTGTTGAAGAGCGTGGCGGAATCAATCGTGATCTTGCGTCCCATGGACCAGGTCGGATGTTTCAGCGCCATTTCGGGCGTCACACCGGGAAGTTCTTCGCGCGGAGTCTGGCGGAACGGACCGCCCGAGCAGGTGAGGATCAGGCGCTGGACGTGCCGCGATCCCCGCCCGTCCAGGCATTGAAAGATAGCGTTGTGCTCGCTGTCCACCGGCAGCACTTTCACGCCTTGGCGGGCGGCGGCGGCCATGACGATTTCGCCGGCCATGACGAGGATTTCCTTGCTAGCCACGGCGATGTCCTTGCCCGCCTCGATGGCGGCCAGGGCGGGTTTGAGTCCGGCCGTTCCCACGATGGCGATCAGCACCATGTCGGCCTCCGGCAGGGTGGCGAGTTCGATCAGGCGCTGCGCGCCGTCCGGGCCGGAGGAAAGCGCGGTCTTCGCTGCGGGAAATTCGCGGGCGGCCACGGCCAGTTCATCGGCATTGGCATGGGCGGAAAGGCCGACGATTTGCAGGTGCTCCGGAATGTCGCGGGCGACTTTACGGGCGCTTTGGCCGATGGAACCGGTGGCTCCGAGGACGACGATTTTTTTCATCAGAGACCCACCACAAGGCGGAGGTAAAAATACATCAGCGGGGCGGTGAAAAGCAGGCTGTCAATCAGATCCAGAGTCCCGCCGATGCCGGGAAGGATATGGCTCGAATCCTTTGCGTGGGTGCTGCGTTTGATGATGGATTCGGCCAGGTCGCCCACCACCGCGCCACCGCCGAGCACCAATCCGAGCAGAGTCACATCCTCGAAACGCAAAGCGGGCAGGCGTCCGGGAATGAGGGCAAAGAGCCAGTAGCTGCCGAGGGTGGAGGCCAGCAACGCCCCGAAAAATCCCTCCCACGTTTTCTTCGGACTGATGTGCGTGGCGAAGGGGTGGCGTCCGAAAAGGCTGCCGAAAACATACGCACCCATGTCGCTGAATTTGGTCACGACGATCAGGTAAATGACATAATACTGTCCGGTCGGATCACCATTCTCCGCGCGCGGCGCCAGGTAGATGATCTTGGTGATAAAGTTGAACAACCAGGGAATGTAGAGCAGCCCGAAAACCGTGTAAGCAATGGCCTCCAACGGCTCACGGTCCGCCGCCGCCCGGAACATCTGGCGGGTGAAGATGACGAAAAGAAAACCGACGAGCACCCCCATTTCCAAGTCGAGCGATTGCTCGGCTCCGTGGCTGCGCAGATAGAGAAAACTCCCGACGAGATACACCGCCGCGCAAAGCATGCCGGTGAGGGTGAAAACCGGAGCGCCCTGCTCCTTCACCATGTGAAAGTATTCGTAGAGCGCCACCAGGGCCATGAAGACAATCAGAAGAAAAAACCCGATGTCCGAACCGGCCACGACCGAGCCCACGATCAGCGCCCAAAGCCCGAGCGTGCTGCCCAGACGGCGGAAAAATGTGACTCGGCTCGGATTCATGGCAGCGACGTATTCCTACATGGTCGGCGCGGACGATCAATGCCATTGACACGATGCGGATTTCACGGCGCATTGGCGCCATGGGCCACGACCACCATGACCACGGACACGCCCCCGCGGATTTCGGGCGGGCGTTTCTTATCGGCATCCTGCTCAACGGCGGCTTCATCATTTTGGAGGTCGTCTTCGGACTTTTCTCCAACTCGCTCGCCCTGCTCTCCGATGCAGGGCACAATCTCTCCGATGTCCTCGGCCTGATTCTGGCCTGGGTGGCCAGCGAACTGGCCAAACGCGCGGCCAGCGCACGGCGCACCTACGGCTGGAAAAGGGCGACCGTGCTGGCGGCATTGTTCAACGCGCTGCTGCTCTTGATCGGCGTCGGGGTTATTCTCTGGGAGGCCATCCAGCGTTTCCACGAGCCGCCGCATGTTGCGGGCGCAACGGTCATCTGGGTCGCGGCTCTGGGCATCGCGGTCAATGGCGCGACGGCGCTCCTTTTTCTGTCCGGGCGCAAAAGCGATCTCAACGTGCGCGGCGCGTTTTTGCACATGGCGGCGGATGCGGGCGTTTCGCTCGGGGTGATGATTTCCGGCGCGGTGATTCTATTCACCGGCTGGGCCTGGCTCGATCCGCTGGTCAGCATCGGAGTGGGGCTGCTGATTTTGATCAGCACCTGGGAACTCTTCAAAGATTCGCTCAATTTTTCCCTCGATGCCGTGCCGGAGAGCGTGGATCCCGCCGCCGTGCGCGAGTATTTTTCCAGGCTGCCCGAAGTGACGGAGGTTCATCACATTCATATCTGGCCGCTCAGCACCACGGAGATCGCCCTGACCGCCCATCTGGTGAAGAGCGAGCCACGTCTCGACGACGCCTTGCTGGCGCGGATCGGCGAGGATTTGCACCACAAATTCGGCATCGGTCATCCCACGATTCAGTTCGAGGGGGCGGCGGGGTCTTGTGAGGGGAAAGAGGAATAGCACTCGTTAATCCGCCTCGACACGGGCATCACCCATTCCATCCCTCGAAGACATTGGTATCATCCGCAGGCAATTCTGTGTTCCGGGCAGGGCGGGCGTCTCGCCTGCCACAGGGCGCATCTTGCGGCCTGTTGGTCGATGAACGAGGGATTCAGGCAGGATGCCTTAATCGGCGGGCGGGACGCCCACCCTACCCGATTGAAATGGCTGCGGCCACCTGCTGCCGGGCCGCGTCCAACGCTTCTTCAGTGCGGGCGTGGATGAAAAACAGGGG
>CAMASH010000068.1 GCA_945860745.1 Chthoniobacter flavus | reverse complement strand
GCGGACTACCGGCGCATTTATCACACGGGCGATGCGTTTGCGTATCAGCAGGTCTACTACGATCACTTGGCCCGCGCCGCGGAGAGCGGATTCTACGATACCCTGGCCCATCCGGATCTGATCAAAAACGACGCGCCGGACGAGTGGTTGTTTCCGCGCATCCGGCCCTTCATTGAACGGGCCCTCGACCGCATCGCCGCCACCGGCGTGGCCATGGAACTCAACACCAGCGGACTGAACAAGGCCCTGCCGGAAATGAATCCCGGCCTGCGCCAGCTGCGCTTGATGAAGGAGCGGGATATCCCCGTGGTCATCGGAGCGGATGCCCATGGGCCCGCGCGCGTGGGTGACCGCTTCGACGAGGCCCTGCGCATGCTCCAGGAAGTCGGTTACAATAAGGTCAGTCTGTTTCTGGATCGCACCCGGCAGGACATTCCCATCGACGTGGCGCTCGCCTCGCTGATCCCTCGTGGGGAAGGCGTTCCCTCCAGGGAAATCTTGTAGGGGCGGCTGTGTCAGCCGCTCAGAGTGCGACTGGCGGTTGGCACAACCGCCGCTACAACTTATTGGCTTTTTTTCGTGTTATCCTAATTTGACCGGGTGAAGTTCACGGAAAATCAGCAGCTTTTCGGTTTCGATCCCACGGAGAGGATTGTCGCGGTGGAGTTTTCCGAACCGGATAGCGCCGAGGTTTTTCTGCGCAGGGCGGATGGGTCCACCGAAATCAAACGGGAAAAGTTTTTGCCGTTTTTCTGGAGTGCGGAGGGGGGAGAAACGCTCGGGGGCGATGCGCCCTTGAATCATCTGGTGAAAACGGCGGACTGGCTGAGTTATCAAAATTCCCGGGCCGAACTGCAAAAAACCGGGGCGGTCTTCGCCATCAATGATCCGGTGCAGCAATACCTGACCGCCTCCGGACGCACGCTTTTCAAGGGGATGGCCTTTGAGGACCTGCGCCGTTTGCAGCTCGATATCGAAACGGCGTCCACCGCGGGATTCGAGTTTTCCAGCGCGGAGCGCGATGCGATCACCGCCATCGCCTTGAGCGACAGCTCGGGCTGGGAGGAAATCGTGGTCATCGAGAACGGATCGGCGGAATCCGAGCGGGCGGCTTTGGAATGGCTCACGGCCACGATGCAGGACCGCGATCCCGATGTGATCGAGGGACATAATCTTTTCAAATTCGACCTGCCCTATCTGACGGCCCGGGCCAAAAAGCTGAAAGTGCGGCTGGCCTGGGGCCGCGACGGATCGCCGCTCAAGTCGCGTCCGTCCCGGCTGCAAATCGCGGAGAAGACGATCCAATATCCGAAGTTTGCCGTGCGCGGACGCCATATCGCCGACACCTGGATATTGGCGCAATACTACGACGTCTCCTCGCGTGAGCTGGCAAGTTTCGGCCTCAAAAGTGTGGCCCGGCATTTCGGCGTGGCGGAGAAGGGACGCGTTCTGCTGGAGGGCGCAGAGATTCAGCGGGCCTATCGCGAGGACGCGGCCGCGTTTCGCACCTATGCCTTGCAGGATGTGCGCGAAACCCGGGCGCTGGCCGGCATTCTGAGCCGGAGCTATTTCCTCCAGGCGCAGATTTTTCCCTACAATTACCAGGACGTCATCATCCGCGGCAACGCGACGAAGATCGACGCCTTGTTCCTGCGCGAATACCTGCGGCGCGGCCAGGCCCTGCCCGAACCGCCGGAAACACGGCCGTTCGAGGGCGGCTATACCGATATCTTCGCCACCGGCGTGATCAACAACGTCTGGCACTGCGACGTGACCTCGCTGTATCCGTCCGTCATGCTGGCCTTTGGCCTCGTGCCGAAGACCGACACCCTCGGGCTCTTTCAGGGGCTGCTGGGCGATCTGCGCACGTTCCGCCTTGCCGCTAAGAGCGCCCTGAAATCCACCCGGGATCCCGCAGAACGCGGACGCCTGGACGCGCTGCAAACGACCTTCAAGATCCTGATCAATTCGTTTTACGGCTATCTCGGATTCGCCCAGGGACACTTCGCCGATTTCGATGCGGCGGAAAACGTGACCGCAAAAGGCCGGGAGATTTTACGCGGCATGGTGGAGTGGCTGGGGGCACAGGGCGCACGGGTGATCGAAATTGATACGGACGGAATTTATTTTCAACCGCCGGAGAAGAAGGCGGTGGAAGAGTTGGAGAAGGGTCTCGCCGCCGAACTACCCGAAGGCATCGAGGTGGAATTCGACAAGCGCTACACCGCGATGTTCAGCTACAAGGCCAAGAACTACGCCCTGCTGGAAGAGTCCGGCGCCATGGTCATCAAGGGCGCGGCGCTCAAATCGCGCGGCATGGAACCCTTTCTGCGCGATTATCTGGAAGCCCTTCTCCGCCTGCTCCTGGAAGGCAAACCCGAGCAAGCCGCCGCCCTCCGCGAGGAGCTGGCCGCGAAGATCCGCCAGCGGGAGTTGCCCATTACGGCTTTGGCCAAGACGGAATCTTTGCAGGACTCGCTCGCGGCTTATCAAAAGAAAATCGGCGCCTCGTCCCGCAATCGGTCGGCCGCCTTCGAGTTGGCCATTAAAAGCGGGCGCAACTATCAGGCCGGCGACCAGATCAGCTATTACATCACGGGAGTGAAGAAGAAGGTCACCGCCTACGAAAATGCCCGGCTGGCCTCGGAATGGAAGGCGGCTTCGGGCGACGAAAACGTGGAGTATTACGCGGCCAAGCTGGAGGAACTGGCGAAAAAGTTTGAGGAATTCGTGCCGCGGGCGCCGGCGCAGGATGACCTTTTTTCATGAAGGAATCCCGGATCCCGAGTAGCCCTGGGTTATGCCGCCGGTCTTTCCAAGGAGACGCCCTCAAGCGCGCGGAACAGCCCGACGCGTAAAGAACGAGAAAATCACCGATGCTCCCGCGGATGGGCTTTTCCGCGATCCCCTTCTCCTGGTCGGGAAACGGGCTGCAGCACGAGAAGCAGGAGGAGGACCAGTCCGGCACCGAGGCCCAGGAGGAGGGGCCAGGAACGTTTGCGCGCGGCGACCTGCCAGAACCACCGCCAATGCAAAGCGAGGTGGAGGACAATGAGAGAGAGGAAACCATACCCCATCCAGGTATGCCAGTCGCCCCATTCGTGACGATTGAGGCCGAGCGCGCTGAGGCCGGCCCCGCCGCGTGAGCCCGGCGGGAGGCGAAAGGCGAGAAGGAGTCCTGTGCCGCCGAGGGCGCAGAGGTTGAGCCAGAGCAGGAGGTTGAGAACCCGATTCACGGTGGTTTTCATGGTCTTACACCATCTCTTTGATTTGTTTGGATCATTGGCTGGAAGCCAATGCCACGTGGCATCGGCATCCTGCCGATGTTCTGAGTCCATTTATTTGGCAGAGATGGTCTTACACGTGTGGGGGGAGGAAAGAAGCCATGGTCCAGCCGCCAGAGAGATTGCGCGCGGAGAACCCGTGCTGGGTCAGGATGCGTGTGCCGAGATATCCTCGCTGACCCACGGCACAATAAACGCGCAGGTCTGCATCGGGCGGAAGTTCCGCCATCCGGGCCCGCAGCGAACCGACCGGGATGTTTCGGGCCTGCGGCGCATGGCCTGTGGCAAACTCCTCGGGCTCGCGGACGTCGAGAAAAATGGTGTCCGGTTTCTCCGGCTCGTTCCAATGAACCAGCGGCATGTCGCCACGCAGGACATCAGCTGCAATCATCCCGGCGAAATTCACGGCATCCTTGGCCCCGCCAAACTGCGGCGCGTAACAAAGTTCCGCCTCTTCGAGATCGTAAATTGTTCCGCCCAGCTGAATGGTCATGGCCATCACGTCAATCCGCCGGTCCACTCCGTCGGTTCCGACTCCCTGCGCGCCGAGAAGACGTCCATCGGATTTTCGGAAGAGCACCTTCAGGTGCATCTGTTGAGCCCCGGGGAAATACCCGGCGTGCTGGTTGGGATGAAGGTAGATTTTTTCGTAGTCCTCCACCGCGGCGCGCCGGAGGGATTTCTCACTCGCGCCGGTGGCGGCCACTTCCAGGTCGAAGACGCCGCAGATGGCGGTGCCCTGGACGCCGCGAAAACGGGTGGATCGGCCGCAAATGGCGTCGGCGGCTATCCGGCCCTGCCGGGCGGCGGGACCGGCCAACGGCACCAGAGCGGGTTGCCCAGTGGTCCAATCCTTGACCTCGACCGCGTCACCGACGGCCCAAATGTGGTCCGCACTGGTGCGCATCTGGTCATCGACCGCGATGCCGCCGCGCTCGCCGATTTTCAGACCCGCGGCCTTGGCCAGCCCGGTCTCCGGGCGCACGCCGATGGCGAGAATCATGAGGTCGGCGGCATGCCTGCGACCGGACTGGGTGGTGACTTCCAGCGTGCCGTCGGGCTTCGTCGCGAATCCGGCCACCCCATCGGAGAGGGCGAGCGATACGCCCTTTTCGCGAAGGTGTTTTTCCACCATGGCCGCGATCTCGGGATCGAGCGGCGGCATAACCTGGTCGAGCATCTCCAGGATGGTGACGTCCAGCCCGAGGTGGACGAGGTTCTCGGCCATCTCCAGTCCGATAAATCCACCTCCGACCACCACAGCCTTGCGCGCCTGACGGGCTTCGATCCAGCCCTTGATGGCCCGGCTGTCGGGAATGGTGCGAAGGGTAAAGACACCCGGGAGATCGATGCCGGGCAGCGGGGGCCTCACGGGCGACGCGCCGGGAGAGAGGACCAGGGCGTCGTAGGGTTCGGTGTGTGTGACGCCAGACTCCAGGTCACGCACCTCGATGGTGCGGGCTGCGGAGTTGATTGAAACCGCTTCGACGCGGGTGTGGACGTCGATCCGGAATCGCTCGTGAAAAAGAGCGGCATCCGCGACCAGCAAGCGGCGTTCGTCCTCAATCACTCCACCCACGAAATACGGCAGGCCGCAGTTGGCGAAAGACACATAAGGGCCCCGGTCGAAGATGTGGATTTCCGCGTGTTCGTCAAGCCGGCGCAGGCGGGCGGCACAGGCGGCTCCGCCGGCCACTCCACCGATGATGAGGATGCGTGGGGATGTTTTCATGGAAAAGTTCTGTCAGGAAAAGAAGAGGGTTTTGGTGGCGATGATCACGGCCAGTGCAATGACGCTCACGCCAAAAATGCGGCGCAGGGCGGTGGCGGGCAGGTAGTGCTTGAGACGGGATCCTGCAATCATTCCCCCGATTGCGCCGGCAAGAAACAGCAGGGTGAGGGCGACCGGGAGGGCGCGGGCCTCGAGAAAAAGATTGGCGCCAAAGGCCGCGCCGCTGATCAACGCGATGCCAACCAGAGAGGTGGCCAGGGCACGTTCAATCGACACGCCCGTGACAAACATCAGTGCCGGGACCACCAAAAATCCTCCGCCCACCCCGAAGATCCCGGAGAGGACTCCCGTGACCGCGCCGGCCGCGACGAGCTTGCCGCCGCAAGTCGGCGTGAAGCGCGGCAGACCGTGTTCGCCCCGCGCGCAGGTTGCCCAGGACAACGGAATCTCGGCCGTGGAGGAGCCCGACTTCAGCATCCGCAGGCCGATGATCAGCATCAAAATGGAAAAGAACAGCAGAGTGAGCGAGTCGGGCAGACCCAGGCCGATTTTCGCCCCCAGCGGGGCACCGATGATCCCTCCCAAGCCCAGCATGGCGCCAGCACCCCACAAAACCAGCCCCGGGCGGCGGCTCTGGAGCACCGCACCGAAAAGCGCCGTGGCGCCGACCACCACAAGGGAAACCGTCACCGCATCCCGCAACGGAAGTCCAAGTCCATAGATCAACAGCGGCACGGCAAAAATCGATCCCCCGCCTCCCGTGAGCCCCAAGGAGAGCCCGACCAGGGTGCCGAAGATCAGGGCCGCACTCACCGGATCAATGCGCGTGCCCCTGCGCCTCGGCAATCCGGTCGCATTCCTCACACAGCCCGTCCACGTGGAAGGCATCAAACCCCTCAGCCCGCAAAAACGAGGCGGCCAGCGCAGCGCGTTTGCCGGACCCGCAATGGACCGGAAGACGCGCCGTGCGCGGCACCTCCGCCAGGCGGGGTTTCAGCCGGGTGTAGGCGATGTTGACCGCATTGGGCAAGTGGCCGGCCTCGAACTCCGCCGCCGTCCGCACGTCGAGAATCACGCCATCCTCCAGCTCGTGCTTCCAATCCGCAAAATCCACCCGCGGCACGGCGTCCGTGGCAAGTTCCCGGACGGTGTCCGCCGTCACGAACCCGGCCACGCGGTCCAGTCCGATGCGATAAAGCTGACAGGCCATTTCCGCCGCGTCGGCCGCGCTTTCTCCGACCAGAAGAATCTCCTCCTCGGGTTCGACATAAGAACCGGCGGCCGTAAGAAAAAACGTTCCCGGAAACGGGGCATGGATCGCTCCCGGCAAATGTCCGGCGTCAAACACCGCACGATCCGCCCGGGTGTCGAGCACCCGGCCGCGGGAGGCGGACAGAAACTCCGCGACTTGCGAAACCGACCAGATTGCCGGTTTGACCGGGCCGCCGGTCACCGCGATACCGTCGCGATTGACGGTCTTCATCCGCGCAAAATACGGCGGTGGTTCCGGCTGTCCGCTCAGGATATCTTTCACGAATTCCCCCGCGTCCGTCTGGGCCAGCGTGAGCGCGCGATTGAACCGCCGTTCGTAGTCGAGCACCGTGGTCGGCACCGCACCAAGGGCCTTGCCGCAGGCGCTGCCGGAACCGTGTCCGGGAAGGATCTGGATAAAGCCGGGCAGCGGCCCGAGTTTCCGCACCAGCGACTCACGAAGCTGGCGGGCGGAGGGTTCACGCACTCCGGCAACGCCGGCCGCAGTTTCCAGAAGATCCGGACGCCCCACATCACCGACAAACAAAAAATCGCCCGTGGCCAGCGCCATGGGTTCGTCCGCGCCGCCGCCGAGATCCGTGATGAGATAACTCAAATGCTCGGGCGTGTGACCCGGGGAATGCACCGCCTGCACGGCGATCCTGCCGACGCGAAAGGCGTCACCGTCCCGCAGGAAGACCACCTTTTTCCGGTCCCCCGGCCACTGATAGGTCCAGTCCTTCCCGCCTTCCGCCGAGAGGTAGAGCGTGATGTCCGGGTCCCCGGCAAACTCGCGCGCCCCGCTGACAAAATCCGCATGAATGTGCGTTTCCGCCACCGCCGTGATCCGCAGCCCATGGGATGCGGCGATCCGGTGATACCGGGCGATATCGCGCTCAGGATCAATTACCAAGGCCTCACCGCTACGCTGGCAGCCAATCAGGTAGGCATACTGCGCGAGGGCGGGATCTTCAATTTGACGCAGGAGCATGGCAGGAGGAGGTTGTGCCGCCAGGGCGGCGGTTGTTCCAAGGCATTTTCGCCAGCACGAGACCCATGCCGCACCAGTCGGTGACTCCGGCAAAAATCAGACCGCCGCCGACGAAACCGGAAAGAAGAAAGAACGCGGGATTCACCAGGAACCCCAGGGCCACGCCGGCCAGAACCATCGAACCGGCACCGATGCGAACCTGGCGCTCCAACGAGATCGTCTTGCGGCCCCGCTTCACCTCCAACCCGGCCGATTCCCAGGCCAGGATACCCCCGTCCAAAATCGTGAGATGGGGAACCCCGGCGGACTCCAGCTTTGCCGCCGCCTGACGCGCCCGGTTTCCACTGCGGCAAATCACCACGCAGGAATTTTTGCCTTCGGCCAGCTTGCGCACGGCCGCCGGATCCAAGTCGGAAAGTGGATGCAGGACCGATCCGGGAATGTGGATTTCCTCGAATTCGGCCGGCATGCGCACATCGAGCAGAAGCGATCCACCCCGGACCTTGCTCACCTCCGCCGGTGGTTGGACTTGTGTTTCTGTAGTCATAAATTAAACTATATCGCGATTTAGTAATATGTCAATTGCGAAAAACCCAACTTTTTTTGGCGCTTGAAAAAGCCGCGATGCGCGATGATGAAAGCGGACAACATGGCCAAGCAACGCAAACCGGGAATGTCCGACGCCCAGATCAAAGAGGCGGCGCGGCATTTCACGATCCTCTCCGAGCCGGCCCGCCTGAAGATCCTGCGGTCGCTAATGGCCGGTCCGCAGACCGTGACCGGATTGGTGGGGGCGACAGGCTTGAAGCAAGGCAACGTCTCCAAACACCTCGGCGTGCTCTATGGCGCACGGTTTGTGAACCGCGAGAAGGAAGGGACCTTCGCCCGATATTCCATCGCGGATGCCGACCTGTTCACTTTATGCGATCTGATGTGCAACCGCATTGAACGCGATGCGAAAACTCTGGCCGCCGTCCTGCAATCCCGGCGTTAAGCCCCGGAGCGGCGGGAGAGTCGCTGGTGCAAGGCAAAGCCAACGACGGCGAAGGGGGGAAGAGCCAGAAACGGCCAATAGGCCAGCGCGGGCCCGCGCGGCGGGGCGACAACGATATCGCAGGACAACAGCGCTTCGCGGCCTCCGCGGGTGGCTCGAATGACCAACTCGGACGGACCGGAGGAACTGACGGGCACAATCGCCGAGTAGAGGAATTTGTTTTGGGAATGCCCGCGGGTGGCGGAAATTTTGTCGGAATTTGTCGTCATGCTGCAGCACGGCGGCAACCAGTCCGGCGAGGCGGAGGACGTCGGGGACCAGGAAACATTGACCGCCGCATCAAGTGCGGTTTCGCCCGTGTCGGCAGCCTGCACCAGCACACTCACATCCACGGGTCCGGCCTGGAGCGGCACGGGCGAGGCGAAAACCGTGACATCTAGGCCGTTGATGGTCTGGCGGGCCACGAGGACACCCCCGTCGGCCAAGCACGAGACCATCGTCACGAACAGGGAAACTCCCGCGATGCCAACAATCCTCTTCACTCTTCTCTTATGAGCCAAATCGTCAGCGCTGAGAAGGCAAAGCACTGAGCGCCCCGCCTCACACCGAAAGGGCATATTGGTTGACCCACGATTCCACGTCCGGGCGGGGGAATGGAGTCAGTGTGGAAGGGCACTAAGTTCAGCGCGGTTTGGAATGCCGCCCTTGCAGGGCAGATCGTTGTTTTTCATCGAGATCTTTGGGTAGCTCCGCAACCCAGGGCTATGGGATTGAGCCCCGTTGGGCCTTAACCTCGTGCCATTCCACTCTGACCCCAAGTTTCAAGTTTCCCCCAAGTTTCCCTTTTTCTACTAAAATATGTCAATATGTTGGACTGACCCTTTTTCTTGCACGAAAAAATGTGGCACCGGCATCCTGCCGGTGATCGATTCCATTCCATCGGCAGGATGCCGATGCCACTTATCAGAACAGAACTCGGGCCACAAACGCATGATTACCCTCCCGCAATGCCTGCCTGCTGCCATGGCCGTTCTTCTGGCCGCGTGCGCGTCCTCCCAGATTTCCACCCGGGAAATCAGGCAATCTGAGGCGGGCGCGCTGGCCCTGGTCGCCTCATCCCAAGAGGCGCATGGCAAAAAAGCATTTGCGAAACTCCGCGATGTGACCGTGCGCTACGAAGGCCGCTGGAGTGCGGTTGCGCCGCGCGTTCAACCCATCCTCTCCGACGCCAAATTCCGGGGCAGTTCTCGTGAAAGTCTGCACGTGGAATCGCGCACCCTTGTGCAGGAGCATCGCGGCCCAATGGGGCGAAAACACGTTGTTCGCCGGCCTGGGGAGGTCACCGTTGCCTATAACGAGATCCTGACAACCGACCCCGAAACCCTCCGCGCCGCCACTCTCGTGGCCGATGCCTACACGTTGTTCCTGCTCGGCCCATTTTATTTCGACCGGCCGGGCGTGGTCTTGGCTTCGGTGGGGGAATCTGAGGTGGACGGTGCCGTTTGCGACAAAGTGCTCGCGGTCCTGCGACCGGGATTCGGAGAAGCGGAGGAAGATCGCGTGATTCTCTTCATTGACCGCGCCAGCAAACGACTCCTGCGTGTGCGCATGACGCTGAATGGTCTGGAGAGCACGCGTGGTGCCGAGGTCGATGTGACCTTCCGCGATTTCCGCGCCATGGGTGGGATCGTTTGGCCGACGGATTTTGACGAACGGATTCGCCGGCCTTTCGATCTCCCGGCACACCATTGGCGGCTCATTGGTTTGGAGATGAACCGCGGATTCCGCGGCCCCTGATTGGATGTTTCCGGTTCAAGAAGCCCAAAGGGACTGATTGCCCAAAGCCTGCTCTTCCCGAACGTTCCGGTGCCATGAGAATCCCCCATGTCCTTCTGCTGGATTTTCTCATGGTGCGGACTCTCGATGCCGCCACCTACCACCTGGACTGCATACAACTCGACTCCGAACCCGGACGGCAGCGCGTTGAAACCATGGAAAACGCTCGGACAAATGCAAGAGGCCCTGGCGGGAAAGCCCGGCGCAGGGGGCGGAGATGTGGTGCGGATCGCTCCGGGCGAATATGGCGCCTTCATTGAAGGAGTTGGTCCGAAAGACGAATCACTCCGTGTCGTTCAACGCCAAAGAAAAAAAAGGTCAGAAAAAAGGGTCAGTCCAACATATTGACACATCCAATCGGGGTCAGTCCGGAATGGCGGTAAGATAAGCGCGGTTTGGAATGCAGCCCTTGCAGGGCAGATCGTTGTTTTTCCTCGAGAGCCCTGGGTAGCTCCGCAACCCAGGGCTATGGGATTGAGCCCCGTTGGGGCTTAACTTAGTGCCATTCGGGTCAGCAACTGTCTTAGTTCGCAAGGGGATTCTTCCATTTGACGGAGGGGAAGCGGGCGAAATCGAGATCGGAGGAATGCAGTGTGCAGGCATGTTCGCGGGCCAGCGCGCCGAGGTGGGCATCGGGAATGAGATTGGCCGTCGCCTTGCCCTCTTCCATCACTTCCTGAAAGATTCTCCAATGGTCGCTGGTGGGTTGAATGACGCGGACGCAGGGCTGGGCCAGCCAGCTTTGCACGCGCGCCGCAGCCTCCTTGCGCGTTAATGGCGCGGCCAAAATCCGGGGGTTTGTGGTGATGCGGAGAAAAGCGGAAAGCACAGGCCAGCAAAGGCAAACCGGTTCGCTGCCGGACAGTTGTTCATCCCACCAACAGCGCGACCCCTCATGCTGGAGCGACGAGCTGTCTTCCGCATAAAGCAGAAGATTGGCGTCAACCAACATCATGAGAAATCCTCGCCTTCGGCAGAAGCCAGGAGCTCCGAAGTGCAGTCGTAACTCAATCCGGCACGAAGCCCGAGCGGTTTGGGCTGGGTCTGATAAGGTCTTACTTCGCGCGAGCGTGTCCCCAAGACAGCCAAGCCCTCCCGCAAAGCCTCGTTGATAAGGTGCCGCACCGGTTTGCCCAAACGCGCGGCATCCTCCTTGATTCGAAGCGCGACATCGGTGTCCAGAGTCAGGGTGGTCCTCATAGAAACATCATGATGCTTCACTTAAAAATGTCAAGATGCGTCAGAATCTCAATGCCTCAACGTTCCCCGCATTTCCATGGGTTGAAAGATAATCCAAACTCCGGCGAGGAAGAGGGCGGTCGCCAGCAATCCCCACGGGGCAAAAACCCGCAAGGCCCGGCGCGGGGACACTTCTTTGGCAATGCGCCAGCAGAGGTAGAGGGCGAGCAGAAAACCCAGATCGAGCAGGAGCAACTCCAGCCCGGGGAGTTGGTAGAAGGCCCAGGACGGCACCGTCCAGGTGGGTTCGACGGTGGTCAAACCCGCCTCGCGGGCCAGGCGTTGGAAAACAGGCACGGGGGTGAGCGCAGCGGTGAAAAAGTGGAAGGCAAAATGGGCCAGCCAGAGGCCGAAGCCCAGCGGGGCCAACGCGAGGGAGAACCGGCAAAAGTTTTCCCGCAGGGAATTTCCCGCCAGGACGCTGCTGCATTTTGCGGCCAGCCCGGCGGCGGCGGCGGGCAACAGGATGAGGACGAGCGCCGACAGAATGGTGACGAGGGCGAGGTCGCCGGGCAGGCCGAGATTTTTTGAGAGGCGGGTGAGTCCGTTCAAGACCGGAAGAACCATCCCGGCCGCATTGGCAAAGGCCCCGAAGGTGAGCACCAGCACCAGGGCGGCGAGGTCCACCCGCTTCCCGTAGTGACCCACCGAAGAACGGGGACGATTGGCGATGAGATCGGCTCCGGGCACGACGAGGAGGAGCCCTACATTGTCGTGCGGGCAGGCCTGCACGCAGTCAAGGCAGAAGGTGCAGTCCATGTTGCCGGATTTTTTGGGCTGGAAGAGTTCGAGTTCGCAGCCGCGATGGGTGGCGTTGCCCTTGAGGCAATCGAAGGTGCGGCAACTCGCGCAGACGTCGGGCTGGCGGATTTTGACCTCGAAAGGTGAAGCGAGGGACTGGACGAAATGGAATTGTCCGATCGGGCAGACGAATTTGCAAAAACTCGCCCCGCGAAAGAATCCATCGATGAGGAGGGCGGCGAGAAAATAGCCGAGGATAATCCAGGCCGTGGCGGCGGGGTTGTTCCAAAGATCGAAGGCTTCGTAGGCCCAGAGGTAAATCACGATGAGTGCGACCGCGAGCCACTTCGAGCGCAAGGCCCGGGGCCAGGCGAAACGGGCCGGCAGAATTTTCCGGCCCAGATCGCGCACGAAAGTGAACGGGCAGACCATGCAGAAGAGGTTGCCGATGGCGAGCAAGCCGATGACGGTGAAAGCCCGCCAATGCGTCCACGGCAGGACCCCGGCAAGGTTGATGGGGCTGATTTGCGGACCGAGTAATCCGTCGAGAATGATCAGCACCGCAAGCGCGAGGAGCAGGATTTGCAGAGAGCGGCGGAAGGAGGGCCGGCGCATAAGGGGTCCGATCACCGGAAGGCGAAAGAGATCGAAGGGCTGAACGATTGCGGATGGAAAGCCTGGCCTCGCTCCGCTCGTTACAGGCGGATTGCGGATGGCGGATTTTGGTGCCGGGGGACGGCGCCTGAGATTTTTGGGAGCGAGCAATTGCACGGCGATGACCGCGGCGGGAAGGAGGAAGGCCAGCGACCCGGGCACCCACATGATCACGCCCGCGCCGGCCTGGTCTTCCAACGGACCGAGGCTGACAATGCGCGGAGCCTTTTCGTAGGTCGGATAAAGAACGCGATCGTAGAACGTGAGAAAAGCGGCCAGCGCGGTATTTTGGAGATCGGCCAGCAGAAGGTAGGGGATCATGGCCCAGCGGGGCCAATGCGGCCGGCCGGGCCAGGGCTGGATGACGTGCCACCAAAACATGAGGGCCGTGGCGAGGAAGCAGAAGTGTTCCACTTGATGCCATCCGTCGGAACCCAGCCCGAGTTCGTAAAAATGCGGCACATGCCAGAGAATGTTGCTGAGGGTGAAAAGCAACCAGCTCACGGCGGGATGCATGATGGCATGAATCACCTGGAGCAGACCCTTCCATTGCAGGAAGGGACCGATTCCCCTGGTGACAAACTGGCGGGGAAGGCCGCTCAGCAGGGGAAGCTGGGGAGCGCCGAGCCAGATGAGGCAGGGCGCCACCATGGTCAGCAAGAGATGCTGCACCATGTGCGAGATGAGGAGGAAGGAGGCAAAGGCGTCGAGCGGGGAGGCGAACGAAACGTAGAGGGTGGTCAGGCCGCCCACAAAGCAGGCCAGCCGCCAGACCGGATAGCGCGCGGGCACCTGCCGGTGGAGCTTTCGCCAGCCGAGAAAATAGATGAGAGCCGTGAGCAGAAGCCCAAAAGCCGGCAGAGGCTCGAAGGCCCAGGAGGCAAGCGCGGCGGACTCGGTGTTCACGGAAAGAGAGCGTAGCACATGCTTCCGGCTTGTGAGCCTTCACTACGCCCAAGCTGGAAGGCGGTGCCACTTCTTCGCCGAAGCGAGCCGCTCAACTTTCGCCGTGGGGTTTGGGCGGGAGCGAGGTGTGCGATTGCTCCTTGGGCGGCACGGCGGGGACACTGGAATCCCGCGCGGGCGGCTGACCTTCGGGACGCAAGGAAACCAGGTAAGCGGTCAACGCCTCCACTTCGTAGGGCAAAAGTTTGTTGCCGTAGGCAGGCATGTTGCCCCCGCCCTGGATGATCTGGCGGATGAGTTGGGACTCGGTCAGACGAGTGCCGATGTTCATCAGATCGGGGCCGCGATGGCCGCCCACACCATCAATGGCGTGGCAGTTGCGGCACTGCTTGTTTTGCAGAAGGACGAGGCCCTGAAGTTCGAGCGGGCTACGCCCGATCACGCGCGATTTTTCCGTGGTCGCGCTGGTCCAGGCCCCCATCTCCGGCGACCAGGGGGAGGCGTTTCCGAGATAGGTCAGGATGCCCAGGACAACGTAAATCAGGATCACGGTGATCACGGCGACGGGCCTGCGCCGCCAGCTTTTCTCCCCGGTGTTATTGACGAAGGGCAGGGCAAAGAGAATCAGGATAATGACCGGCCCGCCGGCCAGAAGCAGGAAGGTCTCGGTGTAAACCGGCAGCAGCGCCGCCACGGCGAAGATCCAGAGAAAATAAAAATCCGGCCGCGGCACGGTGACGATCTGGGTGGGGTCGGCCGGGCCGTTCGGCATTTTCGGCCCGAAGACCGCCGCGCAAAACAGGATGCTGAAAATGACGATCGACGCCGCGACCAGATCCTTGCTGATAGCCTTGGGGAAAAACGGCACACCTTCTTTTTTGATGATGGCGGCGTATTCCTGATCGTAGGTTTCGCGCCGGACAATGTGGCCGGGCTTGGGGTATTCGTTGATGCCCTTGGTCAGGACCATGCGGAGGTGGAGGCTGATGAGGGCCAGAACCGAACCGGGCAGAATGAAAACGTGGAGGGTGAAAAAGCGCGAAAGCGTGTCGCTGTTGATGATGGGCCCGCCGAGCATGAGCTGGACCAGCTGCGCACCAAGGAATGGCACCCGCCCGGCGATGGCCGCACCGATGCCGGTGCCCCAATAGGCATCCTCGTCGAAACGCATGACCTGACCGGTGAAGGCCAGACCAAGGGTTAAAAGCATGAGGATGCAGCCGGAAATCCATGTGATTTCACGGGGATATTTGTAGGCTCCGAACAGGAAAACCTGCGTCATGTGCAGGAACATGATACCGACCATGAAATTCGATCCCCAGTAATGCAGGCCGCGCAGGAACCATCCCAGCGGCTGCTCGTAGCTCAGATACATGAGCGTCTCGTAGGATTGCGAGGCCGAGGGGACGTAGACAAAGGCCAGAAGCGTGCCGGTGACCAACTGAATCATGAAGCAGAGCAAGGTCGCGCTGCCTAAGACGTAGAACCAACTGCCGGAACTCTTCGGCACATGGTGGCCCGCGGTGGCAGCGAACAACTTGCTGACATGCAGCCGGTCGTCCACCCAGAGGCAAACATTGCGGAAAATCCCGATCATACCTTGGGATCGGCCAGCGTGGGCAGGATGCCGCCTTTGAGGAAAAGCTCGTTGTTTTCCACCCACCATTCATAGGTGTAGAGCGGGCGCGGGGGCGGCCCGGCGGCGTGGGTGCCGTCCTGATAATACGCGCCGCCATGGCAGGGGCACATGAAGAGCTTGGATTCGTCGAACCAGCGCACCGGACAGCCGAGATGGGTACAATTGATGGCGAAAACCTGAAAGTCGTTATTCGAAATATGCCGCACCCAGCAGGGGATTTCCGCGGTGTCGCCATCCCATTTCCGGCTGTAGGGATTGCGATAGGACGCGAGGCGGGTGGTGCCTTCGGGAAAATTGCTCACGGGTCCGAGCGAGACGGACTTGAGCGGAAATTTCTGCACGAAGCTGGAGAGGGCATAGCCGACAATGGGGATGCCGATGGCAGCGGCGGCGATGGCGTTGAGACCAAGGCCGATTTTGAGCAGGAAGTCGCGGCGGCCGGCTTTCGCCTGACCTTCACACGCACATTTTTCGGGTTCTTTGCTGGAGTCTGTGTTCATGCGGTCATCTTTCATTGCGGCACCGGAACGAGCGGCTGTCCGAATTCGTTTTTTCGTTGGGAAATCAGCCAGGCCACCATGTCGGCAATTTGCTCGTTGCTCAACGGTTGACCGGGGATGGCCCGCTCAAAATTGGGGATGCCGAGTTCGGGCCTTCCAATGAGGATCAGGGTGCGCAGGTATTGGTCGCTGGTCAGGCCGAGGAAGGCTCTATTCGCCAGGAAGCCATCCGCAAACATGGCGTCGCCTGCCATTTTGCGCAGGCTCGCAAGATAGGTTTCATAGACTTGCGCGCCCGCGGCCGCCTGGCCTGGAGGAGCGCTGTAGGGGGGGAGAGCGGAAGAGTTGGCCGCGGGGGGTTTCCACGCAGAAATGCCCTGCACCAGCACGGTGATCTGGTCATCGGTCAGCATGCCGCCGTGGGCGATGGAAAAGGGCGGCATGAGGCTGCCGGGAACTCCTCCCGTAATCACTGCGCGCAGTTTTTCCTCCGGGACGACGGCGAGATACGTCGGGTCATCGAGGGCAAAGGAACCGGAGATATTGCCTCCGGCCCCGTGGCAGCCGACGCAGTTTTGCGTGAAGAGCTTTGAGAAATCCATCACCGCCGTGGGGGCGACAACTTCATCGGCTTTCCGCGGCCTGCCTGGCATCCATTCGCAGGCCGGCAGAAGCACGGATAAAAGCACCGCCAGGGACGCGGACAGGCCGGGGGAGAATCTCACTTTTCGTCCTCCGTTTCGCGCTGCATTTCCACGCCGAGTTTTTCCGCCAGCGACCAGTTCTGCATCGTTTCCACTTTCTCGGATTTGAAGACGACAAATCCGCAGACCGCCCCAAAGGCAACCTGACAGGCGATGAACCAGGGCCAGTCCACCGCAGCCTGTAACGTCGGATCAATGTATTTCATGCTGGCAAAGATCAGGCCCGACCACACCAGCGGAGCCACGAGGCCACCCCAGAGCCATTCGAGTTTACGCGGTAACATGGGCAGAAGCGCGGAATAGAGCAGGCCCGCCACGACCGAGAGGGAAAGGTGCGCGACACAGGCAACGAGCAGGCCGGCGAGGTTGAACTGTAACAAATCCGCAAAGCTCGCATTAGCCAGACCGGGCACCCCGGCGGCAGCGAGAAGATTGATAGGGTACCAAATGCTGTCGTATTTCCACAGGCCATAGACGCAGGCAAGAACAGCCATCACGGCCGCGCCCACCAGCCCTCCAAAAACCCCGGCCAGATAGGGATGCACCTCGACGGGAATGCGCGCGCGATGGGGGACTTTTCCCGCTGCGAGGATCTGCACGACGTGACTGGCGGTTTGAACCGGAGACGGTCCTTCGGCGGCGGATTGCACGGCAACCGGTGCGTGCCTGGGATGAGGGAAAACGTCGAGGCACCAGCCGATGGCCCCGGCCAAGCCGACCAGAAAACCGACCAGCGACACGGCGAGGCTTGTGACCAGGCCGGCAAAGAGGAGCAGGAGCCCGAATGCCGTCATGATCGGCCAGGCCGTCGGCGTGGGAAGCTCGATCGTGGCGGGTGGTTTTTCGGAATCCTTGTTCATGGTCAGTAGTTCACGCTGATGATGTAAACGACGGTCACAACCACCAGCCAGATCGCGTCCACAAAGTGCCAATACCACGAGACCACCTCAATGTGCTCATGGTGATCTTTTGGGATTTTGCCAAAAAACGTGAGCAGCCAGACCGTGCTGAGCAAGAGCAGGCCGATGAAGACGTGGCTGAGGTGAAGGCCGACGAGGGCGTAAAAGGTCGAGCCGAAAACGTTGCTGCTGATGGTCAGATTCTTCCCGTAAATCAAGTGCATCCATTCCGTCGCGGTAAAGTAGATGAAATACGCGCCCAGCACGATGGTCAGCCCCCACCAGATGAGAAACCCGAAACGGTTGACTTTCCGCAGCATGATTTCCGCCAGCATGATCGTGGCGCTGCTGCTGAAAAGCGCGATGCTGCCCAACCAGGGGAATTCGAGCACCTGGGCGGGATAGGGCGGGTTCAGGCTCCGTCCCATGTAAAAAAGATACGCCACCACAAAGATGGTGAAAAGCGCGGACTCGGTCACGATCAGGCACGCGATGCCGGTCTTGCGCTGGGAGGGCAGACGCCAGGGCGTTTCGGTCGCGTTCGGGTCGTTGATCAGGGAAGCGGACTCGCCCGCATGAAGGGGTTCGGTGCTCATTCGAATTTCCAGTCGGGATCCTCGGGGTGTTTCAAATCCCAGAGCGGGCGGCGGCTTTTCACCTCGGGGAGTTTGGCGAAATTATATTCCGGCGGCGGCGAGGTGGTGGACCACTCCAGCGTCCAGGCATCCCACGGATCGTCACCGGCCTTTTTGCCCTTGATGTAGGAGTAAATCAAATTGATCACGAAAAAGAGGATGCCGGGGATTTGAATCAACACGCCAATGGTCGAGAGCAGATTCCACAGGTCCCAGCCACGCCCTTCCTCATAAGTAAAAACGCGGCGCGGCATGCCCATGAAACCCGCAATGTGCTGAGGGCCGAAGGTGAGATGGAATCCGATGGTGAAGAGCCAGAAATGCCAGTGGCCGAGCTTCGCATTGAGCATCCGGCCGAAGGCCTTCGGATACCAATAATAGATGCCGGAGAAAACCATGTAAAGCAGACCACCGATCAACACGTAATGGAAGTGCGCCACCACGAAATACGAATCGCTCAATTGCCAGTCGAACGGTGCAACCGACAACATCACACCGGTCAGTCCGGCAATGAGGAACTGAAAAAGAAACCCGATGCAAAACAGCATCGGCAAATCGAAGCGGATCTTCCCGCCGTACATCGTTCCGAGCCAGTTGAAGATTTTGATGCCGGTCGGCACGGCGATGATCATGGTGGAAACGACGAAGAAGGTGTTGCCGAGGGAGGTCATGCCCACGGTGAACATGTGATGCGCCCAGACGGTCAGGCTGATGAAGCCGATCATCACCGTCGCCGCCACCATGATCGGATAACCAAACATGGGTTTGCGCGAGAAAACCGGGACGATCTCATTGGCGATGGCGAACCCCGGCAGGATGAGGATGTAAACTTCCGGATGGCCGAAAATCCAAAAGAAATGCTGCCACAGCACCGCCGAACCCCCGGCCTGGGTGTCGAAGAATTTCGCACCCAGGTAGCGGTCAAAAATCAGCATGATCTGGCAGGCCGAGAGAGGCGGTATGGCGATGATGACGAGAAACGCCGCCACCAGGAACACCCAAACAAAGAGCGGCATACGGCCAAGGGTCATGCCCTTGCACCGCAGGCACAGCGTGGTCACGATGATGTTGATCGCGGTGGCAACGCTGCCGATGCCGCCCATCAGGAGCGAAAGCGTCCAATAGTCGGTGCTGTGTCCGCGCGAGAAGGCTTTGGCCGTCAACGGCGAGTAGGCAAACCAGCCCACATCGGGGGCCGAACCCGCCGCGTAAAGTCCGGGCGCGGCCAGGTAGCTGAAATAGAGCAGCCACCCGCTGAAAAAGAAAACCCAGAACCCGAAGGCATTGAGGCGCGGGAAAGCCATGTCCCGCGTCCCGATCATGAGGGGAGTGAGATAGTTGGCGAATCCGAAAATGATCGGCATGCCGACCAGAAACACCATGGATGTTCCGTGCATGGTGAAGAGGCGGTTGAACACATCCGGCTCGAGGACCTTGCCGTTCGGAAAGGCCAGTTGCAGCCGCATCATGGTGGCCATGAGCCCGGCCACGACAAAGAACATCAGCCCCGAACCGATGTACATCAGCCCGAGTTTTTTGTGGTCCACCGTGAAGACCAGTTCCTGCACGATGCGCGTGAGCGAGACGCGCTCCTCCCCCACCCGTTCGGGTTCGGGGGCTTTGAAATTCGGGTCAATGATCGTGTCGAACATGGTTCAGAGGGTGGGGCGCGTTCTCCCGAACGTGCCGACTTTTGGAATTTCAACCCCGGCGCATTGGGGACCACGCGCCCGGCCGGTCAATGGGTTGCGGGCCGTTTTCATTGCAAGGTTTTCAGGAACGCCACGATGGCATCCACCTCCGGGTCGAGCAGTTGCATGTCCGGCATGAGGCAGCCGGTTTTCAAGCCTTGCGGATCATTCACCCAGGCCCAAAGGGTTTGGTCGTTCAACTCAGCCACGCCGGCCCCGATGGTCTGGCGCGTCATCAGCTTGGTCAGGTTCGGGCCGAAGACCCCCTCGGCCACGGTGCCGTCCACCGTATGACAGTTGATGCATGCGTAGCCGTAGAAAAGCTGGTGCCCCTTGATTTCCTCAGCGGTCTGCGGCGCGGCGGGCGGCACTTTCTGCGAGGCCACCCATTTGGCAAACCCCTCCGGCGTGTGCACGATGACCCGCAAAAGCATGTTGGCGTGCTGGGTGCCGCAATACTCGGCGCAGTTTCCAAAATACACGCCCGTCTCATAGGGATCGAGCCAGGTGTCGTTGGTTTTATTGGGCACCAAGTCGGTCTTCCCGGCCAGTTGCGGCACCCAAAAACTGTGAATCACGTCAGCGGATTGCAGCACAATATGCGTCGGCGTGGCCTGGGCTGGATCGCGGCTGCTGACCGGAATATGCACTTCGTTGGCGGTCACAATGCCGAGATCTTCGTAGTGAATTTCCCACCACCACTGGTGTCCGACCACCCGGATTTTCAACGCATCCTCCGGCATCTTCATGTTTTGGATTTCGCCGATGGTGCGGCTGGTCACAAGCACCAGAACGACAGTGATAAGGATCGGAATCACCGTCCAGGCCAGCTCGATATTGGTGCTGCCGTAAATCTGGGGCGGCTCGCGGCCGTCATCCTGCGCCCGGCGGCGGAACTTGATCATAATAAAAACCAGCAACCCCGCAACCACCAGAAAAACGCCCAGACAGATCAGAGAAACCAGATAAGCCGCCTCACTGATCATCTCGGCCGGACGGGAGAGCGGTTGGAAAATATGCGCCACCCGGCGCATGGGATATTCCAGTCCGGCGGGTTCGGCAAAGGCCGGGGCGGTCAAGGCGCATAGCGCCCCGCAGACCCTAAAGCCCAGCGACAAGAGTGTTCCCCGCAAACGCACTCCGACCTCGTTAACAAGCCGCGTCGCGCTAGGGAAACTTTTTTTGCGCAAATTAATCTTTTCGTTCCCTCATAAGCGCCTTCCAATTTCCCATTTTGGCCCGAAAACTGCTTGGGTGCGGGACAAATTTCTGAGGGATCTCCAGATCGGCGTTTTTTGGGAACATGTAAGCTTCTGTGCCACAACGTGGCTGCATCCCGCAGCCCAAGGTTGCAAAGCTACCTTGGGTATATAGCAAACCATACACCAACCCTGAATGGGTTGTGTTCCTCGCCCGATGCAACCCATTCAGGGTT
>CAMASH010000067.1 GCA_945860745.1 Chthoniobacter flavus | reverse complement strand
ATCCCACTCCCAGGAATATCTCGGAGGAGGTGAAGGGCGAGACGGGAAGGGAAGTCGGGGTTTTTCCAGTTTTTGCCCGTTCCGTCCTGCTCGGGGAGGAAGTTGTTGCTCCCGCCTGGGACAGGCCGGTGCCGGAAGCTGCGCCGATGACTCGGACAACGGGAGCGTTGCCGTTGGCGGATGATCCGATTTCTTCTTTGGTTCCGGTGGAGGAAAGATCCAGCGTGAGCATGACGGATCGTTCGGTCGAACGGCCGGAACTTTCCCGCCGGGCTGAAGCAAATCCGACGCCGGAGAAAATCTCGCAGGAGGCGAAGGGCGAGACGGGAAGGGAAGTCGGGTTTTTTCCAGTTTTTGCGCGTTCCGTCCTGCTCGGGGAGGTAGTTGTTGCACCCACCAGGGACAGGCCGGTGCTGGAAGTTGCGCCGATGACTCGGACAACGGGAGCGTTGCCGTTGGCGGATGATTCGGTTTCTTCTTTGGTTCTGGCGGAGGAAAGAGCCCGCGCAAGCATCGCGGCCAGCTCCGTCGAACGGCCAGAGCTTTCCCGCCGGGTTGAGGGAGACTCTACTCCGGGGAAAGCGCCGGAGAGACCTCAGGACGAGGGAGCGTTGGATTCCCAGCGGATTTTGCCGTTTTCTAGGCTTGCTCAGCCCGGGGGGCCAACGGTTCCTGAACGGCCCTCGCCGGTGGCCCAGACTTCGCGGGAACCGCTTCCTGAAGTTTCCCGTCATGGTTCGACCGCGTCTCCATCCGTAGTATCCGCCGCTTCTTTTTCGGCTGACGTTAGGTCGGCTTCCGTCGGTCGGGAGGGGTTAGAGGCTTCCTCAGAATCCGACCGAGTTTCCGCCGTTTTTGTCGAGCCAGCTACTCTGAACACTTCAAAGAGGACTCCGCCCGAAAGCGAGCCCCCCATTTCTCGTCTATCCGTAGGGATCGTTCCGACGGAGAGGAGCAGGGCGGTGCTGGCTGAGTTTCTGGTGGATGGGGCGATCGTGACGACAGCGCCCCCACTCCTGCCCGGTGGTCAGGCCGTGGCTGAGGTCTCCTCTCGGCAAAATGCGGGTGGAGCTACTGGCTCCTCGCTGGCGGGCGGAACAGGGTTGGTCACGGCCGAACAATTTTCCCGCTACGTGGCGGCAACCCTTGCCGCCGTGCGGTCCACGGAAGGGACCTTTCAGGCCGTCGTGCGTCCCGACATTCTGCCCGATACGGCGCTTCGTATTACCAACGAGGGCGGGTTTATCCGCGTGACTTTTACCACTTCGTCCGAGGTTTCCCTCGGGGTGCTGACCTCCTTTTTGCCGCAGTTGGAGAATCTTCTCTTTGGCGGCCGCAAGGCCAACCGGCGCGGTGCCGTGGAGATCGATGACCGCCGCAGGTTGCAGCCGGGGTACCCCGCCGAGACGGACGAGACGGAGGAGGAGCGGAGAATCTAAATGACGGAAGCCTTCGCATTTCCCCTACTGAGCGCGGCCCAGGCCCGGGGGGTCAGCACCCTGGCGGGCAAGGGCCGTACGGTCGCCACCACCTTTGAGGGCGAGGAATGGACGATTCGTTTTCGGTCGAAAGGCACTTCCGTCCCGGCGGCGCGGGAAGTGGTGCTGCTGATGTCCGGGGCTCCCGCGCTCCTGCAATTTTCGCCCACCCCGGGCGGCAACTGGCACCATCGCCTCGAATCGGCTCCGGCCTTGGAAAAAATCCCCGAACCCTTTCGCGCGGCCTTACAAGCGGCACTTTGCGAAGAAATCTTGAACTCTTTTGAAAAGGCCACCGGGCTGACTGCTACCCTGGCCAAGGCAAAGCCGTCTTTCGCGGGCGCCGAGCAAGTCACCCTGTTTTGGGAAGCCCGCAATGGCCACAAGCAGAAAGAGGCGGATGGCGTTCTGCGGGTCGATCCGGCGATTCTGGATCTCCTTTTGAAAAATTCCGAATCCTGGCCCACCGCCCGGCTCGAGGATTGGGTCGACCCGATTGATCTGGTGCTGCCGGTTATTCTCGAGTCCTTCCCGATTGCGCAAGAGGATTTTGCCGCCGCCAGTCCGGGCGACATCTGGCTTCTGGAAATCAGCACGGATGGGGGCACCGCCACCGGCATCGTGCTCTTTCCCGGCGCCCGCAAAGACTGCCGCATCCTGGGTCTGGAGCCCCGTTCCCTCCCGGCGGCATCCACCCAGCCCGAATCTCCTGAATCTCCTAATCTTTCTGACATGAACACACCCACCACCAAACATTGGACGGACGATCTCAACGTAGAACTCGCCTTCCAAGTCGGCACCTTGAACCTGAAAATGGAAGAACTGCGGAGTCTGGACGAAGGCCATATCTTCGAACTGTCCGCCCCGCCTAACGAACCGGTGACGGTTCTGGTCAACGGCAAACCGGCAGGCCGCGGGGAATTGGTCCAGGTCGGCGACCGGCTTGGGGTGCTGCTCACAGCGAAAACGTCTGCGGAATGAACCTGAATCTTTCGAATCCGCTCGAGATCATCATCCTGTTGGTGGTCGCAGGGTTGCTGCCGTACCTGGCGGTGCTCATGTCGTCCTTCGCCCGGATCATCATCGTGCTGGGACTCTTGCGCAATGCTCTGGGGCTGCAAACGACCCCGCCGAATATCGTGCTGAACGGGCTGGCCTTGATCGTCTCGATTTACATCATGAATCCGGTGCTGACGGAGACCTACGAGGCCATCCGGTATGAGGATCTTTCCAAGATCACCATCCAGACGGCCCCGGCCTTTCTCGAAAAAATCAAACCCCCGTTTCAGAAGTTTCTCACCGCCAACAGCTCCCCGGATACCCGTCAGCTTTTTCTCTCGCTGGCGCGGAAAACCTGGCCGGATCAACGTGCGGCAACCCTGACCGAGCAGGACATGGTGATCCTGGTGCCGGCCTTTATCACGACGGAGGTCTCCCTGGCTTTTCAAATAGGATTCATCATCTATCTGCCCTTTGTCATCGTGGACTTGGTCGTGTCGAATATCCTGCTGGCGCTGGGCATGGTCATGATTTCCCCCACCACTATTTCGCTCCCCTTCAAGCTGCTGCTGTTCACTCTCGTCAACGGTTGGGGACGCCTCTTTGAGGGGCTCGTCCTTTCCTATCGCTACTAAGGCCCGCGCCATGGAACAACAATACTTGCATCTGACGTCCCAGGCGCTGCTGCTGGTGCTGACCGCTTCTTTGCCACCCATTCTGGCCGCTACGGTGCTGGGGGTTCTGGTGGCGTTGATCCAGGCGCTGACCCAGGTGCAAGATCAAACCCTGCCCTCCGCCGTCAAACTGGTCGCCGTCGTTCTCGTGCTCATTTACGCCATGAACTACGTCTTCAGCGACCTCTACACGTTTACGGTGATGGCGTTTTCCAGTTTTCCGCAGCTGATTCGATGAGTGACTTCCAGCAGGGCATGGTCTTGCTTCTTCTGGCCTCCGTTCGTGCGACGGTCGCGCTGGGCGTGGTGCCATTTTTTGCCAGTTCCGGCCAGGGAGGGTTGCCCCAGCGCGCGCTCATCATCGCCAATCTGGCGGTGGTTCTTCCGCTCCTCCTGCCCACTTTGGACAGCGAGTGGCCCAAGGATCCGGTGGTCTTGGCGGTGCTGGCTTTGAAGGAGGGCTTCATTGGCGCGGTTCTTGGCTTCGGAGCCGGCCTTGTCGTCTGGGCCTTGGAATCGGCGGGTGAACTGATCGACTTGCAGCGTGGATCGACCGTGGCCGGCGTTCTCAATCCCTTCTTTGGAGCGGTGAACTCCCCGATAGGCGGGCTTTTTTCCCGTCTGGCCGTGGCGGTTTTTTATGCGACAGGCATGTATCTGGCCTTCTTCGGAGTTCTGCTGAGCAGCTACAGCGTGTTTCCCCTTTTCGAATTTTTACCCGCGCCAAGCGTTGGGGGGCTGGAAGTGTTTCTGGGCGAGATGTCCCATTACTTCCGGCTGACTCTCCTCTACGCCGCGCCGGTCCTGCTGATCTTTTTTCTGATCGATGTCGGGCTGGGATTTGTCAACCGCTTCGTCCCTTCGTTGAATGTGTTTTTCCTCTCCATGCCGATCAAAAGCGCGGTGGGATTTTTTGTCTTGATTCCTTTTGTGGGCATTCTTATGACGAGTTTCGCCAGTGAAAATCTTAACGGGGCCCGGCTCACCGAGTTTCTCAAAGCCGTCCTGCGGTGAGCGACCAATCCTCCTCTGAAAAGACAGAGCAGCCCACGGCGAAAAAGCAGCGGGACGCCCGCAACCGTGGGCAGGTGGTGCGAAGCGTGGATGTGGTCACGACCGTGGGCACGTCGGCCGTGCTCTTCACTCTCTTCGTCCTGTTCAAGGAGCTGTCCGCCCGCTTCCAGTCCTTCCTCCAGCAATGCCTTCATGCCGCCTCCTACCAAAGCGCCGACATCATGGCCGAGACCGCTCGGGCTGGGCTGAATCTGGTCGCGTTTGCGCTTGTGCCGATCTCCATCACGGCCATCGTCGCCACGTTTTTCGGCAATGTTCTCCAGTTTGGTTTTGTTCTGGCCTTCGAGTCCATGAAGCCAAGTCTGGAAAAACTCAGCCCCCTCAGCGGTCTCAAGCGCATCTTCTCCATGAAGGGCGTGGTCGAGTTCACTAAGAACTTCATCAAGCTCGTGCTCCTCATCGTCGTCGTGAGCATGATTGTTTACCAAGCGATCAGTCCGGCCTTGCTCATCCCGTTTGGCGGGCTCGAGGCGATCGAGATGGTGGCCTCAGCCATGTTCCACGCCTTTCTCGTCGCGGTGTTGCTCGCCTACGTGGCGATCGCCATCGTGGATTTTCTCCTGCAACGCATGCTTCTGACCAGGGACTTGATGATGACCAAGGAAGAGGTCAAACGGGAGAACAAGGAAAACGAGGGCGACCCTCAGCTCAAGGGCAGCCGCAAGCAACTGGCGCGCGAACTCATTTTTGAAGACGCCCCCACCGCAGCGCGCAAATCGACCGTGCTGGTGACCAACCCGACCCACTACGCCGTGGGAATCTGGTTCGAGCAGGGAGTCACCGCCGTGCCCAAGCTGCGGGTGAAAGCGACCGGCTTTGTCGCACTCAAGCTGATTCAGACCGCGCGCGAAGCCGGGGTTCCGATTGTGGAAAACGTCCCGCTCGCCCATGCCCTCCACGACCGCACCGAGGTGGGGGACTTCATTCCGGGCGACCTCCTCGAGCCGGTGGCGGAGATTCTCCGCTGGGTGGCCTCCCTGCCGCCTCGGCGGATTCCGAACGCGCCGTAATCAGGCGCTTCTTGTCACGCAAAATGCCTTGAACTTCCCGCCGTTCGATTCCACCTTCCCCCAACCCTGCGCTCCTGGCGCGGAAGCAAGCGCGATTCATCATGGCCATCACCGATATTAAAAGCAGCGCAGCGATCCTGCGAACGGAAGATAGCTCGTTCAACACTAGTGATCTTCAGGGCGTTTTTCGGGGAAATAAAGTCACGCTGAACCAGAAGGAAAACCGGGACGATGACTGGACCTCGGGCTCTTTCCATCAAGAAAAATACGACGACCAGGCCCAGGATTCCGCCCCGCCAAAACGGAAGGCGCAATCTCGGACCGAGTTCCGTCGCAGCGAGCAAAGAGCAAAATCCCGCCTGGCCGAGACCTTGCCCGACTTCACCGACGATGTCGAGTTCCAGGGTTTCCAGACCCTGATGCGTCGGATGATGAGAGATCGCGACTACAGTTCCCTTCGCGATGAAGCGGAGAACCTTTTTCCCGATGTGGCGCTGCGCCACGGGGCGGTTTCCGCCAGTGCCCGCCTGATGAAGGACAACACCGGCGGCGACACCCAGTTGCAGCAGGATCTGGAAAATTTCGCCAAGGATTTAGAAAAAGAACACGGTCCCGCCATCAAGGCCGGTTACAATGTGTCGCGGCGGGCCGACCAAGCCGCTTCCGGCCAGACCGATCTGCGCCAGCGCCTGCGCGATTTCTACCGTGACGCCATCTTCAGCGAGCGCAACCCGGCCGAGGCCTATACCTTCATCATGGACCAGTTTCCTCGCGAGGCCGTGCCAAATCCCGCCCCATGAACGATCCGCTCGAACAACGGCTTCGCACCGCGCTGAACTTTCTCTTCCAATGCCTGGGGGACGATTTGCACTCCGGGCAGCCCTCGCGCGATGGGGCCTACCTCAAGTCGGTCATGGACGGGTTTTACCAAATCGAGTTTCTCGGCAACGCCCATGCTTCGATCCGCACCCTGCTGCAAAAATTTCACGATTCGTATTCCCCCGAGGTGGTGGTCGCGCCGGATGAGGTCATGCGCCGGATCCTTCAGGCTTCCCAGGCGGAAATGGTTTCCGAGGATGAGTTTCTGCAACTCTGCACCGCCATGCGCATCCCGCCCCTGGCCGCTACGGTCAATTTCCTCACCCAGCTCAAGGAAATTGTCCGACTCCTGCCCATGAAAATCTATCCTACCGAAGCCCACCGCCAGCGTCTCCTCGAAGCCATGCAGCTGGCCGCCGACGCGGTGATTGCCGTCGAATCCTCCTGGCGATGAATTTTTCCATGGTGCTTTCCGAACTGGCAGCAGTGCTCGAGCTGCCCCAGCCGCCCCCGGCGGCGGACGGACAGGTCGTTTTTGAAATCGAGAATCTGGGCCAGTTGCGGGTGGCCGGGGTGGACGAACGGGTCGTTCTGGTGCTTTCGCGACCGCGTCTCCACCAAAACATGCCCCCGCGCGAGCGCTTGCTCACGGCGACGCATTTTACTTCCGCCCCTTCCCTGATGATGCCGCTGGAACTCAAGGATGATTCTGTGATCGGACTGGCCACCAGCCTCGACCAACGCGAAGCGACGGCACCCGCCCTCCGTCTGGCGCTGGAGGGTCTGACGGAGGCGCTGGACCAAATTTTCCAAACTCGGTGACCCCATGCTGATTCGCTCCGAGTCCATTCATGATGTCGGCCCCGGCATTGAAACTGTCACCACGGCCCTCAAAGCGCCCGAGGCGCAGCCGCGTTCCACCTCGCCCCGGGGCGGGAATGCCATCGTGCAATCCGAACCGGTCGAGCAACACCGGCAGCTCTATCCCTCGCTCACCCTGCGCCGTCTGGAAACCCAGGGGTTGGGGCCGCCGCCGGAGCGCCTGGCGCTGCTAGGAGACCGGCCTTGGATAGCCACTCTGCTCGAACTTGCCTCGGAAGTCGCGGAGGCGATTCCGCTCGCCACCGACGAGGAGTCGGGGGTGCTTTCGACCCGCCTGCTGGAAGACATCAACAGCGTGGAACTGCTGGCCGCCTACCGGAGGGTTTTGATCAGCGGATGAATGCTCCAGAGAACCTGCCCGGTCCGCGCTTGTCGGAGCGCTCGTTCACGGCCTTGCACGCCCTGGCCTGCATCCACCTGGAGTGTGGTCAGCCGGGCCATGCGGCGGATTACGCCCGATTTTTGCTGGCCTGTGATCCGGCCCACGGCACCCTCTGGCGGGTGCTGGCCGCCGCCCTTTTGGATCTTCGCCGTCCGGCCGAGGCCCTTGCCGCCATCGAGCAGGCGGGGTTGCTGGCCGCCAGCAAGGTCGGCCTGGCCGGCGCCCATCTCACCCGCGCCCGCATCTTGCGGGTGTTGCACCGGGACGCGGAAGCAGAAGCTGCCGCGGAACTCGCTTTACACGCTTCCACGGCTCGACCATGAAAAATTTCCTTCTCCGACTTCAAGCCCTGGCCTTTCTCTCCGGGCGGTACATCGACATTTACATGGCGGCGGTGGTGGTTTGCATCATCGCTCTCTTCATCCTGCCGGTGCCGCCGTGGCTGCTCGATTCGCTCATCGCGGTCAACCTCACTGCCGCGACCGTGTTGCTCATGATGTCGCTGTATGTGAACAACGTTCTGGCCTTCTCCACCTTTCCCAGCATCCTGCTCATCACCACCCTCTTCCGGTTAGCCCTGAACATCACCTCGACCCGGCTCATTCTGGTGGACGGCTATGCCGGGCAGATCATTTACACCTTTGGCAGTTTTGTGGTGGGCGGCAATTTTGTGGTGGGCTGCGTCATCTTTCTCATTCTGCTGGTGGTCCAGTTCATCGTCATCACCAAGGGCGCGGAGCGCGTGGCGGAAGTCGCCGCCCGCTTCACCCTCGACGCCATGCCGGGTAAGCAAATGAGCATCGATGCGGACATGCGAGCCGGCGTGATGGACATCCGCGAGGCCCAGAAACGCCGCAGCACTCTGGAGCGGGAAAGCCAGTTGTTCGGAGCCATGGATGGTGCCATGAAGTTTGTCAAAGGCGACGCCATCGCCTCGCTCATCATCGTCGCGGTCAACCTCATCGCTGGTCTCACCATCGGCATCGTCCAAAAAGGGATGAGTCCCGGCAAAGCGGTCGAGACCTATTCGATCCTGACCATTGGCGACGGCATGGTGTCGCAGATTCCCGCTCTCCTCATTTGTATCACAGCCGGCATCATCGTCACCCGCGTCGGTAGTGACGAGGATTCCGGGCTCGGCACCGACATCGTACACCAGGTTCTGGCCGTGCCGAAGGCGCTCATGATCGGCGGTACGGTTCTCTTTGCCTTCGCTCTTATCCCGGGCTTTCCCGCGCCGCAGTTTCTGGCCCTGGCCACGGGTGTGCTCGGCACGGGCTACATGCTTTACCGCGCCTCCGCTCCGGCTGCGTCGAAACGGGGAGCCGGCAAAGGCGGCGACGGTCCCGGCGGCGCGGGATTCGGCGGAAAACGCGATGGTAAGGAGACGGAGGGAGACGATCGGTTTTCCGTGACGGTGCCCGTGTTGCTGGAGGCCGACGCGGCCCTGCAGGAAAGCCTAGACGTCTCCGCCCTCAACGACGAACTCGTGCAGGTAAAAAAAGCGCTCTACCTTGATCTGGGCGTGCCATTTCCGGGCATTCACCTGCGTTTCAATTCGTCCCTGTCCAAAGGCCGCTATCAGATTCTGCTGCAGGAAGTGCCCATGGCGGAGGGCACCCTCCAGGCGGAAAAACTGTATGTTCGCGAAACCGACGAACACCTTTCTGTCTTCCGTATTCCGCATGAAAAAGTGGATAAGCCCCTCGACCAGCAGGAGGCTTGGTGGGTTCCGGCCACCGAGCAGAAGCGCCTGGTCCAAATGGGCGTGGCCTTCCTCGAACCGGTCAAACTGGCCAGCTTTCACATCTCTCTTATCCTGCGGCGTTATTCGGCCGACTTCGTCGGACTGCAGGAGACCCGCTCCCTCCTCACCTCAATGGAGCAGGAGTATGGCGAGATCACCCGCGAAGTGCAGCGGGTCCTCCCCGCCCAAAAAATCGCCGAAGTGTTGCAGCGCTTGGTCCAGGAAGATATCTCGATCCGCAATCTTCGCGTGATTTTTCAAGCCCTGATCGAATGGGGCGGAAAAGAAAAGGACTCCGTGCTCCTGACCGAATACGTGCGGGTCGCCCTTAAGCGCTACATCAGCTTCAAATTCAGCGGCGGTCAGAACATTCTGGTGGCCTACCTGCTTGATCCGGGAGCCGAGGAAACCCTGCGCAAGGCCATCCGGCAAACCTCCTCCGGCAGCTTCCTGGCCCTGGAGCCAGCGGCAGCGAAGCGATTTGTCGACGAGATCAAATCCAAGGCCTCCGCCCGCCCGGACGCCGAGCGGCGGCCCGTTCTGCTCACCTCGATGGACATCCGCCGTTACACTCGCAAACTGATCGAAATGGATTTGCCGGATCTGGCCGTGCTCTCCCACCAGGAACTGACCGAAGATCTCAATGTCCAACCCATCGGACGCATTTCTCTCAACTGACCCACCCATGTCCGAAACCCGCGAAAAACTCTCCGTCTACCTGCCTTCTGGCCTCGTCAGTTCCCTGCAGGCCTCCTCCGCCGCCGGACACGAACCTCTTACCTCCACGGTGGAGCGGTTGCTCACGGCCGGGCTGGCGGGAGAGAGCGCCAAGCCGGAATCCCCCCGCGACCCTCTGCGTTTAGAGGACGTGACCCTCCTCCTCTTCAACGGCAACGATCCCGAGCAGGGTGCCCGCGTTCTCCGCTACGTCACTCACCACATTTCCTTCGCCCGGGTCATCCATCTCACCTTTGCCCGCCCCGTCGCGGCCTGTCCGGGGGAGTATTTTCAGATCCCCCGCTTCGACTACCGCCAGGCCATGCGTTTTCAAGCCCGCTCGCTGGCCCGCTACGTCGAGACCCCCTACGTCCTGCAAATCGAGTGCGACGGCTTCCCGGTTCATCCGCACCTTTGGACCGCTGATTTTCGAGATTGGGATTACATCGGGGCACCCTGGCCGCCCCAACTCGCGTCGGAAGGCTGTCGGGTCGGCAATGGGGGTTGCTCGCTGCGCAGCCGCCGTTTCCTCGAGGCGATGGAAACCGCTCCCGACCATTACGACGAAAACGGCGACACCTACATGTGCCAGCGTCCCGATGTGCGCGAACACCTCGCCGCCAGCGGCATCCGCTTCGCCCCGGTCGAGGTGGCCATGCGGTTTTCGTTCGAGAATCTGATTCCGGAATTCCCCTGGTGGACCGACGACATGAGTTTCGGATTTCACGGATTCCGCGGCGACCGCGAGAAGATTTTGTCCGGCTGGTAGACCTCAGCCCAGCTTGTGCCATTCCTGGGTAGCCCCGAAGTGGTCCCACCAGCGGGGCCCCCGCACCACCAGGCGCCTTTCCCGCAGCAGGAACACTTTTTCGACGTAGTCCGTCCGCACCACCTCGCCGGTCGCGTAATCGTAGGCCTTCTGCAAATCCCGCCCTGCGAACTTGCACGGCCCGGATGGTGTGAGGTCCACCCACTTGCGGTCCCCCACGATCCAGCCCGCTGCCGCTGCCTTCCGGGTCACGTAAACCAGCCTTCCCTCCCACAGTCCCCCCGAGTTCGCAACCACACGCACGGAACAGCCCGCGAACTCGTCGCCCTGCCTCTCCCAGATTCCCTCTAGGAAAATCGTGTCTTTCATAGTCTGCCAGTTGCCCGAAAGGGACAAGAACGTCTGAAAAAAATCATCGATTGCAAAGATTTTTTTTGGACGAAATCTCCCCCCCGAAAATTTTGTTGATATCCTCCGGACTATACCGTATTGACAGACCTTTTATGAAACATGAGCCTAGCGCGGAAATCGAAAAATTGGAGGACGTGTTTACCGACGACGTTCGCCGACTGTTTTACGAGTTGGGCATGGCGGCGACCACGATGGGCAAGAAATTCGAGGCCAACCTCATGTTTTTTAATCTCTTAGAAGCCGACGCTTCCTCCGCCTACCCCTTGCTCGGGCTGGGATATTGCCGCATGATGGCGGGTTCTTTTGGCGAGGCTGATGCCCTTTTGCGCGACCCGCGGGTGGTCAATTCGCCCTTGGCCGAAGCGGCCTTGGGGCTCCGCGCCCTCGCCCTCCATTTGGAAGGCCGGGAAGGGGACAAACAGGAATTGCTCCGCCAATCCCCGTCTTCCACGACCTCTGCCACCCAGGAACTGATGGCCACCCTCGAAAAAACCAGCAACGAACTATGACGACCTCCGCCGTTTCTCCAGCCTCCACCGCTCAGCAGGCTAGGGCTTCCAGCCAGTCCGTCTCCGCGGCGGACACGCAGCGATTTTCGCAACTGATGTCTGCCGAGCAAGCGGAGGAGAGTTCCGCCCAGACCTCCACCGTCACGGAGGAAGATCTCTGGAAGGCGGTTGACCAAGGTTTTATTGACGCTATCGTTCGTTCCGGCATTCGCCGGACGATTAACCACATCAATGAAATGAAAGCTCTCTACCGGAACGAAATGTAACCTATGGATCCTGTCACGTTTACTCAAGCCGGGCCTCGCGAACTGCAATCCCTCTGGAACGGTGCCGTTCAGGATTCCGCTGCGTCCACCGGGCCGTCCCACACTTCACCGTTTTTCGACACGCCCTTCGTCGAAAGCACCGTGTTCCAACTCGGCAACCAAGTCATTGAGGACAATGGAGGCATCATGGACCCGTCCGCCATCATTCGTTCGCAAGTGCAGATGCTGACGGCGGAGATGAGCTGGATTTTTACCGCTCAGCTTGCCAACAAGGCCTCCAGCGGCATCCAAACTCTCTTTAACAACCAAGTCTAACAACTAGGTCCAACGGCCATGCCGGTCACACCCACTTACATCACCGTCCCGCCCCAGACGTTCGTGCCCAGCAGCTATGGCGCGAACATTTATGCGATCCTGCAGAGCCAGATCATTGGCACAGCGGGTAATGCGGGGGTGATCGGCTATCTGAACAACCAAGTTCAGTCCTACTACAATCTCTCGCTGTTCTATCAGAACAACATCAGTCAACTCACCACCGTGCTTCAGGACGTCTCGGGTGGAGACAACACGGGGCTCCAAGTCAAGGGCTTCTCCTTCATCACCCAGGATGGTACCGCCTACCTGCCGGGATCCCTTCCCAGTTGGGCTTTTCAAACCACGGCGGAGACCTTTACCGCCGTCAACGGCGGGAGCGGCAAAGGCAACGACACCTACGTTCCGACGGTCTCCAACCCGCAGGCGTTTTTCAGCGCGGCCGGCGGGGGACCGTATGCCTATGGACCTCCGCCAGGGGGAACGGGCACTATCGGCACGAGCTTCGCCTCCATGCAGGTGGTGGAGTATTACGCCGCCCTCTACGGGGCCACCTTCATCGGCAATAGTCTTTACGGATCTTCCGTCGCTCTCAATTACAACTCCCAATCGGTCAACCAGCAGATTTCGGTTCAACAGAACTATCTGCAAAACGAGCAGACCTTCCTGAATTCGACGGTCAACCTGATTGAAACCAACATCTCCCTTGCCGGGCAGATTGTGCAATCCATCGGCCAGGTCATGGAAGCCATCCTGAGCAACACCCGCTAACTTTTCCTATGACTGCACAAAGCACCGAAGTCGTTCTCAAGATTCTCAATGGCAGCCAGTTGGGAGCCGAGGTTGCCATTCCCGCCGGGTCAGCTTGGTCGATCGGGCGGGCCGAGGACAACAACGTGGTGATTACGGATGCGGCGGTCGCTCCTCATCACGCCAAGATTTCGCTCTCGGCTGCGGGTGAGGTCGTCTTGGAGCCGCTGGATGGGGGCTGCTTGGTCGACGGAAAACCGGCCGCCACGGCCCAGATTCGCCTCGCCCCCTTTCAGATCTTCACCATGGGAACCACGCACTTTGCGGTGGCTCCGGAGGGGGCGGAGTGGCCTTCGTTGCGTCTCCCCGTTCTGCGCACTATTGGGGTGTCCGCTCTCAAGACCCCACCACCGGTCAAGGGACTGCCGACCCCGGCTCCCAACCCGGTTAACCGTCAGCGCTTGATCGCCGCCGCCATCGTGGCTGCCGTGATCGCGATCGGCGCGATCTGGTATTTTCCTCAGATGGGATCCGGCAAGGTCTCGCCTTTCCAGCCTCCCACGGTCACGGCCAACGGCACCCCGTTGGATAGCGGGCAGACCCGGATCGTGGATACCCTGCGCCGGGAAATCCAGCAGGCCGTGCCCACCGCGCAGATGGAGTTCTCCTACCGGGCTGGTCGGCCGGCGGCGAAGGTCTTTTTGGATAACGAAAACGACGCCAACGTGATCCGTCGTTTGGTCAATCAGCTCCCCGAGCCCGTGATGTTTTCCACAGTGGTTCGGTCGCAAGTCGCGATTTCGCTCCGCGTATTTCTCCAGGCCAACGCGATTGACACCCTCTCTCCCGAGATCTCCCCTCCCGCCAATGTCGCCTGGTTCGGTTACTTAAAGGACCGCGCGGAATGGGCGAACATTCTCAAGATGCTCAAGGCGGATGTCGCCGGAGCAGAGAACGATGCCGCCGGAATCATTTTTGGCGAGGATCTAGTCAAAACCATCGAGGAGACTCTGACCCGCACCGGCTTCGCCTTGTTGGTGAAGGGGGAAGTGACCAGCGCAGGAATTCGCCTGACCGGCGATGTTTCCCCGTCCCGGCAGGAAGAATGGTCCGGCGTCCTCCAGCAGATTAAAACCACCATCGGCACCCACACCCCCCTGCTGACCGCGATCACGGCATCCAGCCAGGCTCCGGGTAAAGATCCGACCCTTTCCTCTCCCATCGTGTCGGTGAATCTGGAGGGGCTTCCTTACGTGCAACTGGCCGACGGCACCCGCCTTTACGAGGGGGCCCGGCTCCCGCATGGATTTGTGCTGGAGTCCGTCCAACCCAAGCAGGTCGTGTTCAACGGCCCACAAGGACGCCGCACCATGGAGATCTTCCAAGAGCAGACACCACCCGAAATTGCCAGCGCCTCGAAATCATGAACCCACAGAATCCTCTTGTTCCGCTTGTCCCACTCGCCGCCGAATTGACGGGCGACACTGCAGTGCTCAAACGCGCCGAGCTCCTGCAAGATCTCGACCAAGTGGAGCGCATCGCTTCGCTGCTCGCCATTCCCTCCGATTCCCCGGATCTGGCTCGCCGGGAGGCCCTCCATCGCGCCATCCAAATGGCCCGGCGCATCCTCGCTCCGGAATCGTTCCGGCCCGTCTCTCACTAGAACACGATCCGCGAATCCCTGGAAGATTTTCTCGCAAACCAAAAAAACCAACACCAACACCAACCAAAAAAACACACCATGGCCTCCTACATTACCGTCGATCCACAGCCATTCGGCCCAGCCCAATTTGGCGATAACATGAACTGGCTGCAACAGCAGACCATTCCCGCTATCCAAGCCTACTGGACCAACCTAAACAACAACATCAACAACATTGACCCGCAGAATCCGGCCAGCCTGCTGCAAGTGCAGTTTCTGATGAGCGAGTATGAGAACGCCGTCCAGGCCAGTTCGCAGCTCTACGCCGCCTTGGCCGGCCTGATCAAAGAGGTCATCCAAAATATCCGCTAACCTTCTGCGACAACCGTCGCAGCCGGATTGCATCCCAACTGATGAACCGCTGGCAACAACGGGCCCAAGAACTTGCCCACGAAAATTCGGTCAACGCGCGCATCCTCCACCACAAGGTGGAGCGCGTGACGTTCTCCTGCCTCCAGTTCCTCAACAAATGGGGTAATGTCCAGCGGACCATTGAGCAAAACCCGCAGGCCCTCGCCGGGGCCCTGAAGAGCGCTGAGGCCCAGACTAACGCGGCCGACGGTCCCTCCTGGGATGCCGTGCTTGCCGACGTGACCAAGGTCGCGGACGAAATTCGCCAAGTCGGACACCATCCGGCGGCGGGCACCCCCTCTCACCTCCACCATGCGCGGCCCATGCTCCGCGTGTGATTTTTTCCTCATCCAACCTCACCTAACCTGACTCCTAACCAACCATGAGCACCAGCACCGAATCCACCGCCAAAACCACTAAGCCCGGCCTGAAACGTCGCATCAATCCCGAAATTATGGGATTGGTCACCCAAACCGTGAAAAACGCCGAGCCCTATTACGTCAAACGTGGCCTGCCCGCCGAACAGATGGAGGCTCTTTATGCCGCCGGCTACAACTTTTACTCGGCCGGACGGTACGAGGACGCCTGCAATATCTTTCGCCTGCTTTGCAGCTACGAACACACGAATCCCCGCAATTGGATTGCCTTGGGCGGTGCCTCCCAGCACGTCAACAACCACCGCAGCGCCGGAGCGGCCTTTACCTTTGCAGCCATCCTGAATCCCCGGGATCCGGTGCCACAGATTCACGCGGTCGACTCGTTCATCGCCTTGAAAGATTTTGCCCAGGCCGCCCATAGCGCGAAAGCGGTGGTGGCGCTCTGCGGCGACAACCCCGATTATGCACCCTTGAAGTCCCGCGCACAGGGTTTGCTTGAGGCGCTGAATGCTCGCCTGAACTGAACCGGTTATGCCAGAACCCATCGCATCCACGACTCAGAGTTCGACTCTGATGCGGGATTTTTCTCAGGAGCTGGATTTGCAGAATGCCTCCGAGCAAGAAACCTCGCAGAATCGCCTTTCTCGCGAAGGCAAGTTTGGTGACCCAGAAGGTTTGAAAGGCGTCACCACCAGCAAACCCCAGATTCCTGGTCTGCCCGGGTACACCGCCGCCAGCGTCCGGCTGGAACCACCCAAAAATAATTCATCCGTCGGATCCACCTCCGGCAGCACATCCAGCGGCCCGAATGTTTCGGATTTTGTGTACGCCGAGGGCATGATCAATATTAATTCGGATACGAATTCCGCCCAGAATGCGCTGAATCTGGCCAACAGTCTGGCCGCCTACCGGGAAGATCTTTTCCAGAATGCGCAGAGCAATTTGATGAACTCGGCCGAGCAGGCTTCTGCGGCTGCCGCCGACCAGAGTGCGGCCAGTGCGGCCAGCACGGCCTGCTTGGTCGTCAGTCTCATCATTGCCGTGGCCCTGCTGGTTGTCCCCGGCGTGGGCGAGGTGGTGGATGCGGGAATTCTGGCAGGAGACGCGGCGATGGGAGGCGCGGAGGCCGGGGGCGAAGTCGCTGTGGGGGGTGCTGAGATGGGAGGCGCGGAGGCCGGGGGCGAAGTCGCCGAAGGGGCCGAGGGGGCCGAAGGGGCCGAAGGGGCCGAAGGGGCCGAAGGGGCTGAGGCCGAGCAGGAAAATAACAACATGGAGGCCAATGAGTCGAACATGAAACAACGAATGAAAAACTTCGGTCGTTTTCTCGCCCTGTCCCAAGCCGGGCAATCCATTATCAACGGCTCCTTCAATATCGCGATTGCTAAGCACACCGAAGAAGCGCAGGAAGATGCTGCCCAAGCCGGCTTTTACGAAAGTCTGGCCGGCACGATGAACTCAGTCGAGGAAGGGCTGGAAACCAGCATTAGTGGCTATATGAAAAACACCTCGGAATCCCTCAAGGGATCCTGCGCCACCCTGGCTGGCCTCGTCACCGCCACCAGTTCTCTTTCTGCCGTCCGCAGCCCCGCTGCCTAAATTTCACAAAACACCCATATTATGAATGATATCAACTCAGGATCGTCTAGCTCTAGCACCTTACCGCAGATTCCCCTTCAATCCGAGTCCAGCGCCTCCAAGCTGGCCACACTGAAGGGCCTCTCCCCCACTGGACAGCCGCTTGTTCAGGAAGCGAATTCCAACGCGGGCAGCTCCACCACAGCATTGGCCTCGGCCTTCGGGGTCAATCTGGGCTCTCCCGACAGCTATGCTGACGCTTCGTCCATGCAGGCTTCGCTCATCGGAGTGCGGGACGACTTGGTTTCCCATGGTTCGCCATCGGACCCCCTCTCCTCCACGGCCAGCGCCAGCTCCACCGCCACGGCCTCCGGCACCGAATTGAGCAACCTGGAGGGCAGCGGAGGCACCAGCGGAGCCATCTCTTGGGGCACCTTGATGGAGGAAATGGCCCAACTTGCCGAACAGCAGAACGAAACCGAAGCCGCGCAGTTCTCGGCGGTGGATTCGGGCGAGCTCTCCCAAATGAGCACGGCTTCCTCCGCCCTGACTGAGGGGATTGATGCTGCCCATGAGGCGTACAAGGCTGCGATTGTGCAGGGATCTTTTGAAATTGCGGGGGGAATTCTGGGGGGAGTTCTGGGGGGGACCGCTGGGGGCGTAGGCGGTGAAGCAATGGCCATGGGTGTTACGAGTGCGGCCAAAGGCATTGGCGGGATCGCGTCGGCAGGTCTCACCGAACAATCCCAATTAGACTCCGCCCAGGCCCAGTTCCTCAACCAACTGAGCGGCAGCGAGAACCAGGAGACCCAATCCATGATCTCGAGTCAGCAGAACACGCAGAACGTTTTCAGCTCTTTGGAGGGGGCGATCCTGTCGTTGGCCCAGATGGAGTTGCAGTCCGTTGGGGCGACCCGGCCCACCGCCTAATCGGGATCGGGAATGTTCACACTCAGCGCCGAGGTGCAGCGGGAGGCTGCGGAGAAAGTCTGCCAGCTCATTGCGGAGCGCCTCGGCGTGGAACCACCAGTCGATTACGCCCATCCGTGGGAACTTCTGGTGGATGGGTATCTGGCGGTGGAAATCCATTTTCACCGGGGGCGGTGTTTTTTTGTGGGAGTGGTGGTGGAGCACCTTCCGAATGATCCGGGGGAAATCTTCCGTCGGGCCTTGCAACTCTCCCGCGAGCGGTGTGCGCTCGGTGCCGCCGCCCTCACTCTGGATCACGATCACCAACGGCTTATCCTGTGGAAACCTGCAGGGGAGTCTGGTTCGGAGGAAGATATTCTTCGCGCCTTTGAGACAATCCTGAAAGAACTGGACCTATGGTTTTCCACTCTTATCGACATGCCCAGCCCACGCTCCGCCCTCGCCGGCGGCTTTGCTGGCTTGCTCGGCTGATTTTTGCCGCGATCATCGCGAGCGGGGGAAGCCGTGCCCAACTGCCAGACCCCTCCCTGGTGCCATCCGGCGATCCGCTGGCCAGCACCAAGGCGAGCGCAGGCATATCCCGCCTGATTCCCTGGTCGTCGTCCAAGATCGCCGTGGTGGCGCAGGGGCGTCCGATTTCTCAGGTGCTGGCGGATTTCGGCGAACAGCAGGGGATCAAGATCATTGTCGATCCGGAAGTGCTGGGAACGATTAGCGGAGAATTCCAGGGCTTGGATCCCGGTTACTTTCTGGATCAAATCTGTCGCGCCTATAACCTGACCTGGTTTTTAGCCGGTGGCATTCTTTATGTCTCGTCGGCCAAGGACATGAAAGTGGTCACGCAGACTCTGCGTTTCGCAACGGCCAGCCGGGTCCTCAATGTGGTCGGGCGGGCCATTTCGCTGGCACTTGACGGGCGGGTGACGGTGCTACCCGAAACGGAGATGCTCATGATCACGGGGCCCCCGAAGTATGTCGAACTGGCCCGGAGTATTATCGGCACGATGGATGCGCAGCAGCAGTTTCGCCAGACCGGCGAGACGGTGGTGGAGGTCTTTCCCTTGCAGAACGCCTGGGCCTACGACGTCACCCTCGACACCGGGGCGGGAGTGGCCTCCCAGATCAACGGACTGGCCACGACGCTGTCCAACCTCCTCAACAACGGCGGCGGTAGCGGCGCCAGCGGGGCCGGATTTCGAGTCGGAGGCGTGCCGCAGGCCGTGGAGGGAGCGCTGCAACGTTCCGGTGCCACCCAGCAGGCCCCGCCTCCCGGTGCGCCCATGATCACTCCGGTAACGCCCGCGCCCTTCGATGGCGGACAGTCGGGCAACGCCCCCGGCGAAGGACTGACCGGTTCCGCCGCCACCAGTCAGGCCCAGATCATTGCCGATGTGCGGACGAATTCCATTGTGATCCGGGACACCCGGGAAAACATGGGGTTTTACGCGCAGGTCATCCGCCGTCTGGATGTCCCCGTGCGGGTAGTGCAGATCACGGCGGCCATTATTGACGTTCGGCTGGGATACTCCGGCGCCTTGGGTCTGAACTCCATCGGGGTGTCCTCCAGCGACTATGGCATCGGCGGCTCCTCCGCCGGAGGGGTCAATAATTCGCTTTCTGGGCTGACCGGTAACTCCAATAACGACAATAATAATAACTCCAATAACAGCGACAACAACGGTAACAACAACAACAATAATAATAACAACTCGGCAAACCGTCTGGCCGTCGGGGCGAGCACTTCGGGAAACGCCGGCTTTGGCCAGGCCGGGTCAAACTTGGTGGTGAGTGGAGTTTTCGGCACGACCTCGGTGACCGCCGCGCTTAGTGCGCTGGCGGAAGACAACAAGGCAAAGATCTTATCCCGTCCCACCTTGCTGACGCTGGACAATTTCGGCGCGGTGATTTCCCAGCAGGACACCTTCTACGTGAACTCGGTCGGCCAATATGTCAGCGAGTTGTTCAATGTGAGCACCGGGCTCAAGCTCCAGGTGGTTCCCCACATCATTTCGGGCCCGAGGGAAAAGTTGGCCATTCAGGTGCGGATCGAAGACGGCTCGGTCGGCGGCCAGGCCCAGGGCACGAGCCTGCCCACCGTGCGCCAGGCCACCCTCACCACCCAGGCGGTGATCAATCGCGACCAGAGCTTGTTGATCGGGGGCCTTTTTGTGGATTCCAATCAGCAGCAAAGCAGCGGCTTCCCTGGGTTGAAAAAAATCCCGGTCTTGGGTTATTTCTTTTCGTCGAGCGCGCGGGCCAAGAACATGGTCGAGCGGTTGTTCCTCATCACGCCCAAGGTGATTGATATCTCGTCCGGCGAACTCGGCGACTACTCCAACTATTTTCAACCCTCGCCCACCGTGCAGAACGCGATGAACCGCGAGGCCAAGCCCGTCGAGGTGCGGCCTCCCCTGACTGAGGCTCAGTATGAAAAGCTGCTCCCCTCGGAGCGGCGGGGCTGGCCGCTTACTCCCGGAGGCAACTAAGTCATGAACGAAAATCCCGCGCAAATTTTTCTAGCCGAACTCTCCCGGCAAATCGGAATCGAAAATCTGGCGTACAACGAGGACTCGGTTTGTTGCTTGGAAGTTGGTGATCGCTTAGCGGTGCAGATCGAATGGGAGCCGGTCAGTGGGTTTTTGGTTTTCCTCTCCCGGGTGGGTTCCTCGCCCTCCTCGGGACGCGAGGAATTTTTTCGCGCTCTGCTGGAGGCTAATTTTCTCTTTCACGGCACGGCCGGGGAAACGCTTTGTCTGGATCCGGAATCCGGCGACGTGATGCTTTGCCGCACCTTCCCGCTGGCCACGACGGCGGTGGCGACTCTCCTGGGCGAGTTCACCTATTTTCTGGAAACGACGGACACCTGGGCCGACCGGGTCGAGAATGGACTGCCCGGGCCGACCGAGGAATCCGGGCCGTCTCCGTCCACTCTCCAATTCCGCGCCTAGCGGCCTCGACCCATGCCCATCGATAGCATTTCCTTTGCCTTCAAGGGGACGGCACCCTCTCTCACCGTCAAGGGCACCAAAGTGAACCTTGCGACCTCGACGGATACGCTGAAGCTCCCCAATGGCAAAACCATTACGGGATTCAAGGCGGACGATGGCACGTTTTTTCAACTCAAGAAAAAGGATTCCGGCGGGAGCGAGATCGTCATCCACGGGGAAAAGGCCAACCTGAAAAATTGGAATTTCAAGGTCAAGGGCGGAGCCTTGAGCAAGATGAGCTTGGCCGACGGCTCGCGCTACAAGGCCGATAATCTGGATTTTGCCAAAAAAGAGAAGTCCTACATTTTTGACAGCACCTTCAAGCAGGTTGATCACGGGCTGAGTAAACGGCCTCCTTCGACCGGCGGCCTCGTCGGGGAGATGGACCAGGAGATTCCGTCCACCCCTCTCACGGCAAAACGCCGAAAACTCGCAGAAAATGTTGATG
>CAMASH010000066.1 GCA_945860745.1 Chthoniobacter flavus | reverse complement strand
GGGTGCGGGACAAATTTCTGAGGGATCTCCAGATCGGCGTTTTTTGGGAACATGTAAGCTTCTGTGCCACAACGTGGCTGCATCCCGCAGCCCAAGGTTGCAAAGCTACCTTGGGTAGATAGCAAACCATACACCAACCCTGAATGGGTTGTGTTCCTCGCCCGATGCAACCCATTCAGGGTTGGTCCTATTCTCCTGTCGATACCCAAGGTAGCTCATTCTTCGCAACCTTGGGCTGTCGGATTGATCCCCTTCGGGGATTCCTGGAAGATTTTTGTCCTGCACCCTGCCCTCAGGAAACTCCTTGATCGGAGGGAGGACCTTGTTCCAGAAACCGCACCCGCCGATCGGCTCGCGGCAAGCGGATGGTGAGGGTGAGCCCCTTCCCCTGCGTGCTTTCGATAATCACCTCGCCGCCATGCGCGCGCACAATGCGCCGGACGATCAGCAGTCCCAGTCCCGACCCCCCGGACTTCGTCGTGAAATACGGCTCGAAGACCCTGCTGATATTTTCCGGATCAATCCCGCCGCCGGTGTCGGAAAACGACAGGAACTCGTGGGTCTCATCCGCTCCCGTGCGGATGCGCAGGATGCCCCCGCTCTTCATTGCCTGGAAGGCATTGCGAATCACATTGTAAACGACCTGCTTGATCTGATCGCGATCCACTTCGATCGGCGGCAGGTTCTTGTCCAACTCGACCTCGACCAGAACATCCCGATCCTGAATCTCCGCCTTGAGGAAGGCCACTGACTCCTCAATAATCGCATTCAGGCGGTCCATTCCCATCGTCAAGGGCTGGGGCCGGATGGCCCGTAAAAACTGCGTGATGATCTGGTCGAGCCGCGACACTTCCTGACGCGCCACATTGATGGATTCCTCGAAATCCCCGCGCAAATTGGCTGCCAGCTTTTTCACCCGGCGCTGCATGAGCTGCAGATGAATATCCAGGGAATTGAGCGGATTTCCGATCTCGTGCGCCACGCCGGCGGCCAGCAACGTGAGGGCGGAGAAGCGTTCGGTGTCAATCGTCTCCTGCGTGGCGCGGCGGTTCTGGGTGATGTCGCGCAGGATGATGGCGCGGCCCACCATCTCCGCCTGTCCCTCTTCGCTCATCAGCGGCACGATGTAGAAATTCAAGAACCGGTTCTCAGGGTAGAACACCTCGAGATCGCGGCTCACCACCTCGCTCGCGCCGGAAAGATGTTCCAGGTCCAATCCCTTCACCACGTCACCCAGCGGCTTGCCCAGGCTCGCCTGCGCCTCAATGCCGAAAAATCCACAGGCCGCGCGGTTCAAATAGATCACCCGTCCGGAGGGATCCGTCACAATCACCCCCTCCAGAATCGCGTTGAAAATTGTTTCGAGGAAGCCCTTCTCGCGGGCGATCTCCACCAGGTAGTTCTGCACATCGCCCGGCTGAACCAGCCGGATGCGCTCGATCAGTTTTTCCAGAAAGCCGCGTTTCATGAACTAGTCATTCGTCATTGGCGCAGCCATTGCACGGCCTGCTCTTCCGCGGCGAAGCGGATGAATCCGCGCCCGCCGGGCTTGCCATTGCCGGAGGCCCGCAGGCCGCCGAAGGGCAGGGTGGAAGGCGAGAACGTCGTGGGCAGGTTCCAGTAGAGATTCCCGACCTCCAGGCTCTCGCCAATCCGATGAAAGCTATCCTTCGAACCCGTAAAGATCGATGCCGTCAGGCCATGCGGCAAGGTCGCCTGATGCCGCAGCACCTCGTCGGAGGTGGAAAAAGTCCGCACCACCGCCACAGGACAGAAGGCCTCGTGGTGCCATCCGTCGTCTCCCTGGAAGATCACCGGTGTCACGTAATTCCCGATTTTCCCATTCACTGCGGAACAAACTTCCCCGGCCAAAAGTTTCGGCCCGGAGCGGGCTAAGAAGTCCGCATGGCGTTGCACCGCCGCCTGGCTCACCAAGGGACCAAGCATCGTGGTCTCATCCAGCGGGTCTCCCGGTTGATAACGTGCCAGGGAGTTCAGAAATCTTCCCACGAAATCCTTCTCGATCTTTTCCTCGAGAAAAATCCGGCTGGTCGCGTTGCAGCGTTGCCCGGTGGTCAGGCACAGCCCATCGGCCGCCGCCGTGGCCGCGAGGTCAAGATCCGCATCCGCGCAAACAATCAGGCTGTTGATTCCCCCGAGTTCCAAGGCCAGCGATTTGGAATAATCCGCCGCCAGAGCCTTCGCCAGCCCCGTGCCCACCGGGACGGATCCGGTGAAGCAGACGGACCGCACCGCCGGATGCAGGCAAAGTTCGCGCCCGGTATCGCCCCACCCTTGCACCAACTCAAAGACTCCCGCCGGGAGGGCCGCCGCCATCTCGCGGGCATAGGCCGCGCCCACTCCCGCCGCCAGCGGCGAAGGTTTGAAAAGGACGGTGTTGCCGGCCAGCAGATAAGCCACGGCGGCCCCATGCCCGAGATGGATGGGAAAATTAAACGGCGCGATGACCGCCGCCGGTCCGCGGGCCCGGCGGCGGACCAGAGCCGGATGCGGACCATCCGCCACCACCTGATCCGCTACGAAGTGATCCGCATCGGCGAAGGTCAGGTCGAATTTTGCAAGAACCGCCCCCAGCTCCAGCCGCGCTTCGCGCAGGGGCTTGCCCACTTCCAGCGCAATCAAGCGGGCCAAATCCTCCTGCCGCTCCCGCAGCCGGTTCTGACACTCGCGGAGAACCTGCTTTCTCTCCTCGAGGCTGGCGCGGCTCCAGCCTGCGCCGGCCTTGAGGGAGCGTTGCACCGCCGCCTCAACATTCCCGGCCGAATGTTCCTCCAACTCCACGGACACATCGCCCGGGCTCCGGTTGCACCATTTTTCTGGATCGCTCATCGGTGGGACTTTGACAGGTCGGGCCGCCCGGGCCAGGCCGGCTGAAGTTTCACTCCAACAAACCCTCCAGCTCCCCCACCCTCCGCTCGAAGAGTTGCAAGGCCGCATCGACTGGCGCCGGCGTGCTCATATCCACTCCGGCTTCTTTCAGTGTCTCGATGGGAAACTTGCTGCCGCCGCTGCGCAGGAAATTCAAATACCGCGTCGCGTCGCCGCTCTCGAGCACCTGTCCGGCCAGCGCCACGGCCGCGGAAATCCCGGTGGCGTATTTGTAAACGTAAAACCCGCCGTAGAAATGCGGGATGCGGAGGCCTTCGAGTTCGAGTTCCTCATCAAGCGCGAAGTCCGGCCCGAAATACGTTTCGAGCAAACCGCGATAGATGCGTTTGAAAGCATCGAGCGTGAGCGCGTCGCCCGCTTCCTCGGTGGCATGGATGGCCTTTTCAAATTCGGCGAACATCGTTTGCCGGTAGAGCGTTCCGCGCAGGTCGTCGACCTGGCGATTGATGAGATAGGCCCGGGTTCTCCGGTCGTCGGTTGTGCGGAGCAGATGCTCGGTCAGGAGGATTTCATTGAAGGTCGAGGCGACCTCGGCCAGGAAAATCGGATAGTGGTAGTTTTGATGACTCTGCGAACGTTGCGCATACCACGTATGCATGGAGTGGCCCGCCTCGTGCGCCAGGGTGTAGACATCGCTGAACACGTCGGATTTGTAGTTCATCATGATGTAGGGCGGACTGGTGTATGTGCCGTAACTGAACGCACCGCTGCGCTTGCCCTTGTTTTCGTACCGGTCACACCAGCGACCGCCCCGCAAGCCGTGATCGAGCGTGGTCAGATATTCGTCGCCGAGGGGCGCGAGCGCGGAGATGACCCGCTCGACCGCGCCATCCCAGGGGACGTCGCCGTTCACGTCGCCGACCATCGAAACATAGGTGTCGTAATGATGGATCTCCGCCAGGCCCAGGACCCGCTTGCGGATGGCAAAGTAGCGGTAGAGCGGCTCCAACCGCGAGCGCACCGAGGCAATGAGATTGTCGTAAACGCTGATCGGCACATCGTCGGAAAACAACGCGCCTTCAATGGCCGAGGGATGATTGCGCGCCCGGGCATAAAAGACATCGGCCCGCACGGAATTTGTCAGCGAGGACGCCAGGGTGAATTGATGATCCTTGAACTCGGCGTAAAATTTGTGAAACGCCTCCCGGCGCACCGCCGGTTCGCGTTGTTGCAGGAAGGACGAAAACGAACTCTGGGTCAGTTCACGCTCCGCGCCCGCGGCATCGCGCACGAGGCCGAACTTCATGTCCACATTGGTCAGTTGGGAGAAGGTTTCGCTGTGTCCCCGCGTGGCGGATGAACCCAACGCCAGCAGGCGTTCCTCACTCGCGGAAAGGGTGTGTGGCTTCATGCGGCGGAGCTTTTTCAGCGGAATGATCCAGTCGCTCAGCAGCGGATCATTGAGAAACGCCTCGAAGAGGCCGTCCGGGATGGCCTGGATTTCCGGGGAGACGAAGGAGAAGGTCTCACCGACAAGCACCAGCAAACTTTCCAGCCGCGCCTCGCGGGTCAGGGCCGTGCTGTCGGAACTGTCCTCCGTCACGCGCAGGGACGCGAATTGATTGAGCTGCTCGATCCGCATCTCCAGGGATTTTTCCAACTCGAGAACTTCGAGCAGCGTTTGGACGTTTTCCCCCACCCGCCCGCGAAACCCGGCGATCTTCGGATAGCCGGCTTGGAGCTTTTGAAAGTCCTCCTCCCACGCTGCGTCGGTGGCGTAAAGCGGGGTGAGGTCCCAGGTGTCTTCGGGGCGGACTTCGGCACGGAGTGGAACGCTTCGGGCAGGGCCTGCGTTTTCGGAGTGAAGGAACAACGGCATGCGGGCAATGATACTCAACTGGGGGCGGGAGACAACCGGGCAAATCGCGTCATGGTCGGGGCGGGGTCAGACGGTCATTGATCTGTTGCAATACTGCGGCGTGTTCTTCGTTGCTCAGCAAGGATTCCACCAACTTCGGCGGGTTCGCGAAAAGGGGATTGAGCGCGATCGCCTGACGGAGCGCCTCTTCCGCTGCAGACGGGCGCCCCAATCTCTCCAGAGCCATGGCGGCGCCGGCCCGCGCGTCGGCCTTCGTTCCCCTGGTCAGTTGCAAAGCCCGCTCGAAGGCGTCCAGGCTTTTTTGATACTCGCCCGCGGTAAACAATGCATACCCAAGATTATTGGCCGCGGTGTCGGAGAATGGGGACTTGGCCAGCGTATCGCGCCAGAGATTGAGCGGACTGGCGAAAACCGGCTGCCTTTGCCAGGTGAGTGCGGCCAGGGGGATGAGAACGATTGCGCAAGCCGCCACCAGAAGTCCGAAAACTTCCCGCCGCGGAACCGCCAGCAGGAGAACCCCGGCCAAAACCAGCGCCATCCCGATCATCGGCAAATAGAGAAACCGGTCGGCCAGCGGGCGGAACATCGGCACGAAATTGGAAGCCGGAGCCAGCCCGAACCAGAAGAACGCCGTGCCAAAAAGCGCCAGCCGGCTTTTCCAGCCGAGGAGGCCCTGCAGTCCGAGGCAGAGCGCAAGGACAATCAACGCCACCGGCAACGACAGCCAGGCCACATTCGCCGGGACATAATCCGCCGACAACCCGAACGGCCAGAAGATGCCCGTGAGCTGAAAGACCCACAGCCGGGGCTGAATCTCAAAAACCCTGGCCAGGGAACCTCCGAGGTATTGCGGCGGGTGGATAAAGATATGAGAAACCGGCGGTTGAAAATAAAACCGCGCGCCCAGAAATCCAAAGGCCACCAGAAAGGCGGCTCCGATCAGGACAGCCCACTCTTTCCCCGATTCCTTCCGCCGGAAGAGCAGCCAGTAAACTCCCAGCAGAAACGGACCGGCAATCCCGGTCTCCTTGGCCGCGCAGGCCAGCAGAAAGGCCACCACAACGCCCACGCCGGACCATAACCCTTTGCCTGTGACGGCCAGCAACAATCCCGCGAGCACAAAAAACGTGACCAGCAGATCCTCCCGGCAACTCACCTCCGCCACCGCCTCGACGTTCACCGGATGAAAGGCGAAGAAGAGCGCGCCGACCGCGGCCGCGAGCAGGCCGGGACGGCCGGGGTCGGCCGCCCCCCCCCGGCCGAGTGCGACCATGAGCAGAAACACCATGGCCGCGTTCAGGGCGTGAAGCAGGTTGCTGGTGAGATGATAGCCGAAGGGATTTTTACCCCAGCCCAGCGAGTCGATCATCAACGACGCCAACTGCACCGGCCGGTTGTAATCCAAAACATCCCGGCTCAGGACGCGCAAGGTCACGACCTCGAAAAAATTCGCGTGATGGTGGATGTAGTCATCAACCAGGATCTGCGCCTCCGCGTCATAGACAAAACCCGACCAGAGCGTGGGCAGATACAATCCGAATGTGAGGAGTCCGACGACGAGGGCCAGGACGGCGAGACGCGGAGACACGGGAGTTTGCCAATCTCTCCGCGTCTTCCCCTCCCCGCGTCTCCGCGTCTTCCTCATCTTCACGGATGCCCAAACAGCCGCCGCTCCTTGATGATGACGGCGACCTCGGGCGAAACGGATTCCTCCCATCCTGGATCACCCTCGCGGATTTTGGCCAGCACCTGCGGGGCTTTGATCGAGAGATATTCCGGGTGATATCCCTTCATGGACTCGATGAAGCCGTTCTCCAACAGATGCGCGTAGAGATGGGTCAGCTTCGGCGGAACCTGGAAATTCTCCGCCGTGACCAATCCCCCATCCGGCCGCAGGTACGGATAGACATAAAGTTTGACGCCTTTTTTGAAGAGCCGCCCCAGCGCCTCGAGGATCCCGCCTTCCAGGTCGCGGTAGTACTGTTCGTCGAAGATCTCCACCATGGCCGGAACACCCAGCGGCAGCCCGATCATGCGGTCGGTGTATCGGGTCAGATAGTTGACCAGCCGGTAGTATTCGCCATGATTGGAAATCAGCACGGTGCGGCCGATTGTCCCGAGCATGTCCACGCGGTCGAGAAAGTCCCGCAGATCCAGGCTGCCGCTGGCGAGGAGATTCTTCATGGTGATTTCCATGAGAATCTCCGGTTCCTCCCCGCCCAGTTCTTCCTGGAGAAACATCGTGCGCGCACAATCCAGCATGTCATTGGTCACCAGCGTCACCGGCCGGAAACTCCCGCGCTCGACCAGCAGGGGCTTTTTGTAAAAGGCATCCGCCGCGTTCACCACCTCGCCATCCGCGCGGAAAAGCGCGGCCTTGGTCAGCCCCTGGGAAACAAGCTGGAGCGCCATGATGCGGTTGTCCACCACCAGAAAATCGGGTCCGCTGAAACGGATCATATCAATCTCGATCCGCCCGTCCGCCAGGTCATCCAGCAAGGACCCGATGAGAGTTTCCGGCGTTTTCGTATGATAATATGCGCCGTAGAGCAGGTTCACTCCGACAATGCCGAGCGCCTCCTGTTGCTGGAGGTTCAGGGCATCGAGCATGCGGACATGAATGATGATCTCGTTCGTCGGCCCGCGCGGCGCGGTTTGAAAACGCACCCCCATCCAGCCCTGCGATTCGTCATGGCGGCGGAAACTCCGCGCTGCCACCGTGTCGGCCAGAGCGAAGAACGTGCGTTCGGCTCCGACTTTCTGATCCAGCCGTTCCACCAACAAATCGAACTCGTGGGTCAGCATGCTGCTCAAACGCTCCCGGCTGACGTAGCGGCCGGAAGCGCCATAAATCGCATCGCTGAACGACATGTCGTAGGCCGAGATGGTCTTGGCCACCGTGCCGGCCGCGCCGCCCACGGAAAAAAACCGCCGGGCCACTTCCTGTCCGGCCCCGATTTCGGCAAAAACGCCGTAGATGCGCGGCTCCAGGTTGATCTGGAACGCCTTCTTGTTGACCTGCTGATCGAATCCGACGGACATGGCATTTGAAGTTCTGCCCCATTTCGGCCTGGCGGGCAACTGCGGCGATTTTTCGAATGCGGTTGCGCGCCGCCGCGTCCTCACTACACTGCGCGCCGTGCAGTGGATCTCTTCATTCGTCATCGCATCACTGACCGCCGGTTTCATCCTGACCGGTTGCGACAGCAAACCGCCGGCCACCGGCCCGACCCCGCCGCCGACCCCGCCGCAACCGGCGGAAGACCCCCTGGCCACCCGGCTCGGATTTTTCGCCTCGATGTCGGGGGCCCAGGCTTCCTTTGGCAACGATGCGATCAACGGAGCCCGACTTGCCCTCGACCAGATCAATGCCGCGGGAGGTGTGCTCGGTCATCCGGTCAAGCTGATCGTGAAGGACACCCAATCGCGGATCGACGAAACCAGCATCGCGGTCAATCAACTCATCACCGAGGACAAGGTGGCCGCCCTCATCGGGGAGATCGCCACCGACCGCTCACTGGTCGCAGCGCCCATCGCTCAGGCCAAGGGCGTGCCTATGATTACGCCCGGCTCGACCAATGAGAAAGTCACCGCAACGGGGGATTACATTTTTCGCGTCTGTTTCACCGATGCCTTCCAGGCCGCAGTGATGGCAAAATTCGCCCGCTCCCTCGATGCGGTCAAAGCCGCCATCCTTTTCGATCCCTCGAATCCCTACAGCTCCGGACTGGCGGAAAGCTTCAAAAAGGATTTCCTGGCCGGCCGCGGCACCATTGTGGCGGAGGAATTCTACCGCGCGGGCGACAAGGATTTCGCCACCCAGCTCAACTCCATCAAGGCGCGGATGCCGGAAATCGTGTTCCTGCCCAGCTACTATGGCGAGTCGGCACTGATCATCCGACAGGCGCGGCAGGCCGGACTCGATGTGCCGTTCCTGGGCACGGATGGATGGGATTCTCCGGAGTTTCTCAAGGTCGGCGGGGAAGCGGTGAACAATTGCTACTTCTCCTGCCACTTCGCGGCCGAAAGCGAATCGCCGGAGGTGAGGGATTTCGTCGAAGCCTACACCGCAAAACATGGAACGCCCCCGCCGCCCCTGGCCGCCCTGGCCTACGATGCGGTCTCTCTGGCGGTGGACGGACTGAAACGTTCCGGCACCACTGAGGGCGCCCCATTCCGTGACGCGCTGGCGGCCACCAAGGACTTCCCCGGCGTGACCGGAAAAATCTCCCTCGACCAGGATCGCAATCCCACCAAGCCCGGCATCGTCATCCGGGTGGAGGATGGCAAGTTCACCTATCTGGAGACGGTCGAGGCACCGCAACGCGTCGAGATGGTGCCTCCGGCGGCGCAGGCCGCGCCGGCTCCCCAAGTCGAGGCTACGGTTCAGCCGGCGAACTAAGCCCGAACGTCTGGCCCACCCAGCGGGCACATTCGATGGTCCAGGGGTGGCCATTCGCCAGCCCGATGCCGTGTTGGCCTTTTTCGTACAAATGGAGTTCGAAGGGAACCTCCGCCCGGCGCAGGGCCATGGCGAAATCCACGCTGTTCTCCACCGCCACTCCACGATCCTCGACCGTATGCCAGACAAAACACGGCGGCGTGGCGCGGGTCACGTGACGCTCGGGCGAGACGTCCTCGCACAAGGCGGTCGCGGGATTTTCTCCCAGAAGATTCCGGCGCGAACCGCTGTGTGCGGAGGCCCCCACCATCGTGATGACGGGATAGCATAATACGGCCAGATCGGGGCGGGAACTCTGACGCTCGATCGGATCCTTCGCGGCGGGATTGCCGGGATCGTTATGCACCGTCAGGTGGGCGGCGAGGTGGCCGCCCGCGGAGGAACCAATGATGCCGACGCGGCCGAACCGGGTGCGGACGATGCGCAGGGCCCGGGCGGCGTCCATCCACATGGCGGGATGTTTATAACCGTGCGGCGCGAGGCGGTAACGGAGCTCGAAGGCGTGGTAGCCCAAGCCGGCAAACCATCGCGCAAAACCCTCGCCTTCATGGACGGCCAGGTGGCCGTAGCCTCCGCCGGGCAGGACGAGCAGGGCGGCGCCATTGGGCGACGCGGCGGGCGGAAAATTCCGCAGGGCCGGGATGTCGTGCTCTTTGTTCCCGCGGGCCAGTGGTGCGCCCTCGGGCCAGAGGGGCTGCCAGGGAGGAAGGTCAGGCATTGGCTTTGAGAAGTTTGTCGAAACGTTTGGCCACGTTCGAATAGAACGGATAGCGGCCCGAGGCGTCGTCGGCGGGACGGAAGCGCCAGTGTTTGTAAGGCCAGAGCCAGCATTCGGGCTGTTCGCGGATGGAGGGCTCGAGCGCATCCCAACATTGTTGGGCGATCTGGGTGGGAGTCGCGCCCGGGGGGAAATCCAGCGGCTTGTGCAGGATCATGCGATAGCGTCCATCGGGCAGCGGGCGGCATTCGGCGGGGACGAGCAAAGCGCCGGTGCGTTCGGCCAGCGCGGTGTGCATTTGGGTAACGCAGGTTTTCAAGCCGCCGAATTCGTTGATGATGACGCTGGGTTCGCTGGGATCGAGATTCAGATCCACCAGCATGTGGAATTTTCCCCCGCCTTTGAGGTGCTTGAGCATGCGGATCATGGCGCGCTCCTGCGGGAGGATCGAATGCCCCGTGCTGCTGCGCAGCCGGCAGAAGATGTCGCTGATAAGGGGATTTTTGAACCGCTGCGTCACTACGGGTCCGTTGCTGATGTAAAAGGCGGCGAACTGACTGAGCCATTCAAAGTTCGCGTAGTGAAGGCAAAGGTAGATGGCGGATTGGTTGGGGTCCTGGTGGCACGGGTGGTTGTCGAGCCCCACGGCCTCAAGAATCGAGGCGGCGAACTCACGGGTCAGATTGGGCGACCAAAAAAGCTCGATCATGGTCCGGGCGAAATTCTGATAGCTGGCGCGGGCGATTTGCTTTTTCCGCGCTGGAGTGAACGTGTCGCCGAAGGCGGAATCCAGATTGGCCCGGGCCACCCCGCGTCCGCGCTTGTCGCAGACATAAACGACCGAACCGATGAAATTCGCCAGAGGCCGGAGCGACGAGAACGGCAGCAGGCAGATCAACCGGATCAGGGCGGAAAGACCGAGATATTCCAGTCGTTGCCGGAGAGTGGGAGAGAAGTCAGACACCGCCGTCCGTGGCCTTGGTTTCGATGCGGGGGAAAAGGGGCGTGGGTTTACCGAGCTGATGGCCATCGGGCAGGAGGCCCCACGTGGTGTCTTCGAGTTTGAAGGGCTTGTCCCAATTCAACTGTGCGAAGATTCCGGCGGCAGCCTTCGGAAGCACCGGAGAAATCAGAATGGCGATGATGCGCAGCGACTCGGCCAGGGAATACAGAACCGCATCGAGCTTTTCCGCTTGAGCCGGATCCTTCGCAAGTTTCCACGGCGCGGTATCCTCGACCAGTCCATTGCACCATGTGGCCAAGGCCCCGGCCGCTTCCAACCCCGCATCGGGCGAAAAGCGGTCCAGCGCGAGGAGACAAGCGGAACCATGCCGCTGGACGGCGGCTTCCCCGAGGGCCCGCGTCTCACCTTCACCCAAAGTCAGCACACCCTGGCGGTACTTCGAGGCCATGTTCAGGGTGCGGTTGAGCAGGTTGCCGAGATTGTTGGCCAGATCGGTGTTGTAACGCTGGACCAGCCGTTCTTCGGAAAAATCCGCATCGCGACCTGTCACAATATCGCTCATCAAATAATAACGCAGCGTCTCCGCGCCGTATTTGTCCGCCAGGACATCGGGATCAATGCAGTTGCCAAGGCTCTTGCTCATCTTGGCTCCGCCGATATTCCACCAGCCATGCACGAGGAGCGGCGGAATGCTTTCATCCGCAAACCCCAGCGCCTTCAGCATGATCGGCCAATAGACCCCGTGGGCCGGAATCAGGATGTCCTTGCCAATGACATGCAGCGCCGGCCACCAGCGCCTGAACGTGGTCAAATCCGCGCCCGGCGCCGGATCGTAGCCGGGGGCGAAACTGATGTAGTTGACCAGGGCGTCGAACCAGACATAGGTGACAAAATCGGGATCGAAGGGAAACTCAATGCCCCAGGCCAGCCGGGCTTTCGGGCGGGAGATGCAGAGGTCGCCCTCCAGCTTTTCCACCGCATTGCGAAGTTCGGCCACGCGAAAATCCGGAACCACCAGCGGGTTGCCGTCCGCGCTGCGTTTGGCGATGAGAGCGAGCAACCAGTCTTTGTGTTCGGCGAGTTTGAAATAATAGTTTTCCTCCTCGCGAAACTCGACCTCGCCCCACTCGGGACCAAACTCACCGGCGGCATTACGCTCCTTGTCGGTGAGAAATTGCTCCTGCCGCACGCTGTAGTATCCGCCGCGCTTGTCTTTGTAGATTTGCCCCTCGTTGTTGAGACGGATGAGGATCTTTTGCACGCATTCCTTGTGCCGCGCGTCGGTGGTGGCGGCCCACTCCGAATAATCCACCCCGAGCTTCGTCCACAGCGCGCGGAATTTGGACGTGACCTCCTCCACAAACTGCTTGGGCGCGATTCCCTGTTTCTCAGCCGATTGCTGCACCTTCTGCCCGTGCTGGTCCACGCCGGTGAGAAAGAAGACCTCCTGGCCTTTCAGCCGGTGATACCGCGCCAGAACATCAGCCAGCACCTTTTCATAGGCATGCCCGATGTGCGGCGCGCCGTTGGTGTAGTCGATCGCTGTCGTGATAAAAAAAGACGAAGCAGAGACGCGGGGACGCGGAGACGCGGGGATTATTTCGGTTCGATTGTCCATTTTGAAGGATCGGCGGCCATCTTGACCAACATGCCGAGGATGTTTTCGTACTGAGAATCCAAATCGTCGAATTCTTCAGGGGAAAGATAGCCGCTCTTGTGCGCCACCTCTAGCCCTACTTGCGATTCGGCAGCTTCCGCTTCCGCATCACTAAGTTTGGCCACAAAGGCCAAGGGGTATCGCCGCTTGCGCCAGGCTTCGGCGATGTTGGCGCAGACCGATCGCGAAGAACGCCGGATTTGATCGGTCAAAGCATACTTCTCTTCGTTGGGAAAACGTTTGCTGCGCTGGAAAATTTCCAGAATGGCAGTCATTCCACTTTGATAAACCCGCAAATCCCGAAAGGGACGGATCGTGTCAGCCATTCCCCGCGTCTCCCTCTCCCCGCGTCTCCGCGTCCTTCCGGATCTTCCCTCCCCAGGAAATCACCTTGGCTTTGGCTCCAGCCGCCTCGGCTTCGGGGATCTGGCTGTTGCGCACGTAAAACAGGGACAGGCTCGACCAGGCGAGTTGATCGTTGGGGTTGAGGTCCACCGCCCGCAGGCCGGCCGCGATGGCCTCCGCAAAATGGCCCGCCTTCATCAAGGCCATGCCCAAGGCATGCCAGGCGTCAAAATACTGCGGATCCAGCGCAACGCATTGGCGGTATTTGCCGATGGCCGCCTCCAGGTCGCCGAGGGCGATATCGCCGGTGGCATCCTCGAACAATTCGACGGCTTGAGCGCAGGCGGACATGCTATCGCCCTTGCTGGGCGACGGAAATTTTCGCCGCTTCGCGCGCCGAGGCCAGCCAGGACATGAACAGCATGCGTTTTTTGTTCTCGAGGATCCCGGATTCGATCTCGGACTTCTGCCGGGCAAAATCCGCCGCATCCCACGGCGCCCGCGCCGCCAGATAAACCGCGAACCCGCCGTCCGGCCCGGCCAGGAAACCCGAGACCTGTCCGGGTTGCATAAGGAAGGTGGCCTGGGCGACGTCCTGATTCGGACCCGGTGTTTCGCCCGTCAAAGCGACATCCTGAAAGGATTCCACGGTGAGCCCCGCGGCGGCGGCGGCATCGGCCAGGGATTTTCCTCCGGTCACGGCTTCGCGGATTTTTGCCAGGGCGGCATCGGCATTTTGCCGGAGGAGATTGGCCGCCTTCATGGATTTGATGCGACGCTCCGCCAGCGGCCGGACCTCTTCAATGGTCAGGGGACGCTGGGGGCTCACCTTGGCCAGCTTGATCACGTAGAATTTGTCCCCGGACTGGAGGGGATCGCTGATCGGGTTGGCTTCGTTGAGCAAAAACGCGGCGGGGGCGAGATTCTTCAGGACTTCCGCCTGATCCGCCGGGCCGGTTGGGACCGCCCCCGCACGGTCGAAGTCGGGCGTGGTTTGGACCGTGAGTCCGCTGGTGGCGGCGGCCCGGGCGAAGGACGATGAGGCCGCCTGGTCGGCGAAGGCGGTGGCGGCATCGGCCAGTTTTTGCAAGGCGTCGATTCTGGCTTTTCCTTCGGCGGACGGCTGGCCGGCGGGCGGCGCAAACTCGATGTACTCGACCGCACGGGTCTCCGGCGCGATCAGGGAAGATTGATTGCGCGTAAAAAGTCCCTGCACTTCCTCGTCCGTGACGCTGACGGCGGCCTCCGCCGCGGAAAGCGGGAACGGGATCCGCTGGACATCCACCTTTTGAAAAATCCGGCCGGCTTCGGCGAGTTCCGCTTCACTTACCGCCACCGGCGCGCCGATGATATTCCGGAGGCGTTCGAGCCGCAGGGCATCACGGATCACTTCATCCAATTGCTGTTGGGTGAATCCCTTCGGACCGAGCTGACTTTCAATAAAGGCCGCATATTTCCGCGGGTCAAACTGCCCGTCGGTCGAAAAAACCGGCAGCGTTTTGATCCGGTCGGCCACTTGCATGTCCGTGGGATGAACGCCCAATTCCTTGGCCTGATGCTGCAACACCTGCAGATTCCAGATGAACTCGCTCAGGGCCACATTTTCATTTTCCGCGGTTCCCCCGAGACTGCTGATCAAGTCGAGTTGTCCCATGGTCAGGGCCAGACCGTAGTTCCGGATTTCCCGGTCGATGTCCGCCTGAGTCAGATTGCGTCCGTAGATTTTTCCGACGGAGTCGGGCCCGACGTTCCGGCTTTTGGTGTCGGGGTTATAAAGCCAGATGAATGCGATGATCGTGAGGATGGCGACGACCAGCATCATCACGCGTTGATTTTTGCGAAAAATATGGATCATGAAAAAAGGGACTGCGAAACTGTTGATTTACGGGGCTGTTGTGATTAAAGCAGATGAAAGATGAAAGCAAGCGTGTCCCCCCGCATCCTGATGATTGCCCTCGCGGCCATCGCCGGGACCATGCTCCGCCTGCCGGCCCAAGACGTGGTGGTGCAGAAGAATAATCTGCGCAGCGAAGGCCAGGTCCTCGGCGTGGTCGACGGAAAATTGAAGATCAAAATCGGGCCGGCCGAGACCAGCATTGCTTTGGACCAGGTGGCTTCGGTGACCAAGGCCGCCCCCGCCGCCTACGAAAATGCCCTGGCGGAATGGCAGAAAGGCGACGGCCCCAAAACGCTGGCTGTGCTCAAACCGCTGGTGGACACTTTTCGCGGACTGCCCACCTCATGGGCGGAACGCGCCTCCGCCCTCATTGGCGAGGTGTTCCTCTCGCTCGACCAGATTCCTGCTGCCGAAGCGGCTTTCGCCAATTTTCAGAAAGCCTATCCGGGTGCCGCCTCGCTCTCCGACATCGGATTGGCCCGTCTCGCCGTTTCCAAGAAAGATTTTGCCACCGCCAAAGCCAAGCTCGCCCCCATCGTCGCCGAGGCCGCCAAAGTCAAGATGGCCGACTCGGTCAAAAGCGCCACCTATGGCCAGGCTTTTTACTTGATGGGAGTGGTCCGCGAAGCCGAGGGGGCGTATCCTGAGGCCTTGCGGGATTACCTCATGGCTGTCACGCTCTTCTCTGAGGACAAGGCCGTGGTCGCCAAGGCGCAGGAGCGCGCGACCTTCCTCGCCTCAGAAAAGAAAGCCATCGTCCCCTGACCGATTTTTATCATCCGTAATCATGAAGAAAACCCACCCTACCCTCCTCCACCACATTCTCACCGGCCTGTTGCTCTGCGCGACGGCTTCCTCTGTCTGGGCCGCGGAGGGGGCCGCCGGGGGAGAATCGCACAGCATCCTCCAGACCATCATCGGGGGCGGACCGCTCATTATCATGATCTGGCTGGCCATCCTCGGCACATCGGTCGTCATGGTCACGTTCATCATCCAGCTTTTCCTGACCATGCGTGACGAACAACTCGCCCCCAAGGCGCTCGAAGAATCCCTCGCCGCCACCATTGCCGCGGGCAACTACCAGGAAGCCTGGGAAATCTGTCGCGCCAACAAGGCCTACATTGCCAAAGTCCTCGGGGGCGCTTTGGAACGCCTCGGCCGCGGTAAGGACGCGGTGGAAAATGCCCTCATCGAACACGGCATCCGCGAAGCGCAGGAACTGAAAACGAAAAACAGCTACCTCTCGGTCATCGGAGTTATCGCCCCCATGATTGGACTGCTCGGAACCGTTATTGGCATGATGGGGGCCTTCGCCGTCCTGGGCTCCTCGGGCGTGACCGATCCCCGCGGACTGGCCCTGCGAATCGGTGAAGTGCTCATGGCCACCGCCAGCGGTCTGTTCATCGCCATTCCGGCCTTTATTTTCTACTACTACTTCCGCAACAAGGCCACCATCGTCATTGTCACCGCCGACGACAAACTCAACCGCTTGGTCGAAGACATCCCCTTTGAGGAAGTTTCCGGAATCAAGATCGGGGAAAACTTTGAAGCGGGGGCGGGAGCGCCCTCCCGTTCGGCCGGGCAGTCGCGCAAGGTCTCCATGACCCTTACGACCAACTGTCCCGTCTGCAACGGAGCCATCCAGCCCGGACTCAACCCCTGCCCGCATTGCGGTGCCACCCTCGAATGGGCGTGATCTTGCGCGATGTCTGAAGGCGCTCCCAGAAGGAAAGGCAAAGCGGTCCGGAAACCCGAGGCTGAGGCCGATCCGGAGTTTCAAATCGCTCCGATGATCGACATTCTTCTCGTGCTCCTGGTGTTCTTCATGTCCATCAGCTCGACCGAAGTGCTGCAATCCAACCAGGACGTCGATCTCCCCGTGGCCAAGGAGGCCAAGGACAAGCCGAAAAGCAATCCCGGCCAGGTCATCATCAACGTCCTCTACAACAGGCTGAACAATGCCACCGTGGTGGAGATCGACCAGCAGCAGCTTCCCCCCGGGGAAATTCTGAACAAACTCAAATCCCAGGTCGCCCTCAACCCGCAGATCCGTGTCCTCATCCGGGCTGACCGCGAGATCCGCTACGAATTCATGCGCACCCTCCTGGAGAATATCGGCAAGTCCGGCGTCGGCACCGTCACTTTCTCCGTGGTGGACAAAGAAGACCCTTCCAATAAGAAATCCTGATTTCTCTCAACCCATGACTCTCAACTCCTAAAATGGCAGGCGGCGGCACAAATGAAGACGGTGATGTGGGCTTCCAGATCGCCCCGATGGTGGACGTTGTCTTCGTTCTCCTGCTCTTTTTCATGGCCTCGGCCGGCTCGCAGGTCATTCCCAAGGAACTGTCGATCAATCTTCCCAGCGGTCAGTCCCCGAGTAAACCCGGTCCTCCCGCCACCCCTTTCATCATCGATATATCGCCGACTGGAGTGGTTTCTTCCAGCGGCAAAACCTACGATACCCCGGCGAACAAGGAGTTGCCGGCCTTGAGGGAGCAACTCAAGAGCAACATCGACAAGTTTGGGGACAAGGATCCCGTCATCATCCGTCCGGACCCGCAAACCAAGCAGGAGCGCATTATTGATGTGCTCAATTCCGCCGCCGCCGCCGGGGTCAAGAATCTCACTTTCAGTTAGAGACAATCCCCGGGTGGGCGCACGTAGCGCCGCACTTCCATTTCCGGGGCTTCAAACACAACCTCCGAAAAAGCAAAATCGTCTTCAAAACGCGGAAGGAAAACGTCCCCCTCCACCTCGCGATTCACCAGTGTCAGCAACAACTCGCTGCACCGTGGCAGCAGCGCGGCATAAAGCTGGGCTCCTCCGATGACAAAAAGTTCCCGTCCGTCACCGGGTTCTGAAATATCCGCCAGGTCCCGGATCACCCGCACGCCGGGAATGTCGCCGCCCCGCGTCAGCACCCAGTTCTCCCGCCCGGGCAGCGGCTTGCCCAGCGAGTCATAGGTCTTCCGCCCCATCAGAATCACATGCCCCAGCGTTGTGCGTTTGAAGAACTTCATATCCTCGGACAGATGCCACGGGATTCTCCCGTCCGCGCCGATCACCCGGTTCCGCGACATGGCGGCAATGGCTTTCATCGGAGTTGCGGGTTGAACGTTGAGGGTTGAGAGGAACCCAGGCAAACCTCACCCTGAGGACTCATCCTCTCAACCCTCAACCCGAAACTCGCAACCTCGCTCATACCGAAATCGGCGCCTTGATTGCGGGATGCGGGTCGTAACCCTCCAGCGTGAAATCCTCGAAGCGGAAATCCTCGATGTTCTTCACCGCCGGATTCAGCCGCATCCCGGGCAGCGGCCGGCACTGGCGGGAAAGCTGCTCGCGGGCCTGATCAAGATGATTGGAGTAAAGATGCAGGTCGCCGAAGGTGTGAACAAACTCCCCGGGCTTGAGCCCGCACACCTGCGCAATCATCAGCGTCAGGAGCGCGTAGGAGGCCATGTTGAAAGGCACGCCGAGAAACAGATCCGCACTGCGCTGGTAAAGCTGGCAGCTCAACTCGCCGTCCTGCACAAAAAACTGAAACAGCGCATGGCAGGGAGCCAGGGCCATTTGATCGATCTCGCCGGGATTCCAGGCCGACACAAGCAACCGCCGGCTGTCGGGATTATTTTTGATGTCCGCGATCACTTTCGTGAGTTGGTCCACCCGCCCGCCTCCGGGTTTGCGCCAGTCGCGCCACTGCGCGCCATAGACCCGCCCGAGGTCGCCGTTCGCATCCGCCCATTCATCCCAGATCCTGACCTTGTTCTCCTGCAGATACCGCACGTTAGTGTCCCCGTTCAAAAACCAGAGCAACTCGTAAATGATCGAGCGCAAGTGCAGTTTTTTGGTGGTTAAAAGCGGAAACGATTCGCGCAGATCGAATCGTTCCTGCGCTCCGAAAACCGAGATCGTGCCCGTGCCGGTGCGGTCAGCCTTGGGGCGGCCGTTTGCCAGCACATAACGGAGGAGGCGGTGATATTGCTGCATGAACGTCCCACACGTTGCCATGACCGGACGGGTCGCGGCAATTTCCGTCTGGTTTTCTTTTTTATCGGGCGCAAACCGAACCGCCCGGCCTAAAATGCCGGCCATGTTTGAAGTCACCATCCTGGCCAGCGGCAGCGCGGGCAATGCCACCTTGATCCGCGGCGCCTCCTCGGCCTTTCTGGTGGACGCCGGCTTGAGCGCAAAGCAGTTGACCGCGCGTCTGCAGGCCTGCGGTTTATCCGTGCCGCAACTGGCCGGGATTCTTCTCACCCACGAACACGGCGATCACACCCGCTCGTTGAAAGTGCTGCTCGCCCAACACGGAGTGCCGGTCTATTGCAATGCCCTCACCGCCCGCGCCCTGCAGGATGGCGGCGTGGTTCATCAAGGCTGGAAGCTGTTCCAGAATGGCGCGGCCTTTGCCCTGGGCGAGTTTTCCATTCGTCCGTTTTCGGTTCCGCACGACGCGGCCGACCCGGTCGGATTCCGCATCTCGGCCCATGGCGTTTGTTTCGGCGTCCTGACCGATCTTGGGCATGCCACCCGTCTTGTGTTGGAGAGTCTGCGCGGCATCCGGGCCCTGCTGATCGAAACGAACTACGACGACGACCTCCTGCAAAAGGACACCAAGCGCCCCTGGTCGGTCAAACAACGCATCCTGTCCAAACACGGCCATCTTTCCAATGCCTCAGCCGCGCAGGTCTTGTCGGAACTGGATGCGCCGCTGGAACACATCATCCTCGGCCATCTCAGCCGCGACTGCAATTCGCCCCAACTGGCCCTGGATTTTATCGCCCGCAGCCTTGCCGCAGCCGGTCGGGGTCAAACGGCCAGAATTCACTGCGCCGGGCAGGACGAATCCGGCCCGGTCTTCCGCATCATTTAGCCAGCAGTTGCGTGACAGCAAAGAGCCCGATAAACAGGCCGCAACAAAAGACAAACGGGAGGATCACCCCCGCCGTGGCCCGCGCCGTATTGGTCTGATGAACCTCGCGCAGGGCGATGATCAGCAGCATCAACCCGGAGAGGATGTAGAGGATCCCGCCACAGAGGGGCATAAGTTGAAAAAGCGAAGCCGGAGCCATCGCGTAGCAAACGGCGCGGAACGTCGCCTCGTAGGGTTTTTTTGCCGGAGTCAGAGCCACGAAGGCCAGATGGAAAATTCCGGCTGAAACAAAAGCGCCCGCCGCGATGAAAAATGGCGCCACGACCATGGTAATCACCAAACTTGCGACCATCATCTCGGGCGTGACCTGGGTGGACAACGCCCCGAGCATTTCGTCCGGATTAATGCGGTAGGCGACGATCTGATAAAGGGTGGAGATCCAGGTGGTCAGGGTCAGCAACAGCACATAAAGCCCAAGCGGCGTGCCAAACCCGCCCTGCTGCTTCATGGTCTGAAACGTCGCGGTTGGGTGAGAGAACACCTGCTGCACCGTCAAATAAATTGCGGCGAACATTCCCAACTCCACCCGCCTTTCCCAAGCCGGCTCGACCAACTCAGCCGGGGCCGCGACCGCTTCGGCCAGCGCCGGCGGGACCAAGGCAATCTCCACCGCGGGCAGGCCGGTGAATTCCCCCAGAGGCTTCCAGGACTCCATCGGCTCACGCCAGGCCAGATCGGTCGACACGAATTCCCCCGTTTGCAATCCCTCGGCGACTTCTTCCGGGGAAAACTGACCGAGGGACTGGCGGTTGCGCGCAATGTGAATTCTGCTCATCTGCCGCGCAGGCTGCCGAAAGCCCTCCGCGCGGTCAACCCCGCGCTGACGGATTGCCAAAGCCCCACCGTCCGCCCAACATCCCCCCATGCCCACCGAAGCGCTCAACTCCACCCGGCCGGGTTCGCCCGCTCCCGATTTTTCCCTGCCCGACGTCGTGACGGGAAACACGGTCACCCTCTCCGGCTTGCCGTCCGCCAGGGCCCTGCTCGTCCTGTTCATCTGCCGCCACTGCCCCTACGTCGTCCATGTGCGCCCGGAGATCCTCCGTCTCGCCCACGACTACCAGCCCCGCGGAGTGTGCTTTGTCGCCATTTCCTCGAACGACGCCGCAAAATACCCCGACGACGGACCGGCCGCCCTCCGCGAGATGGCGCTGGCCGACCAACTCCCCTTCCCCCTCCTCTACGACGAAACCCAACACGTCGCCCGCGCCTACGACGCCCAATGCACGCCGGACTTTTTCCTCTACGACTCCCGCCGCCGCCTCACCTCCCGCGGCCGCCTCGACGACAGCACCCCCGGCAACGGCTTACCCGTCACCGGCCGCGAAATGCGCGCCGCCCTCGACGCTGTCCTCGCCGGACTGGGAGCCCCCGCCCTTCAAAAACCCAGCATCGGGTGTTCGATCAAATGGAAGTAAGCGCCTGGCCGGCAGGAAAAGGTTCGCTCCCGACCAGCCCGCCCGACGACATCAAGGCGGCCCGTCGCGTCACGGGCGGCACCATTGACAAAATCAACTAGTCCAACTAGTTTGATTTTCATGATTACTCAGGAAATCGGTGCCTTCGCCGCCAAGACGCACCTCTCCAAATTGCTGGATGCAGTCGAGAAGGGCGAGCGTAT
>CAMASH010000065.1 GCA_945860745.1 Chthoniobacter flavus | reverse complement strand
CAGGGCGGCGGTCAGAATTTCGCTCTTGAGGAGGGGCCCGCGGGCCAGGCGGAGGGCTTGAAAAATCCGGTCCAGTTCGGGAAGCGCGAACGGTTCCCTTCCGGGCCGGGCCGACATGGCCTCGGCGGCGGTCAGGCCGGTGTCGTTGTGTTTGCGGCTGATGATCCGCCAGGCCGGAAGGGAGAGCCCGCTGGCGGCACTGAGCGCCTGTCGGATCACCGCACTGCCCGCGCCATGAGGCCGGTTGTCGCTCCGGGCGAAAGCGCGCCCGGTCAGCCAGACGGCCGCGAGGGCAAGAGCGGTGTCGTCGAGGCTTTGAAAATATCCGGAGAGGATGCGCGTTTTTTCCAATTTGCCGGTGGTGCCGCGAATGGCCTCGCTCACCAGGCAGAAGGCATTAAAGCCGGTGTTATCTGGCGAAGCCGCCGGGGCGGCGGGACGGGACAACTCTGCCACCGGAAGGCAGAGAGAAAGCTCCAGCTGATTGGTGCCGGTCAGGGCCCACGCTTCGATCCCGCGGGCGCGGAGATCGCTCGCAAATTCCCGGGCAAAGCCATGGAGGGTGAGAACCCGCGCGGGATTGACCGCCTCGACCTGGCGCAAGAGATCATCGTAGCCGGCGTGATCGGAAAGCGGAAACGCCGCATCGACCTGCCGCCGGTGGATGGCCTCCGCGTCCAGGGCCCAACCGGTGAGCATGGCCACGCGGCGCGGTTTGATTTTTGCCAGCATGCGCGAGCCCTTGGCGCCGGGGGGACAGATGAGCACGTGTCCCCGCACGTTCGCGGAATCATAGCCCGCATACGGGGGAAAAGTGACGCCGAATTCCTCGTACACGCGGGTGATCTTTTCCACCGCACCATGAAGCATCACCGGCAGACCCGCGCCGTTCAACGCGGCCAGAATTTCCTGGGCCTTGCCCAGGGCATAGCCGAGCAGCACCGGGGTCTCGCCGTCCTCGATCGCCTCAAGGCAGAACTTCACCATCGCGGCCAGCACCTCGGCGGCCGGAGGGAACTGATACCGCGGCAGCCCGAAGGTGGTTTCCATGATCAAGGTTTCCGCGTGATCGGACGCGGCGGGTTCGGACGAAAGGCCGGGCCGCAGTTTGAAGTCCCCGGTGTAAAGCAACGTGCCCTCGTCGGACTCCAGAAAGAGCTGAGCCGAACCGAGAATATGTCCGGCCGGAAGCAAGGTGGCGGCCCAGCCGTCGAAGACCTTTCTTTCGCGATAGGGCAGGGTTTCGAATACCTCAAAGTCTCCGCCCATCCGCACCTGCATGAGCCGGGCGGTCGGTCCGGTGCAAAAGACGCGCCGGTGCCGGGCGGTGTGGTCGCTATGCGCGTGGGAAACGAAGGCGAAATCCTGCGCCTGCCAGGGGTCCAGCCAGAGGCCGGATTGGGGCAGAAAAACTCCGCGATCGTATGCGACGGTGACCATGGTTGGCGGGCAGGAAGCCCGCCCTACTTTCCGCGTGGATAGGCCGGACGCAACCGCGCCGAGACGAGAAAGCCAAGGCCGATCAGGAAAATGAGCAGCGACAAAACCTGACCCCGCGTAAACGGACCGGTCAGGGCGGCATCCGGCTCGCGGAACAGTTCGCAGAAGCTGCGCAGGATGGCATACCCGATAAAAAACGCGCCGGTGAGGACGCCGTTGGGCAGGCGGAACCGCGTGCGCAGGAACCACATGATTCCGAACAGCAACACGCCTTCGAGCAGGGCTTCGTAAATCTGCGAGGGATGGCGGGGCGAGAGGCTGCCGGCGAGTTGCGCGCGCAGAGCGGGAGAATGCGCGACGTTTTCATTAATCGCCTCCACCGTGGTCCATGCCGGATTGAGGGTGAAGGCTTCGCTCACGGCCAGTTGCACTGTCCCGTCCGGCGCGTTGTAGAGTTCCTTGGGGAACTGGACCGCCCAGGCCACGCTGGTCACGCGGCCGTAGAGTTCCCCGTTGATGAAATTCGCCACCCTCCCGAAGAAAAGCCCGATCGGCACGGCCACGACGAGATTGTCCCCGATGTTGCGCCAGGAAATCTTGTTTCTCCAGGAATACCAGAGGCAGTAAAAGAGCACGCCCAGCATGCCACCGTGCGCCGACATGCCACCGTCCCACACTTTCACGATGATGAGGGGATTCTGCAAAAACTCCCCCAGGTTATAGAAAAGCATGTAGCCCAGCCGTCCGCCCAGCAGCACGCCGAAGATGGCGCAGCCGGTCACGAAATCCCCGACCTTGTCCGGTGGAATGTCGCACCACCCGCGCTGGGCCAGGTGGCGAATGACAAAATAGCCGGCGATAAACGCAGCCACATAGGCCAGGCCGTACCAGCGCAGCCCGACACTTTCATTGAAGCGGATCAAAAACGGGCTCAGATCATGGACGTAATAGGCTAGCATCGGCGGCAGCGCCGACTCTCCACCCTGAACTCCCGGCGCTCAACTCTCAAATTGTCCCTGATTGACAGTTTCCTTCCGAAGCGGTTTACCTGTTGGGCGTGAAATCACCCCTCCTTCTCCTTGGCGCCGCTGGAGCCGTTCTTCTGACCTCGTGCACGACCCTGGAGAATCGTCGCGACATGTATTTTCCCCAGAAGGTGAATGGTCCTTACACCCGCATGCGGGCGGAAGGGATTCCGAAAACGCAGCCCGTCAGCGGGACTGCGCCCGCCAGCGAAACGACCGCCAACTCAGGCAAATAATCGGTCTAGGGCTGTTCCGCACTCAGCTTGTCCAGCGCCGGTGAAGTGCGCAGTTGCGGCAAATTCCGCGCTACCAGCACAGCGACGGTGATCGTGCCGATGCCGCCCCAGACCACCGCGCCCACCGGGCCAATCATGGCCGACATCAATCCGGCGCGCAGGGTTCCGATCTCATTCGAGGACCCGATGAAAATCTGATTCACCGCCGTCACCCGCCCGCGCAGCGAATCGGGGGTGAGAATTTGCACCAGCGACTGGCGGACGACCACGCTCACGTTGTCAAAAACCCCGGTGAAAAAAAGGGCAATGAGCGACAGCCAGAACCAGGGAGAGAGACCGAAGACGATGATGGCCGCGCCAAATCCGCCCACCGCCCAGAGCAGCGTCACGCCGGGCCGTTGGAGGGGCCGGCGATGGGCCAGCCACAGAGCCATGCCAAAGGCCCCGATGCCGGGCGCGGCCCGCAGCCAGCCCAGGCCGATCGGGCCGACGTGGAGGATTTCATCCGCATAAATCGGCAGCAGGGCCACCGCGCCGCCGAGCAACACCGCGAACAAATCGAGGCTGCTCGCGGCCAGGATGGTTTTCTTTCTCCAGAGGAATTCCGCGCCGGCCAGGACGCCCCGCAGGGTGCGGCTTTCCGGTGAGGCGCGAACGGGCGCGGTTTCGTAGCGGACGTTTGCGATCAGGATCACGAGCAAGATCCCGCCCACGGCATCGAGCAGATACACCACCGGAAATCCCAGCCAGGCGAGCACGAAGCCGCCGATGGCGGGTCCGGCCATGGTGGAGATTTCGAAGGCGCTGGAATTCCAGGTCACGGCGTTGCTCAGCAGCCGGGAGGGAACGAGCAACGGGATGATGGCCGAACGCGAAGGCCAGCCCACGATGCGCAGAATGGCCATGAGAAACAGAAGACCGTAAATGATCGGCAGCGCCGGATGATCGAAATCCATCGCCCGCGATCCGGCCGGCCGCTCGACCGAATGCGCCAGGCGGGAGAGCCCCTCATTGATCGCGCTGAGCAGCGTGAGCGATGGGATGGCCGCTTGAAAATGCGTCACGAGGGCGAGCAGGATGGCCAGAACCGCCAGCCCGGCGTTCGTCGCAGCGATGACCCATTTGCGGTCCACCCGGTCGGCCAGGACTCCGGCGGGAAGGGACAGCACCAGCAGAGGCAGGACGTTCAGCAGACCCACCAACCCGAGCGCCGTGGCCGAATGGGTCCATTGATAAATCTGCCAGGCCACGGCCACGGTGGCCATCTGACGGCCCACATTCGCACAGAAGCCGCCAATGAGGTAATTGCGAAAACCAGCGAACCGCAACGCCGCGTAGGCGTCGTGGGGAATTTCCGTTGATGGCACCGCGGGACTATGAAGTTCCCGCGGCGTTCGGCAATCCTTGTCCGTCGATCCGAACTACTGGGGCGCCATCATCTCCCCATCACCGCCCGGGCCGGGAGGCGCCGGGGGCGGGGGCTTGGGTCCCATTTTTTCCAGCAACGGGGCGACGGAGGGATCCGCTTTGAGAATCGCATCCTTCATGACTTTGCGAAACTCTTCGCCGGCGGCCTTCCGTTCCTCGGGAGTCTTGGCGTCCTCCTTCTTCTTTTCCGCCGCGACAACGGCGGGGTCGCCCTTGGCCTTCTCGCGGGCGGCTTGGAATTTCTGGCGCTCGGCTTCGTCCAAGCCGCCCGGGCCGGGAGGCGGGCCTTCTCCATCTCCCTTGCGGGCCTTCCCCCCCTTGCCGCCATCTTTGCCGCCGCCACCCGCCTGCTTTTTGATCAGTTCGCCCAGTCCGGGATCGATCTCCTGCATTTTTTCCCGCATGGCTTTGAAGAACTCTTCGTTGGCCTTGTCGGCATTCTGACGCAGGGCCTGGATTTTCGGATCCTGGATGGCCTTTTCGCGGGCGGCCTGGAAGCGCTCGCGGATTTCCGGCGGCAGATTCTCCAGCATGCGGTCGCGCATCATGCCGCGCATTTTCTCGCCGGGGGGTTTCCCGCCCTGTGGAGGTTTGGGCGGCATGGGGGCATCGGGGTTTTCGGCGAAGGCGCCGGACCCGCAGCCGAAGAGGGCGCAGGCGGTGAGGGTGAGGATTTTGTTTTTCATAACGTTCTGGGCATTCAACCCGACGCGCCGGAAAAAGTTGCGCAACCCCTCAGATCAGGCCCGGGGCGGGGGCCCGGTAAACCGAGCGGCCGCGGACGAAGGTTTCCACCACGGCGGCCGGTCCGCCGCGATAGACCAAGAGGGAGATCACGTCCTCGGCGGTCAGTTGGGCGTGGGGATTAAGCTTGCGGCCGTAGGGTGTGATGGAGGCGAGATCGAGAACGACCACATCGGCTTCCTTGCCAATTTCGAAGGAGCCGATGGTGCGGCTTTTGCCCAGGGCATCGGCGCCTCCCAAAGTGGCCAAATGGAAAGCCTCGACCGCGCCGACCACGGGCACGGAGGCGTCGTGATAATGGCGCGCCTTCTGGGTTTCGATGGCCGAACGCATGACCTGCCACATGTTGAGTTCGGGTCCGCCCGCGACGTCGGAACCCAGCCCGATGCGCAACCCGGCCCGGCACAGACGATCCATGGGCATGAGGCCGCTGGTCAGGAAAAAATTCGAGGTCGGGCAATGGGCGACCACCGCGCGGGCCTCGGCCATTTGGGCCATCTCCGCGTCGGACAGATGGAGGCAATGACCAAGAACCGTTCTGGGTCCGAGGAGGCCGTAGTGGGCATAGATATCGGTGTAGCTGGCGCGGTCGGGGAACAGGGTTTTCACCAGCGCGACTTCGTCCGTGTTTTCGGAAAGATGGGTCTGGAGGTAGGCCCCGTGCTTTTGGGCCAGCTCGCCGGCGCGGCGCATAAGTTCGCCCGAACAGGAAACGGCAAAGCGGGGGCTGAAGGCATATTCAAGACGTCCGCCATCGCGGCCGTTCCACTTGCGGCAGAGCGATTCGCTTTCGGCGCAGGATCGGTCGGAAGTTTTCTCCGCGGGAAGGGAACCGTAACTGCCGACATCCATCATGACCTTGCCGATGATGAGCCGCAGGCCGCTTTCCTCGGCGGCGGAGAAGGCCGCGTCCGCGCTGTCTGCAAAAACCGCGGCGTAGAGCATGGCGCAGGTTGTGCCATGGCGGGCCAGATCTTCGAAAAAGGCCCGCGACTGGACCCGCGAAGTGGCGGCCTTGAATTGTTTTTCGAGCGGAAAGATGTGTTGTTGCAGCCAGGGCAGCAGGGCCTCGGAGTGGCGGGCTACGGCCGGATACTGGGGCAGGTGGGCATGGACGTCGATCAGGCCGGGGATGAGCACGGCCTCGGGCGAATGCAGCCAGCGGATGTCGCGACCGGCCTGGGCCACGCGAATGGACTCATAACTTCCGTAAGCCGTGATGCAGCCTTCTTCAATCAGCAGAGCGCCGTCGCGGATGCCCCGCAGCCGGTCGCGGGAGGGGGCGTCAATGAGAAATCCGCGGATTCCGACGAGGCGTTGGTCAGGCAGCATGAACGGGCAGGGAGGGAGCGGGGTGCGGACCCGGGGTCTGATTTTGCGAAACGGGCAGGAGAATCCTAAACGCGGCCCCGCGGCCGGGAACACTCGCGACCGAGACCTGCCCGCCGTGGGCCTGCACGATGTGTTTGACGATGGAGAGCCCCAGCCCCGTGCCGCCGGCCAGGCGTGTGCGGTCCTTGTGCACGCGGTAAAACCGCTCGAAAATGTGCGGCTGATCGTCATAGGGAATGCCAGGGCCGTTGTCGGAAAAGACGATTTCCACGCCCGGCCCCTGTCGCTTGACCGAGATGCGGATGAGGGTGCCTTCGAGCGGGCCGTGGCGGAGGGCATTTTCGAGCAGATTGGCAAAAACCTGCTCGATCCGCCGGGCGTCGGCCTCAATTTCCCCCGCAGCCGGGTGGCAATCGATCTCCACGCTGGCATGACGTTCCGCGATGGCGGGTTCCAGACCCTCGATGACGCGATTCAAGACGGCGGGGAGATTGACGAACTGGAGTTGGATCTCAGGCGAGCGGTGTTCCATGCGGGAAATGGTGAGCAGATCCTCGATGAGCAGGGTGAGGCGCTCCCCGTTCCTCTGCATGACGCGAAGGGATTTTTCGGCCATGGGACGATCGTCCAGCGCACCGTCGAGCAGAGTTTCGACGTAGCCGTTGATGATGGAAAGCGGGGTGCGGAATTCATGCGAAACATTGGCCACGAATTCGCGCCGGACCCCTTCAAGATTCTTCACTGCCGTGATGTCGTGAAACACCACCACTGCCCCGAGGGTCAGTCCACGCGGCTTGGGATTCAATCCCCCGGCGCACACTTCCAGATATTTGGTGGAATAGCCTTCGCGTTCGGGACTCTGGAGGGAGATTTCAATATTGCGCGGCTTGCCGTCAAGCAGGGCCAGTTCGATGGCCTGTTGCAATTCGTGGTTGAAAAACACCTCCATGACCGTGCGGTTGATGGGCGAGTGCTTCATCTGAAACATCCGGTGCAGCGGTTCGTTGACCAGACGGATTTTCTGCTCACGGTCCGTGATCAGCACCCCTTCCACCATGCTGGAAAGAATGGCCCGCAGGCTGAACCCCTCATCGGCAATCTGCCGGTCGAGTTGCTGGAGTTGCTCGGAGATCTGGCGCACGTGACCCGATGTTTCCTTGAGGAGGCCCTTGCGGGAATTCATCAACACGGGCCGGAAATCACCCCCGGCCAAACGGCGCAGGTTCTCCCGCAGCTGGTTGAAGGGCTGGAGGACCCGGGAATAGAAAGAGAAGATCGCGACAATGGCGATGGCGAGGCCGAGAATTTCCGTCCAGAGAGTCAAGTGTCGGTGAGTGCGTTGAAACGATAGCCTTCTCCGCGGATGGTTTCCAGCCTGGAGGAATGCCGGCCGAGTTTTTCCCGCAAGCGCCGCATGTGGGTGTCGACCGTGCGGGTGTCGATCGCATTCTGATAACCCCACACGTCGAAAAGCAGGGTGTCGCGCGACATGATGCGGCCGCGGCGCTCGATCATCACGGTCAGCAGTTTGAATTCCGTGGTGGTCAACTCCAGACGCTGCCCCTCCAGGCGGATTTCAAAGGCGCTTTTGTTGACCTCGAAAACGTCCACCTCCAGGGTTTCGCCGCGCGTGCTGGTGCGCAAACGGCGCAGCAGGGCCTGCACCCGCAGGACCAGTTCGCGCGGACTGAAAGGCTTGGTGATATAGTCATCCGCCCCGATCTCGAGGCCGCGGACTTTTTCGCTCATCTCGCCCTTGGCGGTCAGCATGACGACGGGCAGCCATTCGGTGGCCGGGTCTTTTTTGAGCGCTTTACAGATCGCAAAACCGTCCATCCCCGGCAGCATGATATCGAGCACGATGATGTCGGGGCGGTTTTTGCGCGCCATTTCCAGACCTTGCAGGCCGTCGTTGGCGATCAGGACGGAAAAGCCCGCTTTGCTCAGATTATACCGGAGCAGATCGACGACATCGGCCTCGTCTTCGACAATGAGCACGGTGTCCTCCATCAAACTGCTTTAGCCGATGCCGGGCACAAGGCAAGCGCGATGGTGTGACGGAAGTGTCGTGAAGGAGATCCCTTGGGGCAGGCCCGGCCACATTCCTGGCAAAAAATCCGATCACCACTCCCGCCCCGGCTCGCGGCTCATTCCCCGGTCGGGATGGCGGGGGCCCAGCGCAGCCATTCGCGGCGGGGGGCGGCGTTCAAGGGGAATTCGTGCCCGGGTTTCACCCGTTGCCCGAGGTGGTCAGGCGTGGCGAAGGCAATGCCGCCGCGGGCCAGGGTTTCGAGCGACGCGTTCTGGACCCGGAGGTTGAAAAAGCCGAGGGAGATCTTCATGCCGCTGGCATCCCAGAATCTGGTGTTGTCGCGGATGAGAGTTGCGGAGGGGCGATCAACGACGACGCAGAGGCCGACGTCGCGGCCGTCGTTGGCCAGGGCTTTGCGCAGGACTTTGCCCACGACGACCCCGCGATAGGTGACGGGGGCGCCCACCGCGATGCTGCTCCCCGGGGTGGTGATGACGACTTCGAAACCGCGCTGCTCCTTTTGCTCAAGGGCGGCTTTGGCGGGGGTGACGGCGGTGAAGCGGTCGCGCAGGGCTCCGGACGCGGCCGGGACGCATTCGATGTAAACGCCGCTCACGACCGTCTCGAGGCCGGAGATGCCTTTGAGGGAAACATTCAGGCGCATGACGGCAAAGGCCGAGCCTTCGCGGCGGAGGAAGTCGTAGCCGTCGTTGAGGCGGATGATCGCTTCGACTTTGCCGGTTTTCGGGCTGACGGATTCGACCAGGCCGACAGGCTGGCCGAGGTAGCGGACCTCGGTGCGTCCGGCGAGGAGGCCCTGGCCGTTTTCGAAGGTGATACAGATGGGCGGCGAGGTGGCGCGGGCGGCGGATTCGCTGCCGAAGATTTCGAACTTCGCGCCATCGCCGACGGGGGCTTCGGCCGGGCCGAAGACGTCGTAGGCCAGGGCACCCTGCACCAGAGCCTGGAGGCCGGCGACGTCCATGTTCAGCACGCCGGGTCCGGCCTGCACGGAGACGGCCGGAACCTGCCAGAAGCGGGCGTTGCGCGGCAGGGTGTGGGCGTATTCCTGGCGGATGATGACGTCGAGACCCGGCGTGCCGTCGGAGCTGATGGTGCGGGCTTCCACCCGTCCGGCGACGAGGCCGCGATAAAGCACGGGCGCACCCTTGCCCATGGCCGGGAGATTCTTGGACTGAACGACGATGTGGGTGCCTTCCTTTTCGGACTGCGCCGTTTGCCAGCCATCGTCAGACAAAGTGCGGCCTTCGAAGGTGTCGGCGAGTTCCCCGCCGGTCCCGGGCAGGCAATCGATGTAGGGGCCGCCGGCCAGCGCCTCGAGACCGGACACTCCTTCGAGGGAAATGTGCGGACGGACGAGGGTAAAGACGGCCCCGGTGTTGCGCAGATGTTCGTATTCCGGTTGGAAGCGCGCGGTGGTGTCGACCGATTGATTGGCAGCGTTCAGCGTGGCGGTTTCGACGTAGCCGATCGGCATGCCGAGGTGGCGGACCTCGGTCTGGCCGGCCTGGATGCCGTGACCATCCCGGAAGCTGATGCGGACGGGCGCGCCAGTGGCGCGGGCGGCGGTTTCGTCGGAGTGGAGGGTGAACTCGGCGCCGTTTTTCACCAACGCGCCGGGGTCGCCGAAGGTGTCGAACTGCAGGCCGCCGAGCAGGATGGCCTTGAGCCCGAGCAGGTCGATCCGCAGGCCGCCGGCGCCGATGCGGATGGAGGTGGCCGAGACGGGCCAGAAGCGGGCGTTGCCGTGCACGGTTTGGGCGAATTCTTTTTCCACGACGACATAGAGGTAGGGGTTGCCACTTTCGTCCAGGGCCTTGCTCTCGACCGCTCCGACCTGCACGCCGCGATAGTAGACCGGCGAACCGCGGTCGAGGAAGGGGATGTTGGCGGCGCGGAGCTTCAGCACGAGCGCGGGGGATTCCAACGGCGTGAGGGGCAGAGTCTCGTGACCGACAAAGGAAAACGCCGGAGGCCCGTCCCCGCTGCGGGCCTGGAGGGAATTGCCTTGGATGAGGGCGTCGAGGCCGGAGGTGTTACCCAGGCCGATGACTGGCTGATCAATCCAAAAGATCGTGCCTTTGCGAGCCAGGCCGGCGGCGAATTCCTTGAGCCGCACTCGCAGAATGACTTTCTGCAAACCCGGATCGAGTCTGACCCCGTGGACGATACCGGCGGTGACGCCGCGGTAGAGCAGCGGGGTTTTTCCGGCCTGGATGCCGGGGGCGGCCTCGAACTCAACTTCAATCATGGGACCATTGGCTTTCCAATTCGACCAGAAGAGCCAGGCCGTGGCAGCAGCAGCCAGCAGCGGAAAAAGCCAGATCCAGGAAATGCGCAAGCGGTGACGGCGGACGACTTTGCCGTGATCCTCCGGTTCAATGATTTGGTTCTCGTGATCGCTCATGGGGCCAGGCCTTCCTGAGTCTGCCAGATCATGGCCGCGTTGTAACTCTCGGATGCGAAAAGCGTGCAGATCAGCACGGCCGAGAAAAACAACGCGCCGGGTTCCGCCACCACACTGGCCAGCACCCCGAGCTGGCCGACGGCCGCCAGAATTGAGAGCAAAAACACGTCCACCATGGACCAGCTTCCGACGGTGTGAACGATCCGCCGCAGTGCGCCGCGCTGCCGCTGCCAGACGGGGCGGCCATGCATGAGCAGCAGCCAGCTCAGGGCCGCCAGTTTGCAAAATGGAACCACGATGCTGGCGAGAAATACAATTCCCGCAATGGGCGCAAGTCCCGAATCGTAGAGTTCCTGCACGCCACCCATCACGGTGAGCGGCTCGACCTCGCCCACCACCGTCATGGTCATGACCGGCAGGATATTGGCCGGAATGTACAAAATGAGCCCGGTGACAACCAGAGCCTGGGCGGTTTGCAGCCGCGCGCTGGCATGGCCGCTCACGTCAATTCCTCCAGACCTTGCTCGACCAGGCCGCGATCAAAAAATTGCACGGTGAAGAGCGAACACAGCGACAGCACCAGCACCCACCACGCGCCCTGCTGCCAGTCCACTGTGCCGAGCATGTCGAGCTTCACCACTGCGACCACGGTGGCCACGGCATAGACCGGCACAAGGTTCCAGGCCTCGAGGGATTCGGCCAGTTTCGCCACCCGGCGCAGGGCCGGCCACCGTTGCGCCAGACAGCAGGCCGCCGCCACATACCACACCGCCGCCATATGCAGCACCGGTCCGGCCAGGCCGGCGAAAAACACCAGCGCCGCCACCGGCCCATACCCCTGCTGGAACAAACTGAAGACGCCCGTGACGATGAGGTTCGACTGGGTGTTGCCCGCCACGTCAAACGTGAGGATCGGATTCCCATTGGCCAGCACGGCGAAAAACAAACCCGCCGTGGCAAAGGCCCAGGCCGGCTGCAACGAGCGCAGGCCGCTGGCTTTCTTCACCCGCACGCCGCAACGCTGGCAGTGCAGTTCGGTCCCCGGCGGCAAGGCGTGGTCACGGCAGGAGGCCTCGCACTCGGGACAGGAAATCCACCGGGTAACACACGCTTGCGACATCGCGCTTCTTTAGGCAAAAATCCCGGCCGGACCAAGCCGCATGTTGCCCGCCGGTCCGGCGGCCGCAAAACCCTCTTGTGATCGGACAGAAATCCGCATAGAAGTGACCCATGAAAAATCTCCCGACCCTCATCAAATCCCTCGCCGTCCTCACCGCGCTGGCCCTCGTCGCCGGTTGCATGACCAACACCCAATTCAAGGAAGCCAACCTGACCCAGGCCGGCTTCAAATCCCTTCCCGCCAACACGCCCGAGCGTCAGGCCCACCTCGCCACCCTTTCCACCACGAAGGTGACCCCGGTCCAGCGCAACGGTCAGACCTACTACGTCTTCCCTGATCCGGCCAAAAATGTCCTCTATGTGGGCCGCCAGCCGCAATACGACGCCTACAAAAAGCTCAAACTCAATCAGCAGTCGCGCGCGGACTACGACATGGCCGTGCAGAACGATTTTGTCTCCACCGATGCCGATCTCACCAGCTTCAACACCTGGGGCACGTGGGACGGTCTGCCTTGGGGCTACTAAGCGGGAAGGCGGCTTGACTCGGAAAACTCACGTTTTCCGTTGCGGGAAAGTTCCGGGGAACGCCGTTTTCGGACTAAATCGGTCCGGCATTGGCCGCTTGCGCGCTGATTTTTTCCAGCAGCGGTTTGAACTGGGTCGACCACAAGCCGAGCATTTTCTGATCGTCTTCGAATCCCGCCTGTCCGGCATCGCTCACGCGGGAAACCCTCGTGCGGAGCTGGTAGTTATTTGTTCCCGGCACCGGCACGATCACAACGGTGGCGCGGATCGTGGTGGTGACCCCGTAGCTGCCATACATCAGTTTGCCGAAGCTGCCGGCCGGCTTGTCGAACGAGACGGAGTCCGGGAAATTCACCGGGCCGGACGTGTAGCCGTATTCCGCAAAAACCGACTGCGCGGTGCTGATGATGGCGGAGGGGTTCGCGTTCGGCACCCATCCGGCGCTGCCGGGTTTCTCAACCGGCGTGGTCAGACAACCAATGAGGAAAAATGAGCAAACCAGCGGGGCGAGACGGAGGCATTTCATGCCGCCGCAGTAGCAGTCCCCTGCCCGCGCCGCAAGGCTCAAAAACCCACCACCCCAAAAAGCTCCTTGATTCCCCTGGATAACGCGCCCATAAACCGACTCACCCTCTTCACCATGAAAACAACTTCCCTGCCGCGCTTGATCGTTCTTTCTCTCGCCAGCCTTTTCGTCCTTGTGGCCACCACTTTTGCCGACACGTTCAGTGGAAAGGTTTCGGACCTCGATGCGGGCAATGCCCTTCTCACCGTCACGAGCGATGTGGATCAATCCACCAAAGTCTTTAAAGTCTCTTCCGACACCGTCATCATCGGCCCGGATGGCAAGCCCAGCCAGTTGATGAATCTGATCGAAACCACCGTGGTCACGGTGGAAGCCGATGCCGGCCCGGGCAACGTCGCCACCAAGATTACCGTCCAGCCCGATTCCGCCCAACAGGTTCCCTGAGGAAACCCGGACTCCTCTGGACTGAATTTGGCGGTCTGTGACCGTCACAAACCTGTGAGCCGCCGGCGGCGCAAGGCGGTCTCTCCCGCCGACCTCTCGATGCTTGCCTTGGCCCGCCCAGGGAAAAATCACGCCAGCCAGAAAAGATGCAGGCCGCCGCAACGATAGCTGCGACGGCCTGCTGTTCCCCCCAGAACACTGTGAACTTCCCACAAGGCGGAAAGAGCACAAGGGATTTTTTTGCCATCAACCGTCCGGGACGGTTTTTACCCGGTGAAAATCACCGGCCGGCAGCCTGTTCCCGCTCGATTTCCTTTTTCTTTTTCTCCAACTCGGCTTGCTGACGTTCGATTTCGGCCAGCTTGGCGGAATTTTCGGAGGAGGCTTCGGGAGCGGCTGGTTTCTTCTCGACGGCGGCAGCGGGGTTTTCCTCCCAAAGTTTGAGCTTGGCGGCAAGTTCGCCGCGCTTCTGACAGGCTTCACCGGCCTTCTCGCGGAGTTTCTCCGCCATGCGGAGCTGATTCTTATCCCAGGCCTCGAAACTCTTTTCGAGAAGCCCTGCTTCTTCCTGCGTGAACGTGAGATATTTTTTCTCGTCGGAGGATAGCGTCCTTCCTTCTTTCTGAGCCCTGGACTCGAAATAGGCCGCCTCCTGGCGCAACTGGGTGGCGGTCTTGAGGGCCTCTTTTGCGAGCACCTGAGAGTCTTTTTTCGCCCAATCCTCCGCCCCGGCGGGCAGGGTTGTCAGGGCAAGGACAATAACCGGGAAAAGGCGGGGAAACATTTTCATGCTGACTCTCTACCGCAAAGAGCCGGTTTCGTCATGAACAGATTTCCCGCCGTCTGCCATTTCGGCCGCCGGGCGCCCCCCCACCAGTGGGCCGCTATTTAATAAGCCGCCTGATTACTTGTTGACTTAACAATTAGTCGCCTTAACTTACCGGCGCCATGGCCTATTTGTTGTTAAAAGAAGTTCCGCGTTACGAATGTCTGCAAGAGGCCTCGACCCACGTGCCCGGGGCCGACCCCGCCATCTGCGAGCTGTTTTTGAATATCCTCCACACCGGGGACGTGGTGTCGCGGAGCGAAGCGGAATTTCTGGCCCGGCATGGACTGAACCAGGCCCGCCTGATCGTGATGGTGCTGCTCGACGCGTCGGAAAGCGGCAGTCTGCGCTCCTCCGAGCTGGCCGACCACGCCAAGGTCAGCCGCGCCACGATCACGGGCCTCCTCGACACCATGGTCAAGGCCGCCCTGGTCACGCGGGCCCTTGATCCGCACGACCGCCGGGCCTCCAATGTCAAGCTCACGGCCAAGGGCGCCGCTCTCCTCCGCAAAGTCCAGCCCCTCCTCATGCAATGGACCCAGGACATCCTCTCCGCCCTTTCCCCGGCCGAACGCAAACAGCTCGTGAAACTCCTCCACAAAACCCAACAGGCCTTCGCCCTGGCAAAATCCGCCGGTCGCAACGGCTCCCATTCCTCATGAAAAAAATCATCTTCTGCGTTGCGATCGTGGCGGGCATTGCCGTTTGGGGCGCACTGGCCGGGATCAAATATTTCCAAATCAAGGCCCTCATCGCGGAGCATGCCAACTTTGCCATGCCCCCGGAGTCCATCACGTCGCTGGTGGCGACGGAGGAGGAATGGTCGCCCGCGCTCGAGGCCGTCGGCTCGACCGCGGCGGTGCAGGGCGTGACCGTCAGCACGGACCAGCCGGGCATCGTGACGAAGATCAATTTCGAATCCGGCCAGACGGTCAAGCAGGGCGATCTGCTGGTGCAACTCGACGTCACGCAGGAAGAGGCCCAGCTGCGGTCCGCGGCCGCGCAGCAGAAACTCGCCTCGCTCAACCTCCAGCGTCAGCAAAATCTGATGAAAAGCCGCGTCTCCGCCCAAGCCGAACTCGACAGCGCCCAAGCCGAATTCGACCAGACCACCGCCCGGGTGTTGGAAATGAAAGCCCTGGTGGACAAAAAAACCATCCGGGCGCCGTTTTCCGGCGTTCTGGGTATCCGCAGCGTCAACCTCGGCCAGTATTTGCAGAGCGGGGCCGCCATCGCTCCGCTCCAGGCGCTGGATCCGATTTACGTGAATTTTTATCTGCCCCAGCAAAATCTCGGCCAGATCGCCGCCGGGCAGGATGTGAAGGTCAAGGCGGAGGGCCAGCCCGACGAGTTTGCCGGAAAAATCAACGCGGTCGATGCCGTGGTCGATGAGGCCACGCGCAACGTGCGGGTCCAGGCCACCGTGCCGAATCCCAAGGGCCTCCTGCGCGCCGGCATGTTCGTCACCGCCGAGGTGCCGCTCCCGCAAAAGGAAAGCCATGTTGTCGTGCCCGCCACCTGCATCCAATACGCACCCTACGGCGACACGGTCTACATCATTGAACCCGCCAAGGATGAAAAATCCCCCCGCACCGTCCGGCAGCAGGTCGTAAAAATCGGCGAGTCCTACGGCGACAAAGTAACCATTTTGGACGGAGTGAAGGCTGGCGACGAAGTGGTCAGTTCCGGCGGCTTCAAGCTGCGGCAGGGTTCGACCGTCACGGTCAACAACACCATCCTCCCGCCCAATGAAGCCGCTCCGAAACCGGAGGACTCGTAATGAAATTCACCGACCTTTTCATCAAGCGCCCGATTCTGGCGCTCGTCGTCAACCTGCTCATCCTCATCGCGGGCCTGGTGTCCATCAAGGAACTGAGCGTGCGCCAGTATCCGCGCAGCGACATTGCCGAGGTCACGATCAGCACCGCCTACATCGGCGCGAATGCCGACCTGGTGCGCGGCTACATCACCACGCCCCTCGAGCGCGTGATCGCGAGCGCGGACGGCATCGACTACATGCAGTCTTCCAGCGCGCAGGGGCTCAGCACCATCACGGTGCGGCTCAAGCTGAACTTCGACACCAACGCCGCCCTGACGCAAATCCAGGCCAAGGTCGCGCAGGTCCGCAACGACCTCCCGCCCGAGGCGGAAGCGCCGATGATTGAGGTGATTTCGAAGGACTCCGAGTTCGCCGCGATTTATCTCAGCTTTTATTCAAAAGACCTCGATCAAAACCAGATCACCGACTACCTCACGCGCGTCGTGCAACCGAAGCTCTCGTCCATCACGGGCGTGCAGCGGGCCGACATTCTCGGGGCCCGCACCTTCGCCATGCGGATCTGGCTCAAGCCCGACAAGCTCGCTTCCCTCAACCTCACTGCCACCGAAGTCCAGGCCGCCCTGCAGGCCAACAATTACCTCGCCGCCGTCGGTCGCACCAAGGGCTCGATGATCTCGGTCAACCTCATCGCCAACACCGACCTTAAAAATGCGGAGGAATTCCGCAATCTTGTCATTCGCGAGAATAACGGTGCCATCGTCCGCCTCCGTGACGTGGCGGATGTCTCCCTCGGCGCGGAATCCTACGAGGAGGACGTGCGCTTCACCGGCGAAAAGGCCACTTTCATGGGTGTCTGGCCCCAGCCCTCGGCCAACACCCTCGATGTGGTCCGGGCCGTGCGCGACGCCCTGCCCGACATCCAGGCCCGTCTGCCCGCGGGCATGAACGCCAGCGTCGCCTTCGATTCGACCGTCTATATCGAAAGCGCCATCAGCGACGTGCTCAAGACCCTCACCGAAACGCTGCTCATCGTCATCGTGGTGATCTTTCTCTTCATGGGCTCCGTCCGCTCGGTCATCATTCCCGTCCTGGCCATCCCCATCTCGCTGGTTGGCGCGGTGTTTTTGATGATGCTGGCCGGCTTCACCATCAACCTCCTCACCCTGCTGGCCATCGTGCTCGCGGTCGGTCTGGTGGTGGACGATGCCATCGTGGTGGTGGAAAACGTCGAACGCCATTTGCAGGAGGGCCAGACGCCCATGAACGCCGCCCTCATGGGCGCCCGCGAACTGGTCGGGCCGATCATTTCCATGACCATCACGCTCGTCGCAGTCTATCTGCCCATCGGCCTGCAGGGCGGCCTCACCGGCTCGCTCTTCCGCGAATTCGCCTTCACTCTGGCCGGCGCGGTGGTGGTGTCCGGCGTGGTCGCGCTGACGTTGTCGCCCATGATGGCTTCGCGCCTGCTGCGCGAAAGCGATGCGGAAAAGGGTTTCGCCGGCTGGATCAACCGCCGCTTCGAGCGCTTGCGCAATTCTTACACCAGGATCCTTCAAGGCGTGGGGGAGAACCGCTGGGCTGTCATCACCTTCGCCGCGCTCATCGCCGCGCTCTGCATTCCGTTTTGGTCCATGGCGATGCATGAACTCGCTCCGGTCGAGGATCAGGGTTACCTGTTCGGTCTGATCAAGAGTCCGGCCAATGCCACCCTCGACCAGGTGACCTTGTTCTCCGAAGAAATCCACAAGGCCTTCATGTCCGCACCCGAAGTTCAGAACACCTTCCTCATCAACAGCCCGGCCGGCGGCTTCGGCGGCCTGGTGACAAAACCCTGGAGCGAACGCAAACGAACGACCACGCAAATCTCGCAGGAGTTGTTTCCCAAAACCGGTGCCATCGCCGGCCTCCAGGTCATTCCCATCACCCCGCCCCCCCTGCCCGGGGGTAGCAATTTTCCGGTCGAACTCGTCATCGCCTCGACGGCCGAACCCGAGGAATTGCTCAACGTCGCCAACCAACTCGTGGCCTACGCCGTCACGGAAGGTCTCGCCTACTACGCGGACACCGACCTTAAATTCGATCAACCGCAGACGGAAGTCGTCTTCGACCGGGACAAGGTTGCCTCCCAGGGGCTGAACCTGCAAAAAGTCGGTGCCGATCTTTCGGCCATGCTGGGCGGCAACTACGTCAACCGCTTCAACACGGCCGGCCGCAGCTATAAGGTCATCCCGCAAATCAAACGCGTCGAGCGCCTCGCCGCCGATCAGCTCAAGGACATCTACGTCTCGGGACCCAACGGACAGATGGTGCAGCTCTCCACCTTTGCGACGCTGAAAAACAGCGTCGTGCCCCGCGAACTCAAGCGGTTCCAGCAATTAAACTCCGCCACCATCCAGGTCATTCCGAGCCGCAGCATGAACGAAGTGCTGACCGCGTTGGAGACGAAGGCGAAGGAAATCATGGGCCCCGGCTTCGTCATCGACTATGCCGGCGAATCCCGCCAACTCCGCAAGGAAGGGAGCGCCTTTGTGCCCACCATGTTGCTTTCTCTCATTCTGATTTTTCTGGTGCTGGCCGCGCAATTTGAAAGCTTCCGCGATCCGTTCATCATCCTGCTCGGCTCGGCCCCACTGGCCCTCTCCGGCGCGCTCATGTTTGCTTTCCTCGGCTTCTCCTCGATCAATATCTATAGCCAGGTCGGCCTGATCACGCTCGTCGGTCTCGTTTCGAAAAACGGCATCCTCATCGTGCAGTTCGCCAACCAGCTTCAAGAGGAGGGATTGTCCAAAATCAAAGCCATCGTCCAGGCGGGCGGAACCCGTCTGCGTCCGATTCTCATGACCACGGCAGCCACCGTCTTCGGCCACACGCCGTTGATCTTCGCCACCGGCCCCGGCGCCGCCGCCCGCAACAGCATCGGCGTGGTGCTCGTCAGCGGCATGATCATCGGCACCATCTTCACCCTGTTCGTCGTGCCCGCGCTTTATCTAGTCATCGCCCGCACCCACGGAAAGAAAACCGAGGAACTTCCCCGCGACCGCGAGGAGACCCTGCCGCAGTTGAAGCCGGCTACGGCTTGAGGGTAGCCCGGCTCCGGTGGGTTGAAGAGAGAGCGTGGAGCGAAGTCCCACAGGGAGCACAGGCAAGATGCCTGTGCTCTCTGTTCGGAGGCAACCTCACCCGCATTTGACCATACCCGGTTATGCCAGAAGTCCCAAAGAGGCGGTGATCTCCTGAGTCCATCTCTGCCAAATAAATGGACTCAGAACATCGGCAGGATGCCGATGCCACGTGGCATTGGCTTCCAGCCAATGATCCAAACAAATCAGAGAGATGGTATGAGTCCCTCCGATGGGCTTTACGACTGATTCTGGCCGTAGTCGCCTGCGAGCAGGCCTCGAAAAGACAGATCCTCATCGAGATCGGGCCAATGCAGGCCGAAGGGCGACACCTCGATATTGTTCAGTTGATCCGGCGTCCCCTTGGCCAGCCGCGGGTTCCGACTGACCGGAAAACGCACTTCCAACCCGCTGTCCATCGTGATCACAGTGTGACCATCTCTGAAGGCCGTTGCTTTCGCCGTATCAACCAAGGTGTTCATGCCAAGCTTCGATAATAATCTTTCTGTTCTCTTCTGCAAGCTCCTCCGCACGTGCGAGTTCGCGCACCTTCATCCCAATGGACTCCCGCAACTCAACCCTGTCCTCAAACATCGAAAATTGCTTCCCCACCACCCTTGCGGCTAACTTAAGCCCCAACGGGGCTCAATCCCCTAGCCCTGGGTTGCGGAGCTACCCAGGGATCTCGACGAAAAACAACGATCTGCCCTGCAAGGGCGGCATCCCAAAACGCCGCCGAAGTTCGTGCCATTCGTTGCTGACCCGAATGGCACTAAGTTAAGGCGGGATATGGACGTATTTTCCTGGGTGAATAGCAGGGTGAATATATCCCAAACCCCGCTTAAGTTCGCGCCATTCCACTCTGACCCCAAGTTTCCCTTTTTCTACTAAAATATGTCAATATGTTGGACTGACCCTTTTTTTGTCACCTTCAGAATCGGGCTGTAACCTCATCCCATTCCCGAGGGAGTTTCCTCCGCAGGGGGCGCTTGCGGCACGAGACCCAGGCCACGACTGCCCCGCCGAGGGCGAGCAATACGCAGACCGAAGGTTCCGGCACGGCCTGCACACGTAGAATGCCCCGCTCTGTGCCCTGGTAGAGAACCCCATCGGGGCTGATCAGGCTCACCATTTGAAGCGGGTTGGCGCCGAACCCAGAACCATAAGGAGTGCTCGAGAGTATGGCACCGGTTCCGGGGTCGATGGAGACGAAGCTGTAGATCTGGGTAGTCGCATCGAATGTGACGGTGTAGATGAGGTTGTCGGAGAGTGACAAACGGGGCTCCGCAGCCGAGGCAGTCGAATTATTGGCCCACATGGTTTGGATTCCGCTGCCATCGGCAAGCACATCCACCCGTTGCATGCCGCCGACGAACAGGGCGGACTCTGGAACACTCGGTCCGGTTTCGGCGGAGGAGGGATAGTCATATCCATAGGTGCTCGGGTAGAAGACGCTGCCGCCCACAGCAATTGCGGCATCCTCATTGCCGCTATTCAGGCCGGCGGTGAGAAATGGCACTGATCCCAGCAAATCGCCGGTTAGTGTTTCGTAAACCAAGATGTTCTCCTGCGGAGCGGCGTTGTCGGTGATTGTCAGGTATTCGAAACCGCTCTCCGGTCCAAAAAAAGCAGGTGTGGCACCCGTGCCCCAGCTCAATTGCCCGGGCTTGCGTGCCGGACCGGCGTCGTAGGGTTGACGCCAGAGTTGCTCGGGTGATTCCCCGTTACCAGCTTTGAACAAATAGAGCGCCTGAGTGGAGGCCACAGCCACCCCACTGGGCGAAGACGAGATGCTGTTTGCGACCTGCTCGCCGGCTGGCAGCGTGAACTGCGCAGTGCGCGAGGTGGAGGGATCGTGGTAACCGACCACCGCCCCTGTGGTGCCGGTGGTTCCCTGGGCGGTGGCGAACCAAACCCTCCCTTCGTAATCAGGAACAAGCCCCACCACGTCCGGATAACCGATCTGCACCGATGAATCGACAGTCAACTGCCAGGCCCCGGAGGTATCTTGACTGTGGGAAATCCGCTGAAGGTTGCCCGACGCGTTCACGAGCACCAGACTGTTATTGGTGTCCAGATAGGAATAAATCCCGCCAGCAAGGTCGCTCGTTGTGGACCTGACGAGCTCCATCGTCGCCAACTGACCGAGCGTGGCTGGGTCGAGCAGGTAGGCGTAGGGCGTCCTATTGGACAATTTGACTCCAACCGATACGATCAGCCCGTCAGACCCCATCATGAGGGTTGGAAAAACGGCGTCGAAACTGTCATTCAGAGTCCAAGATACCGACCCGGCTCCAGGTCCGGGATTCGTAACGGCACCTGAGGATGCCGCATTCGCATGCATCGTGGCAGTTCCGGGGGGCCCCATGAAGGGGTTCGGCGGGGGCAGCGTCTGCGCTGCGGCATTCACGGCCAAAAACAGCGAGCAGGCGCCAAGTCGCAGTGTGAGATTCAGGTGTATTTTCCCAGTTCTATGCATTCTCGACCGGAGGCGCAAAGGGAAATGGCCAAGTGGGCACAAGACACCATTTGATGTGCCCATGGCTCAAACGAAAAAAAGGGTCAGTCCAGAATGGCGCTAAGTTCAGACATCCTGATCTCTGAGAAAAATGAGTTGGCACATTTTTTCTAAAAATCAGGCCAATTCGTAGATCAATTGCGCCCCGGTTTGAGGGTGGAAAAACGCGGATTTTGTGAGGTCGCTTAGCAGTGCTGAGATCGCCTTGTCATG
>CAMASH010000064.1 GCA_945860745.1 Chthoniobacter flavus | reverse complement strand
AGATCGTTGTTTTTCCTCGAGATCCCCGGGTAGCTCCGCAACCCAGGGCTAGGGGATTGAGCCCCGTTGGGGCTTAACTTAGCGCCATTCGGGTCAGCGTGGACTGGCACAAGTTAAGGGCGTGTTGGGATGCAGCCCTTGCAGGGCAGATCGTTGTTTTTCCTCGAGATCCCTGGGTAGCTCCGCAACCCAGGGCTAGGGGATTGAGCCCCGTTGGGGCTTAACTTAGTGCCATTCCACCCTGACCCCTAGTTTCCCATCGCCCCGTCCGCCGGATCAATTAATCCAAAACCCCGCGACCTGACCGTCCTTGTTCAGCGCCACCTTGGCCAGCATGTCGTCCTTGCCGTCCTTGAAGGACAGTTTCCAAATAAAAACCTCATAGCTGGCCTGCCGCATGGCGGTGAGAAACGTGGCGCTGTAACCCTCCTGCATGCGGGGCGCGAGCTGGGCGGAAACCTTCTCCACCATCTCCTTGGTCAGGCCGGCCTTGAAAGCGGCGTCGCCGTTAAGCGTCATGGCGGCGTGATCAGCCGTCTGCACAGCGCTCATCAGATTCTGAAAAATCGTCTGCACGCGGGCCGCCGGTTCCTGGGCTGGGAGGGTTCCGGCGAAAATCAGCGCGACGAGGGGGAGAAGGAGCTTTTTCATCGGGAGGATGCTGACACGGCCCGGCCAAAAGATCAGCGGATTTTTTCCAGAATCCGCGGGATGTTCACGTGCGTGCGCACCAGGCTCTGGATGCGGTCGATTTTTTCGGTGTCGCCCGGCAGGGTCTTCACCGTCATGGAATGGATGCGGCTGGCGATGAGATAAATATCGAGGCTCGAAGTGATGACCGGCAGCCCGGATTGCCGAATCGAGTCCGCCAGTTCCTTGCGGGGTTGGATGTCGTCCGACAGAACCATTCCGCAAAACGGCCCGCCATCCGCCTCCCGCGAACGCGCGACCACGGCGTGGATGGCATCCTCGCGATCCCCGGGAATAATGAGCAGGCTGTCCGGCTCGATGCCCCGCAGAATGTTATGCGAACTCACCGCCCCGATGATGGCCTTGTCGATGCGCTTGCGGCCCTTTCCCGCCCCTTGAAAAAACTTCCCGCGGATATTGTGACAGATCTGATCGAGGGTCGGCTGGGAGAGCATGCGTTCGCGCGGAATCATGCCGAGGAGTTCCAGTCCCAGGCGTTCGAAACCGCGCCGTGCGATGTCCGCGATGGACTCCATGCGGTCCTCCAAGACCTTGTTCATGATCACCCCGATGACCTCGACGTTTTCCTTGTCAAACAGGGCCTTGTTCAGCGCCGCTTCATCGATGGGACGCCCGATGCCGGCCGGCGTGATCAGCAGCACCTTGCTTTTCAACAGGCTGGCCACCCGCGCGTTGGAGAGGTCGAACACGCTGCCCACCCCGGCGTGCCCGGTGCCCTCAATGATGGCGAAATCCTTTTCCCAGGCCGTGCGGTCGAAGGAATGCTGAATGCGGCGCACGAGGGTGTCATTATTGGCGTGATTGATATAGCGGCGGGTGAACTGCGGTTCGACGGCAATCGGGCTCATGTCCTCGATCGGCACCTCCGTGCCGAAGGTGTCGCGGATCAGCACGCTGTCCTCGTCAATCTGCTTGCCCTCGACCTCCACGAAACGCTGGCCGACCGGCTTGATGAAACTGATCCGTTGAAAATCCTTCCGCAGTGCGGCGTAAAGGCCAAGTGAGGTCGTGGTCTTGCCCGCGTTCTGCTCCGTGGCGGCGATGAAGAGCCGGGGGGTGGTCGCGTTCATCGCCAACCGCCCGGAGTCGAGCGATCAAAGTCCAAGGCCGGACTCCGGGGAAACGACCTGGGACCTTGTGCCTTGGCCATTAGACCGTCGCGGGTTCCTCCGGATACAGCTTGCGGTACTCAATGGCTTGCAGCCCGACCAGCGCGGCCACCGCCGCGATATCCTCGACACTCGCTCCGCGCGAAAGATCCGCCGCCGGCCGCGACAGACCCAGCAGGATCTGCCCGTAAACCTTGGCTCCGCCCAGATATTGCAGAAGTTTGATGGCAATATTGCCGCTGTTGAGGTCGGGAAAAATCAGAACGTTGGCCTTCCCGCCCACCAGACTCGCGCCCATCTTCCGCTCGGAGAGCTCCGGCACGAGCGCGGCATCCGCCTGCATCTCACCATCCACCGCGATCTCCGCTCCGAGCTCCGTGGCCAGTTTGCGCACGAGGTCCACCGCCCCGGCGACTTTTTCGGTCGAGGGCGTTTTCGCGCTTCCCTTGGTGGAAAAACTCAACATGGCCACCCGCGGTCTGGCCCCGAAAACCTGCCGCGCCACCAACCCCGTCTGGACCGCAATGGAGGCGAGTTGTTCGGTCGTCGGTTCCGGCACCACGCCGCAATCGGCTAAAAAGAGCACCCCGTCGTCGCCGTAGCTTTTGTCCGGCACCTGCGCGATCATGCAGCCCGATATCAGGGGCGCGTGCGGCAGCGGTTTGACCAACTGGATGAGCGGACGCAGCAGCGAACCGGAGAAACTATTGACCCCGCCCACCAAAGCATCCACCTGCCCGAGTTGCAGCATCATGGCCGCGAAGTAATTCGGATTCGTCATGATGGCCCGGGAATCCTTCAGCCCCATTTTTTTGTAGCGCTCCAGCTTTTCCAAACGCTGGCAGAACATTTCCAAATCGGACGAAGTTTCCGGGTCAATGATGGCCACATGATCCAGGCTGGCTTTTTCCGCCCGGGCCACGCTTTCGATCACGTCGCGCTTGCCGATGAGCACCGGAATCCCGGCGTCTTTCTCGTAAAAAACCTGGCTGGCTTTCACCACGCGCGGATCGTCCCCATCAGGGAAGACGATGCGTTTGGGATGCCGCTTTAACTTGGCAAAAACCGATTCGATAAAACTCATGATGATTGCACCTGCCGCGAGCCTGAAAGAGAATGTCCGCCGAAACAAGATGGAACTGCTCGCCCGCGACCGCCGCATCGCCTTCCCCCGCCGCCCGCTCATCATGGGCATCCTCAACATTAACGACGATTCCTTCTCCGGCGACGGTCGCATCAACACGGAGTGGGCCCTCGCCCGCGCCCGCGAACTCATCAGCCTCGGCGCGGACCTTATCGACGTGGGCGGCGAAAGCGCCCGCACCAACCGCTCCGCCATCACGCCCGCGGAGGAACTCCACCGCATCCTGCCATTCCTCGAAGGCTTCCCCACCGCCTGCGCCGCCGCCGCCCCGCGGGACAGCGAGCAAGTCCATCCTCCCCTCCTCTCCATTAACACCTGGCGTCCCGAAGTGGCCGGTCCCGCCCTCGCCGCGGGCGGTCATCTCCTCAACGACATGAGCGCCCTGCCCGACGACCGCAATGCCCGCCTTTGCGCGGAAACCGGTGCCGCGCTTCTCATCATGCACTCCGTCGGCGAACCCAAGGTCGCCCACACCCACGTCGGCTATCCGGATATCCTGCAAACCCTGCGCGATTTTTTCCGGGAAAAGATCGCCCTGGCCGAACGCGCCGGCCTTCCCCGCGCGGCCCTCGTGCTCGACCCCGGCATCGATTTCGCCAAGCAAACAGAGGACAACCTGCGCATCTACCGCGGACTCGACGCCTTGCGCGAATTCGACCGTCCGATCCTCCTCCCGGTCTCGCGTAAGAGCGTGATCGGGCGCGTGCTCGAACTCCCCGATCCGCGCGACCGCGACCCCGGCACGGCCGCCTGCATCGTCGCCGGCCACTTGCGCGGGGCCTCCATTTTCCGCGTGCACAATGTGGACATGGCCTGGCGCGTCAACCGCAGCATCAGTCAGGTGGCCGCGGCCTCATGAAATGGTTCTTCGCCGCCCTCCGGTTCGTCCTCGCCGCCGTCTTCCTCTCCGCCGGCCTGATCAAAGCCTCCGCCAGCGCGCAATTTGCCGTCTCCCTTGCTCCCTTCACCATCCTGCCGGAAGCCCTCATCGACCCCGTCGCCACCCTCCTGCCGTGGATCGAGATCACCGCCGCTCTCCTCCTCCTCTGCCATCCCACCAAGAAAATCGGCGCCGCCGTGATCATTCTGCTCTGCCTGCTTTTCTGCGCCGTCATCGGCTGGGCCCTTGCGCAGGACATCATCGTCAGTTGCGCCTGCTTCGGCCGCGACGAAACGCCGACCGCCTCCAAGATGCAGCTCACCATTGGGCGCGATGTTCTCCTGGCCCTTGCCGCCGCCGCTGTGCTTTTCGAAGACCGCCTCAGGCCGCCTTGGCGCACTCCGGACACCGCCCGAAAAACTCCAGCGAGTGGGTAAGGTCGCCGAATCCATAATGCTCCGCGATGTGAGCCTCCGTCGCCCCCAGCGGACACGGAATATCGATCACCACCACCTTGCCGCAGGATGTGCAGACGATGTGATCATAATGCTTCTTCGGATCGTGCAGTTCGTAGTAACTGCACGACCGCTGCAAATTCACCTTGTGGGCCAGATGGAGCCGTTCCAGCAGCGTCATCAGACGAAAGACCGTCGCATAATCCGGTCTGGACCCCCGCGCGGCCGCCAGGTCCTTGATCTCCTCGAGCGAGAGCGGCTTCCCCGCCTCGAATAACACCTCCAAAATCACGCGCCGGCCCGGGGTGATCCGCAGTCCATCACCGCGCAGGCGGTTGAGAATTGCTTCGGGGGTAAATGACAGGGCCGTTTCGCTCATGGCCTGTCACTCTAGCCGGTCTCCCGTCCAGCGGCAATCCCCACCCTCTCGTTGAACGCTGATTTCGCAAGCAGACTCCGGCAATTCGGCCAGACGGCCGATTCAAAACCACTTCCAAAAATTTGAAGTGGTTGCGGGAGGTGGGATTCGAACCGACGATGCCGCGGCCGCGGGATGAGGAGAATTTGAAATGCTGAAAGGGGTGAAATAAGGCGCAGGCCGTGGGCCGAGAGCGCCAGGAGGATGAACTCGGAGTTGCTTTCTTTAGGTGAGGCCTTGTAAGGGGGGGCCGTAGTCAATGGCACGAAGTTCAGGGCGTTTTGGGATGCAGCCCTTGCAGGGCAGATCGTTGTTTTTCATCGAGATCCCTGGGTAGCTCCGCAACCCAGGGCTAGGGGATTGAGCCCCGTTGGGGCTTAAGTTAATGCCATTCGGGGCCGTAGTGAATGGCACGAAGTTCAGGCGGGATTTGGACGTATTTTCCCGGGTGAATAGCCGGGGGAGTGTATCCCGAACCGCGCTGAACTTCGTGCCATTCCTCGCTGACCCGTAGTTTCCCCAGAGCGGTCGACTACCCGCAGCAACCGCCCTTCTTCGGCGGGCCCATGCTGGTTTTTCCATCCTTGATGGCGCCGCAGGCCGGCATGGATTGGCCCATGTAGGGATTCTGCACTTTGGTGGTTTTCTGCACCCAGTCGGCGTTCGCCATCGGGCAGGTCATCACGACGTACCCCGCCTGACCGGCGGCCAGCTTCACGGTCTCTTCGCTCACGGCCTTGAAGTGCCCGCGGGCCTCTTCCAGGGTTTTGCTTGCAGCGAGCTCTGCGGCATGAGTCGCGATGGATTTCTGGCCGGCCGCTTCGGCCGTCTCTGCCAGTGCGGTTGCCGCTTTTTTGGCGGCATTCAGGTTATCGTTGGTCAGGGCTTCGGAGACGACGATGGACGCATCGAGCACGGGGTTTGCTGCGGCCTGAGAGAGACCGGCGGCAATAATGAGGGGGAGCAGCGGGATGAGTTTTTTCATGCTGAGTAGATTGCCGTAAAACCTTAGAACCCTTGGAATTTCTTTTGGTTACTTCCCTTAGTCGCTGGAAACAAATAAAGGGAGCAACCTCGCTTGTTCTTTTGGCCTCTTGGCTGCGTTGCTTATCCCCCGTGCACCCTGGCTCTCTCCTTTGTCGCGCCTGGCCAGAGGCCAAAACTCCTGCGCCATCTTGCCACCTTTATTTATTTACAGCTCCTTAACCCGAAAAACGCTTTCTCGGAAAACTCTCGCTTTGAAAGCCTGGCCGGCGCTTTGCGTCCGTTGCAGCCGCTCCGGAGAAAAGCCATTTTCGGGCTAAAGCAGCCGCTTCAGGTTTTCGCGCAGGATGGCGCGGGCGCGGTAAAGACGGGTCTCGACAGCCTTGCGGGAACATCCGCTGACTGCGGCGATTTCCTCGTGCGACATGTCCTCGTATTCAAAAAGCACCACCGCCTCGCGCAGATCATCCGGGAGGGCCTGCACGGCATGGCGCACCGCCGCGGCCCGTTCCTGCTTTTCCAGATCACCGTCCGGGGTCAATTCGCCGGACGGGATCTGCCAAAGGTTCCCTTCCGGTTCCGCCGCATCCATGGAAACGGCGGGATGCCGGGCTTTCCAACGGGCGTGATGCCGCACCAGATTCGTAGCAATGGCAAAGAGCCAGGTCGAGAATTTCCCCGTGGGCCGATAACGTTCGCGGCTTTGATAGATGCGCACGAAGGTTTCCTCCGCGAGATCGAGCGCGACCGTTTCGCTGGCAGTCAGCCGCAACAAATAGCTGGTGAGCCGTCTCTGCCACCGCTCCATGATTTCGTTCAGAGCGAGATCCTCGCCCTCCCGCAGCCGCAGCATCGCAGCAACATCGGGATCGTCAGTCATCAGCGCGGTTGATGCGAACGCTCCATGTCGGCGGGATGCAGCACGGTGGGCAGCATCAAGGAGAGATACTTCTCGCGCTTGGCCGGCGGCATTTCGGAGGCGATCAAATAGAAATGCTCCAGCATGTTCGCGCGGCATTCCGTGCGATAACGGTCGGTCTCCGCGATGGCGGCGCGGATTTCCGGGGTCACCTCCTTGCTCGTGTGAATCAACTTCACCAGCCGGGCGTCGCTCGCCGCGATCTTCGCGCACATTTCCCTGCATTGCGTTTCGTAGGCCGCATGGAGGACTTCGGCCCGGCGGGCTTGCGCCTCATCAAGACCAAATTCGGTATTCAACCAGCCCATCGGCGTCGCGCGCGGAAGCGATCTCTGATGAACGACAACCGCAGTCCCCACCACCGCGGCGATGGCCAGCGCCAGAATGACGAGCCCGCGTTTCATGACCGATTTGGGCGTATTTCGAACTTTTTTCCTGGAGCCGCCCCAGTCCCTTGGGGCGGGGGGGAAGGGACCCCTCCGCGCAAAATTCCGCACGGCAACAGAGTGCCGTGGCTCCATAGTTTGCCTTGCGGCCTTTCCCTTTCAAAGGTCATGACAGGCTCAGGAATCGCTGACCGCCGCAACGTGCGCGTAGGGATTGACCGAACGCAGATAGGCCTGCTGTCCGTCGGGGTTGGCCGTGGTGTGGCCGATCCACGCGCCGGCGAGCATGGCCAATGCCACAGTGGCGAACGCGACCCGGGGACGCGCGAGCGAACCAAGAAACTCCTTCCACCACATTCCCACGGCGGAGATTTTTCCCGCGCCTCCCGTCTCGATGCGCCGCCACACGCCCCGTTTGAAAGCGGCAGGCTCCGGCGCCGCGGGGTCCCAGGATTTCAAAAGATTTGAGAGGTCGTCATTCATTTTCCGCTTTGTATTTTCAATGAGTTTAATGCCACCCGAAGCGAAATCCCCCGAACTATTTTCGATCTTCCAAGGCCAGCGTCCTTAGCCTGAGGGCATTTCCGATGACCGAGACACTGCTGAGCGACATGGCGGCGCTGGCGATGATCGGGCTGAGCAGGATGCCGAAAAACGGATAAAGGACACCCGCTGCGATCGGCACGCCGAGTGAGTTGTAGAGAAAGGCAAAAAGCAAATTCTGCCGGATGTTGCGCATGGTGGCGCGGCTGAGGGCGATGGCTTGCACGATGCCGCGCAGGTCGCCTTTCACCAGAGTGACCCCGGCGGTTTGCATGGCCACATCGGTTCCCGTGCCCATGGCAATGCCCACATCGGCGGCGGCCAGGGCGGGCGCGTCGTTCACCCCATCGCCGGCCATGGCCACGTATTGGCCGTGCTTTTTGAGATCGGCAACTTTGGCTTGCTTGCCAGCGGGACTCACCCCGGCCAGCACCTCGTCAATGCCGAGCCCGGCGGCGACGCGTTCGGCCGTCTGACGATTATCCCCGGTCAGCATGATCACCTTCACGCCGAGACGGTGCAGGGCAGCGATCGCTTCGGGCGTGGTCGCTTTCACCCGATCGGACAGGGCCAACAGACCCAGCGCGGCTCCATCCGCCGCAATCCAGATCACGGTGTTTCCTTCTCCCTGCCCTGCCCCCGCCCTGGCTTCGAAGGCCGCGAGATTGTTCACTCCGGCCTCGGCGAGGAAACTTTGCTGACCAGCCAGGATGAACCTCCCCTCAATCGAGCCGCGCACTCCCCCCCCCGCCACGGCTTCGAAATTTTCCACCCGGCCGAGCGGCAGTTCGCGTTCCTTCGCCGCCTGCACGATGGCACCGGCCAGGGGATGCTCGCTCTGCGCCTCAAGCGCGGCGGCCAGGGCAAGCAGATCGTCTTCTTTCTCCGCGGCGACGATTTGGGTGACGGTGGGTTTTCCCTCGGTGAGCGTGCCGGTTTTGTCCACCACCAGCGTCCGCACTTTGCCCAGCGTTTCCAGGGCTCCCGCGTCCTTGATGAGGATCCCCATCTGCGCGCCGCGTCCGACTCCGACCATGATGGACATCGGCGTGGCCAGCCCCAGCGCGCACGGGCACGCGATGATCAGCACCGCCACGGCATTGACCAGGGCGTGAGCAAGCGCCGGTTGCGGGCCAAAAAACAGCCAGACAAAAAATGTCAGCACCGCGATGGCCATGATCACGGGGACGAACCACGCCGCCACCGCATCGGCCACGCGCTGGATGGGCGCCCGGCTGCGTTGCGCCTCCGACACCATCCGCACGATCTGAGACAGCAAAGTGTCCGCCCCGATCTTTTCCACGCGCATCACAAAGCTGCCGGAGGTGTTCAGAGTGCCGGCCATGACGGCGCTGTCTTTTTCCTTTCTTACCGGCGCGGCTTCACCCGTGAGCATGGATTCATCCACCGCGGAGGTGCCTTCGACCATGCGGCCGTCCACCGGGATTTTCTCGCCGGGTTTGACCCGCAGCAGATCGCCGGCCTGCACGGCTTCCAGCGGGACATCGCTCTCCGCGCCGTCGCGAATCCGATGGGTCAACTTCGGAGTGAGGTCGAGCAGAGCCCGGATGGCCGCGCCGGTTCCGGCCCGCGCGCGCAGTTCCAGGACCTGTCCCACCAGCACCAACACGACGATGACCGCCGCCGCCTCGAAGTAAACCGGCGGCATGCCCTCGTGATCCATCCCGTGCGACAGCAGATGGGGAAACAGAAAAACAGTCAGACTGAAAAAATACGCCGCCCCCACCCCCAGCGCGATGAGGGTGAACATGTTCAAACTCCGGTTCACCAGCGAACTCCATCCGCGCTGGAAAAACGGCCATCCCGCCCACAACACCACCGGCGTGCTCAGGATCGCCTGGATCCCCAACGACACCGCCGGCGGCACCACATTCAGCCCGGGCGAATGCGCCGTCATGGCGAGGAGAAACACGGGCACCGCCAGCGCCGCACCGAACTTCAGGCGCCGCGTCATATCGCGCAGTTCGGCCGTGTCCTCTTCCGCGACCGGCTCCGCGGCCTCGAGCGCCATGCCGCATTGCGGACAGGTTCCCGGATGATCCTGCCGCACCTCCGGATGCATCGGACAGGTGAACACCGGTGCGGTGATTTTTTTGCAAGCCGGATTCCGCTCCAGGGCCATGCCGCACTTTGGACACGCCCCCGGTTTGTCCGACGCGACGTCGGGGCACATGGGACAAAACCATTCCAACGCCGGCTTCATGCCAGGATCGCGGGGAGGATCATGGCCCTCACAACAGGCGTGCGGGTGGGAAGCGTCCATGCCCTTGCGATGTTCGGCCCTGGGGGTGGTCACGGCAAACTCTTATTGCCCGTCAACACGAGCGGGAGGCTAATTATGGCGGGCGAGGACGCGCTGGATGCGTTGTTCCTCCAGGTCAAAATCGTATTCGATCTTGCGGCGGACCTCCTCGGAGATGAGGCCGTCGCGCCGCATTGCGGCGAGGTGGTTGCGGGTGTGTTCGATCAGGCGGGGGAAAAATGCGCGCTCGTGGCGGGCGGACTTCCGGTTGATCTCCGGGGAACGCGCGTGGCGCACTTTGAGATTGTCGAGCCGGGCCTGGTAGTAGCCGCGCCAGAGTTCAAGCGATTCGCGTTCGTGGGAGTCGGTGGTTTTCTTCATTTCGCGGGCAATTTCCTCCACCAGTTCGCCGGTGAGGAGCATGCGGGCATCGGCCTCGGATTGGTATTCGGTGCTCTCTTCCTCCACGCGGAGACGGCGGGCCAGCCAGGGCAGGGAAAGGCCCTGCAGGACGAGGGTCACAAAGATCACGCAGAAGGTGAGGAAGAGAATGATGTGCCGGTGGGGGAAGGGTTCCCCGCCGTCGAGCGTGAGGGGCAGGGCCAGGGCGGCGGCAAGGGAGACGACCCCGCGCATGCCGGCCCAGGAGGCCACGACCAGGCCGCCGAAGTTGAGAAAATCCACCTTGGTCACGGAGCGGCGGTAGAACGCGCGTTCGATCCATGACATGGGAAAGACCCAGAGGAACCGCACGGCGATGACGACGAAGGAGATGGCTGCGCCGACAAAGGCAAGTTGCCAGACGGGCGCGATGCCGCGGATTTCCTGAATGATGGAGGGAAATTGCAGGCCGATGAGAATGAAGACGGTGCCATTGAGGAGGTAGTCGAGGAACCGCCAGATGGCGGCGCGCTGCACGCGGCTGTCCGGGCTCAGCACCTGCCACGAGCGGTGGCCAATATACAGGCCGGCGGTGACCACGGCGAGGACGCCGGAAACGCCGAGCTTTTCCGCCGGAAGATACGCGAGATACGGCGTCATGATGGTGAGAGTGATCTCGACGGCGGGGTCCTTCAGTTTGCGGTGCAGGCGTTCGACGACCAGTCCCACCAACCATCCGAGCAGGCCGCCGCCGAGGGACATCCAGACAAACTCTCCGCTGGCGGCCTTGAGGGAAAACGATCCGGTCACGACAGCGGCCACGGCGAATTGGTAGGCGACGAGTCCGCTGGAGTCATTGACGAGGCTTTCGCCCTCAAGGATGGTGGTGAGGCGTTTCGGAACGCGGAGATTTTTTAAGACGGCCGTGGCCGCCACGGCATCAGGCGGCGAAACGATGGCGCCGAGGACAAAGCCGGTGGCAAGCGTCATGCCGGGAATCAGCCAAACGGCGGCAAAGGCCACGCCGACCATGGTCGCGAGCACCAGTCCCACCGCGAGAAAGAAAATGGGCAGGAGGTTGGAACGGAAGTCGTCCCAGGGGAAATTCCAAGAGGCGGAAAAAAGCAGCGGCGGCAGGAAGATGAGGAACACGAGGTCCGGGGTGAGTTTGACCTCGGGCAGCCGCGGCGCCACCCCGATGACGAGGCCGGCGATGACGAGCAGGATCGGAAAGGGAAACTTCAGCCGCTCGGCCACCACGGCCAGCACACCGATCATGGCCAGCAACCACAGAAGCGTTTCGATTTTCTCGGCCATGAAGGACTTTCCCTCTAGCCGCAGACATGCGAAAGGTCAAAGCTTGGCTTGCCTTACTATGACTACTGACGATCCCGCGATTCCCATCGAACACACTGACCCGCTGAATTCCCGCATCCTGGCCGTGTCGGAAGACAAAATCGCGGGGTTTGTGCGTCAGCCGTTTTTGGAAATCGCCCGGAGCACGGACCTGCCGCTGGAGACCGTGCTGGAACGCATCCGTGCCATGCTCGAAGCGGGAACGATCCGCCGCGTGCGCCAAACGCTCCTCGCCACCAACCTGGCCGAGGGCGCGCTGGTGGCCTGGAAAGTGCCGGCCGGGAAGCTGGAGGCGGCCTTTGATTTCATGTTCCAGAAAGATCCCTACTCGGGTCATGTGGTCATTCGTTCGACCGATGCAAAAATCCCGGGCGAGGCGTACAAACTGTGGACCACGCTGAAAGTTCCCGCCGGGTTTTCCCTCGATGAACACAGCCAGCTTTTGTGTCGGATCACCGGCGCGGAATCCTACCGGCTCATGCCGGCCAAGGGGATTTTTGCCCTCGGCGTCGGCCATGTCCGGCGCAAGACCATCGAGCCCGGCGACAAGTCCGCCGAGAAGGCCAAAATGCATGTGGTCGAAACCATCAAACTGACCGATCACGAATGGCGCATCCTCACCGCGCTCAAGCGGGAATTGGCCCCGGACGAAATCCGCGAGCCGGTCTGGGAGGCCCGCGCGGCCGAAGCCGGGGTCTCGACGGAGGAATTTTTCGCCGTGGCAGAGTCCCTGGCCGCGCGCAAACTGGTCGGCCGGTTTTCCACCTTTCTCGAACACGTCAAACCCAACCAAAGCGGCACGCGGGTGACGCGGTTCAACGCGCTTTTCCATTGGGCGGTTCCGCCCGGACGCGAAATCGAGGCCGGCAGCGAAGCCGGACGGCATGATGTGCTGACCCACTGTTATTGGCGCGAAGGCGGCCCGGAATTCAACAACGTCAATATCATGGCCGTCGCGCACGGCACGGACCGCGACCGCGTGCTCGCGCACAAGGCGGCCATTGACCGGCATTTGGAGAGCGTGGGAATCCCCGTGAGTTACACGAATGTCTTTTGGGGCGGGCGCAGTGAGATTAAGCCGTCGGAAATCTCACCATTTGAATACAAAAAATGGATTTCGATGCAAACCGATATGATTTCTAATCGCGCTTGATGAATAATATTTCCATTGATGAGTCATTGAGCATACTCTTGACCCGTGAGGATCACGGTTGACATCGAAGAAGGCGTTTTGAACGACTTGGCCGTGCTGACCGGCGAGTCCAAGAAAAGTCCCGCAGTGGCCAAGGCCGTCATCGAGTTTGTCAAGAGGGCCAAGGCCAGGGAATTCGGCAAGAAGCTTATGGAGGGCGATTTCGCGGACTCGTTCGACGCGGATTACGATCCCGGGAAGTTCGACAAATAGCCGCCATGGTTCTGGTGGATTCCTGCGTCTGGATCGAGGCGGCCAAACTCAAGGGAGACTTGCTCGTCAAGGTGGCTCTCCGCAGCCTCCTTGACGAGAACCAGGCCGCCTTCTGCGGTCCGGTAAAACTGGAAATCCTCGGCGCGCTCCGGCCCGAGAGCCGGCCGAAATGGCTGAAATCGCTGAGCACGGTTCCGTATTTGCCCATGAAAGACCAGCAGTGGGATCAGGCGGTCCGCCTTTCCTGGAGCCTGCGCAGCAAGGGAGTGACCGCGCCTTGGAACGATGTGCTCATTTCCAGCATCGCATTGAAACAAGAATGCCGGGTCTATTCCATTGATTCGGCTTTTCAGTCCATTTCCCGAGTCTCCGGGCTGCCGCTCTATCAACCGGGGAACAGCGGGACCTACAACCCGGCGTGAAACGAACCGGGTGAAAAGAGATTGCGCGGAGGGGATTTTTCGCTAACCTCCTATTTTTCCATGAAGCCAGAGATTCATCCCAACTACGTCGAGACCGTGATCAGTTGCGCCTGCGGGACCTCATATCGCACGCGCTCGACCCGCGACAACATCAAGATCGGCATTTGCGCCGCCTGTCATCCCTTTTTCACCGGAGAGCAAAAATTCGTTGATACCGCCGGACGCGTGGACAAGTTCCAACGCCGTTACGGCACCGTCCGCGCCGCCCGCGCGGTCAAACCCGGCAAGAAAGTCTAGACTTTCCTCCCCGCAAGAAACGGTGATTGCGCCTCAGTGCGCCATCACCGTTTCGCGTTTTTCCACCCGGACGATTCGCCATGGACTTCTCCACCCTGATTGAAAAAAAGCGGCGGCGTTTTGAGGAATTGGAGAGCGAGATCAGCGGAAGCACGCTTTTCAACAACGCCGCGCGCGCACGGGAAATTTTGCGCGAACACGCCGCGCTGAAGAAACTCTTCTCCCGCTGGACCGAGCACGAAAAACTCGTCCGCGAACTGGAGGAAAACCGCGCCATGGCCCAGGGGCCGGACGCGGAATTCGCGGAACTGGCCGAAGCGGAACTGCCCGAAATGGAAAAGCGCCTTCCGGAGATTGAGAAGGAGCTGCAAATCCTGCTGCTGCCGCCCGAACCGGGCGAGGACCGCGACGCCATTGTGGAAATCCGCGCGGGCACGGGCGGCACGGAAGCCGCGCTTTTTGCCGCTGACCTTTACCGGATGTATTGCCGCTTTGCCGAGGCCAACGGACTGAAAGTGGAAACCCTGGATTCCAGTCCGGCCGATCTGGGCGGCTTGAAGGAGGTCACGTTCAAGCTTTCGGGCGAGGCGGTTTTCCGCAAGATGCGCTACGAGTCGGGCGTGCATCGCGTCCAGCGCGTGCCCGCCACCGAGGCGCAGGGACGCATCCACACCTCGACCGCAACGGTGGCCATTCTGCCCGAAGCCGAGGAAGTCGATATCGATCTCAAGATGGAGGACCTGCGCATCGAAGTCTGTCGGGCCGGCGGTCCCGGCGGCCAGGGCGTAAACACCACCGATTCCGCCGTGCAGGTGATGCACATCCCCACCGGCCGCATCGTGCGATGCCAGGATGGACGCAGTCAGCAGAAGAACAAGGAAGCCGCGTTGAAGATCATGCGTTCGCGTCTGCTCGAAGACAAACGCCGCGAGGAGGAAGAAAAGTATTCCGCCCATCGCAAGAGCCTGATCGGCGGAGGCGGACGCGAGGAAAAAATCCGCACCTACAATTTCGCCGAGAACCGCGTGACCGATCATCGCATCAAATTCACCCTCTACAATCTGGACGGTTTCCTGGAAGGCGACATTCGGGAGATGATTGAAAAGCTGCTGACCAGCGACATGGAGCAGCGGTTGAAAGAAGCGAATCTCGGCTGAGAATCGGACGATGCGGACTGGGCAAGCCGCGCGGATTCCCGTAACACCATCCCGTGATCGTTTTTCTCATCCGACGCCTGGCCGCCCTCGTGGTCGTGCTTTTTTGCGTGGTGACGATCACGTTTTTTCTCATGCGCATCGCGCCGGGCGGGCCGTTCGATGCCGAGCGCAAGCTCACCCCCGCCATCGAAAAGCAGCTTCTGGCCAAGTACAAACTGGATGGCCCGCTGCATCAGCAATACCTCGACTACCTGCGCGATCTCCTGCGGGGCGACCTGCGCGATTCGATCAAATACCGCAATCGCAGCGTGGCGGAAATCCTGGCGCAAACCTTGCCGGTGACCATCACGCTGGGGGCGGTGGCCTTCGTGCTGGCGGTGGCCGGCGGAGTGACCCTCGGCGTGATGGCGGCCGCCGGAAAAGGCACCTGGCGCGACACCCTGGCCATGCTCTTTGCGCTTTCGGCCATCTCGCTGCCGGCCTTCATCATCGGCCCGATTCTCATTCTTGTCTTCAGCCTCTGGCTCAAATGGCTGCCGGTCGGCGGATGGGGTTATCCCGCCGCGATCATCCTGCCCGCCCTCACGCTGGCCGCGCCTTATGTCGCCTACATCGCACGCTTGCTGCGCGGGAGTATGATTGAAACGCTGGGCCACGATTTTGTCCGCACCGCCCGCGCCAAGGGAGTTTCGGAGCGGGTCGTGCTTTACAAACACGCCCTGCGCGTCGCCATCCTGCCGGTCGTTTCCTTTCTCGGTCCGCTGGCCGCACATCTCCTCACCGGCTCCATCGTGGTGGAAACAATTTTTCACATTCCCGGCGCGGGGGGATTTTTTGTGAACTCGATCCTCAACCGCGACGGCTTCCTGCTTGGTGGTGTGGTCATCGTGTATTGCGCCATGTTGGTTCTGTTCAACCTGGCGGTGGATGTTCTTTACACCCTTCTCGACCGAAGGATCCGGCTCGATGGATGACCGGAGCCCGACCCGCAGGCTGGGAAAAAATCCTGTCGCCGTCGCGGCCGCAGCCCTCCTTCTCCTGGTGGCTGCCGCAACGATTTTCGGTCCGCTTTTCCTCCCACCTTCCTCCGCGGAACCGAGTGCCCTGTCGTTTTCCCCCCCCACCCTCGCGCACCCTTTCGGCACGGATTTGAACGGACGCGATGTCCTGCTCCGGGTCCTGACCGGCGGACGGATCTCGTTGCTGGTTGGTTTCTGCGGCGCTCTGGTCAGTCTCTTTATCGGAACGAGCTACGGGTTGATCGCCGGCTACGCCGGAGGCCGGATCGACAGTTTCATGATGCGGATCGTCGACATCCTCTATTCCGTGCCGCGGCTGATCTTCATTCTAATCTGCATCAACGCCTTCAGCGCCTATCTGCAGGAATTCGCCTCAGCCCGCGGCTGGACCTGGCTGGTCTCGTCCTCGCGTATCGCCATTCTGATATTCTCTTTGGGCATCATTGAATGGCTGACCCTCGCCCGCATCGTCCGGGGACAGACCCTGGCCCTAAAGAGCCGGGCGTTTGTTACGGCGGCGGTCGGACTCGGCCAGTCCCACCGGGTCATCCTGCTCCGGCATCTTCTGCCCAACCTGCTGGGAGTGATTCTGATCTATCTCACGCTGACGATTCCGGCTGTCATCATCGACGAATCCTTTCTCAGTTTTCTGGGAGTCGGAGTCCAGGCTCCGGCCGCCAGTTGGGGTTCGCTGCTGGCGGACGGAGCCGGCGCTTTGAATCCCGTGCGGATCCGCTGGTGGCTCGTTGTCTATCCCGCGGGAGCCATGGCCCTCACTCTTCTTGCTCTGAATTTTCTCGGCGACGGGTTACGCGATGCGTTGGATCCCAGAAATGCTGGTAAATAGACGAACCGCGGGGATGCCGCCACCTGTTGTGGGAATTTTGCAAAACTGAGAGCAGTAACCATAAGATATCCTGGGAAGAAAATCGCGCAACCAGTTACAGAAAGAAGTTGCAATCGGCTTCCTGCGGGGCGAATTTGGCCGCGGTGAGCCGAGAGCCCTCCAGTTCCGCGCAGGAAGCCGCCGCGCGCAATGCGCTGCGCACGGAGGTTCCTGTCTTTATCCGGGATGGCCTCGCGACCGGGGCACTCATTTTTATACTCTCCGCCGCGGCGGTCGTCATCGTCTATCAAAGCGCCGTCACCTCAAAACTCAAGGAGGCCTTGAATCACCTTCGTCCCCAGGCGGAATATCTCGCCTCGCTGGTGGATCTGCGCGCGCATGCCTGGCTGACCACATCGCAACAGACCAACTCCCAGCCCCACACCGCCCTGACCCAACGGCTCCAGAACATGCGGCAGTATTATCCCGGCATGGGGAAACTTTTCACCGGCCGGTTCCAGGGCGGAAAAATTTACGTCATTCTCGACACGCTGGACCCGGCCCGCGGCCGGACCGAGCCGCACTCTGTCGCGCGTCCCCTCGGGGTCGATCTGCCACCCGATTCGCCCGAGCTGAAGGCCATCCAGGAACGACAGACACTTTTGACCGATCAGCCGGCCTTCAAAGGCGAGGGGAAATTCCTCGGGGTCATCGTGCCTCTCCCGAATCCCGATCTGTCCGTGCGGGATTTTCTCTACCTGGATTCGAGTTATGAGGCCGTTGCCGCCGGCCTGAATACGGCAAAAAATGCCCGGGATATTTTCCTGCTCGTTGCCGCAATTTTTGCAGTGATCGCGGGCATGACGGTTTTTTCCTGGCGGTGTCAGTCCCATTTCAAACAGCTCCTGGCCGTGACCAGACTGCGCGAGGGGGAGGAGCTTTTCCGCACCACTTATGAAATGTCCCCGGTCGCCATGTGCCTGACCTGCACGGATGAGCGGATCCTGCGGGCCAACAAGGCGTTTTGCGATTTTCTCGGCTACACCGAAACCGAATTGGGTCATCTCCAGCCCGCCGCCTACACGCCTGCCGAGGATTTGCAGAAGGACCAGCCGCTACTGGAAGACCTGCAAAATAATCAGATCTCACAATACCAGTCCGAGCGCCGCTTCATCCGCAAGGATGGCCGGATTGTCTGGGGCCTGGCCAGTGTCGCCATCGTTCGTGACAGCGATGCGAATATTGCCCACTACATGACCCAGGTGGTGGAAATCACCAAGCGCAAGCTGGCCGAGGAAACTCTCAGCCTCAGCCAGGAACGACTGGCTCTGGCGGCCGATGCCGGCAAGGTCGGCATGTGGGATTGCGACCTGACCACCGGCCGCACTGTTTGGAATGACGTCATGCATGTCATTTTTCAAACCCAGGCCGAAACCTTCTCCCCGACGTTGCCGGCCCAGGAAGGATTTATTCACCCGGATGACCGCGCGACGGCCAGCGCGGAATTCCAGCGTTGTCTCCAGGCCGGGACGCCCTACGAACAGGAATACCGGATCGTGCGGCCCGACGGCAGCATTCGCCATGTCAAAGCCCGCGCCATCATCTTCAAGGACGAGTCGGGCAAACCCATCCGCGCCGTCGGCACCGGCATCGACATCACGGCCGAGAAGGAGGAGTCCGGCGAACTGATTCGCGCCAAGGAATCCGCCCTCGCCGCGGACAAGGCCAAGAGCGAGTTCCTCGCCGTAATGAGCCACGAAATCCGCACTCCGCTCAACGGCGTGCTCGGCTTCGTTTCCATGCTGAGAAACACCCCGCTGGACAGCGAGCAACTCGGCTACATTGAAACCATGGAGTCGAGCGGTCAGGGGCTGCTCATGCTGGTCAACGACATCCTCGACCTCTCAAAAATCGAATCCCGCGAAATTCATGTGGAATCGTCGACCTTCGAGGTGCGTCCGTTCATCCGCAAGATCCACCAGCAGCTTGAAGCGCAGGCCTACCAGAAGGAACTGCACTATGACTTTATTGTCGATTACTCCGTGCCAAAAAGCATTCATAGTGATCCCATCCGCCTGGGACAGATCCTGACCAACCTGCTCGGCAACGCGGTGAAATTCACCGACTATGGCCGGGTCGAGCTTTGTGTGAGCGCCCGCCCGATCGGGCTCTATCAGAAAAACTGGGAGTGGCTTTTCACCGTGCGCGACACCGGCCCGGGCATTCCCGAAGAGGCCCTGCCGAATCTCTTCCAGCTCTTCTATCAGGTGGACAGCTCCGTCACCCGCCGGCACGGCGGGACCGGCCTGGGCCTGGCCATTTCCCAGCGGCTGGCGAAGTTGCTGGGCGGAGAAATCCGGGTCGAGAGCAACCTGGCCCAAGGCTCGGAATTCACCCTGGCCCTGGCCGCTCCCCGCGGCCTGACCAGCAATGCCCTGGCCAACCTTTCCCCGGTGAAACCCCTGGAAGGTCCTTCGCAGAAAGTTCTGGGCAAGCGCATTCTGGTCGTCGAGGACAACCCGGTAAACCGCAAGCTTTGCGCTCTCCAGCTTAAGCGTCTGGGGTGCGAGACGGAATTCGCGGAAACCGGCTTCCAAGCGGTGGAAAAGGTGCGCTCGGGGCAATTTGATGCCGTGCTCATGGACATGCAACTGCCCGATCTCGACGGCTGCGGCGCCACCCGCGAAATCCGCCGGGAAGAGAAGACCGGCGAACGGCTCAGCATCATCGCCCTGACGGCGAATGCCATGCCAGAGGACCGCAAGAAATGCCTCGACGCCGGCATGGATGATTTTCTTAGCAAGCCCCTGCAATACGAAACTCTGGCCAGCACATTGTCCAAGTGGGTCTGATCGCCCGCAAAAGCCCGCAAATCCGTTCGACGCTGGCCACCATTGCCCGTGAAGGGCACGACCCCGCTCGGGATTTGTTTCCTTTCAGTTGGCCTGTGGTATCGTCCCGGACCGATGGCCAAGAAAATCCCGGTTTCCGCATCGCAGACGCCCCTGCAGAATCCCTTTGCCGCATTGAGTAGCGCCGGATTGCCAGAAGGTGCCGCGCGACCATCCGCCCCCGCCCCCGTCCCCAAGCGTGCCCGCATTGTGCTGCGACGGGAAAAATCCCGACGCGGAGGAAAAACCGTCGTGGTCGTGAGCCAGTTGCCCACGCATCTGAGTCCGCCCGAAATCGAGAACCTCGCGAAAAAAGCCAAACAGCATCTCGGTTGTGGCGGCGCGGTCCGGGACCGGGAGATCGAACTCCAGGGTGACCAGCCGGCCCGCGTGCGGCAATTTTTTGAAGAGCTGGGTTTCCCAGTGGGCGGCGTGTAATCAGACGCTCACAGGAAGAACAAAACCAGCAACTGCGCACAGACGACGCGCAGCAGCATGGTCAGGGGATAAACGGTGGAGTAGGAGATCGCCGGGGCATCGGAGCCGCTGACGGAATTGGCGAAGGCCAGGGCCGGGGAATCAGTCATGCTCCCGGCCAGCAGTCCGCAAATGGTGACATAGTTGGTCTTCAGAAACAGCCGGGCTCCGAGGCCGACGAGCACCAAGGGCGCCAGGGTGATGATGATGCCCAACCCCATCCAGCGCAGACCGTCGCCATGGACGAGCGTATCGACGAATTTCTCGCCGGCATGCAAGCCCACGCAGGCCAGGAAGAGGACGATGCCGATCTCGCGGAGGGCGAAGTTGGCGTTGGATGGCATGTTCCAGAGCAGTGGCCCGATGCGACCGATCCGGCTAAGGAGGATGGCTACAAGCAGCGGACCGCCCGCCAGACCCAACCGGACCGGCGCCGGTATGCCGGGAAAGGCCAGGGGAACGCTCCCGAGCAAAACTCCGAGGCCGATGCCGACGAAAACCGGGATGAGTTCGGTGTGATTGAGTTGCTTGAGGGAATTGCCAAGTTCCCGGGCGGCGACGACAATATCCTCCTCGCTGCCGACCAGCGTGAGCACATCGCCGAATTGCAAACGCCGGCCGGGCGTGGCGCTCAATTCGACCTCCGCCCGCGACACGCGGGTCACGGTGATTTCGGCGCGCTCGAGAAAATCCAATTCATCGAGGGCCCGGCCGAGAATAGCTTTCTTGGTCACCACGACCTGGCGCAGGACGAGATGGCTCTTCAACTCGCGCAGATCCACCGGACTGACCTCCCCCACGATGACGCGGAGTTCGTCCAGTTTGTCCGCCGGACCCACGGCCAGCAGGGTGTCCCCGAGATGGATGACGTGGTCGGGCCGCGCCAGATTCACTTCGCCCTGGTGCTGGATGCGCGAGATGACGGCTTCCAGGGAATCGAGGAGCGGAAGTTTATCCAGCCGCATACCTTCGAGATTGGCATTGGTGACGAGCAGATTCAGCCGGGAAAGTTTGGCGGGACGGCGGCCCGAGGCATTCAGCAAATCGGCAGTTTCTTTCTTGAGGTCAACACGGAAAAGGAATTTGAGCAGAAGCATGGCCAGGATGAGGCCCACCACGCCGAAGGGATAGGCCACGGCATAGCCGAGTCCCGGAAGCGTGGCCGCGCCGGGGGCGGCGTCCGGCAGGCTGCGAATGGCTTCCTGAGCGGCGCCGAGCGATGGGGTATTGGTGGTGGCCCCGGCAAAAAGCCCCACGGCGGCCGCCATGGGAACACCGGCCAGTCTGGAGATCGCGATCGTGAGGCACGCCCCCGTCACCACAATGGCGGCGGCCATGAGATTGAGGGGAAGACCCTGCCGGCGCAGCGAGGCAAAGAAGCCGGGGCCGACTTGCATTCCGATGGTGTACACGAAAAGAATCAAACCGAACTCGCGGGCGAATTCCATCACGGGCGGGGCAATGGTGACACCCAGATGGCCGACGGCCAGACCGGAAAAGAGCACTCCGGCAATGCCCAGTCCAATGCCTCTAATCTGCAAACTGCCCAACGCCAGCCCCAGCACCGCCACGGCGGCAATCACCAGAATGCTATGGGCAACAGTTTCTCCGGTGATGAGCTGATGCAGCCAGGTCATGGTGGTTTCGTTAAACGGAGAGAATGCGGGTGTTGCCGGATTTCCCGGAAACGTTGCTTATCACCGAAGAGAATACCGGCGGAGGGGGTCGAACCCACACTCCCGAAGGAACGCGATTTTGAGTCGCGCGCGTCTGCCAATTCCGCCACGCCGGCACAGAAAGTTGAGCTTCGCAGTCTTCAAAGCGGCTGGCAATGGCAGAATATCAGCGGCCCGCCCTTATGGGTGCGGGACAAATTTCTGAGGGATCTCCAGATCGGCGTTTTTTGGGAACATGTAAGCTTCTGTGCCACAACGTGGCTGCATCCCGCAGCCCAAGGTTGCAAAGCTACCTTGGGTAGATAGCAAACCATACACCAACCCTGAATGGGT
>CAMASH010000063.1 GCA_945860745.1 Chthoniobacter flavus | reverse complement strand
AGGAGGCCGTCAGCACCAGCGCCTCGCGACTTCCCCCCGGGGCGGAGAGCCGGGCCAGCAGCGTCACATTTTCCACCGGATGGTAGCGCTGCCGCACATGAACAGTCGCCTCCTGCCCGACCAGATCAAGGAGAGGCCCGGTGGCGTAGACGCGGAGGAAGTTGATCGGCAACGCGGAGACCATCGTGTTGCTGCGCGCCAGCGCCGACCAGTCCATGACAAAACCTTCCGGCGCGGCCAGGATGATGCCCTCCAAGCCAAGCTGGGCATAGCGCACCCAGTCGAGGCCGTAGGCCTGCGGGATCGCGCTCAGATCCACCACTCCGATACCACCTTGAAAAGAGGAAGCCTCATTGAGCGTGGCGTCATTCAGGAGAATCAATCGCCCTGTCAGCCCGCCCGGGGGCGTGGCGATGGGTTGGAAATGATTCGGTCTGAAGGGATGCAGTTCAATTCCCCCGGCCGGTGCGCCGTTGATCAGGATCTCGCTTTTCTCCAGCACCGGAGCCGCAACCAGGTTGCGCCGCTCGATCACCTCATAGCCAGACGCTTCCAGCTCGCTCAGCAAGAAGGCGGCCGCGGCGGCATGGCCGGGAGAGCCCAGCGCCCGGCTTCCATCGGCCCCCAGCCGGCCAACGATGTCGCCGATTTTTGCAGGGGCCATTGCTTCCAGCATCGCACGGGCATCGAATTCCACCTCTGCCGGACGGCCTTGCGGCTGCACCGGCGGGGCAATGAGCAGGACGACTCCGGCCACACCGAGTAAAAGGACCAGCAGCAAAGCAACAACACCGGGGATTCCGACAGGCACGAGCGGTTGACGTTGCGGATTTTCGCTCACGGCAGCCCTCCGTAAATCAACTCCACTCCTCGAGACCGCAGAACCGTTCCGACGGCAAACCATAGAATCCAACTTCCACAAGCCCCCAAAAACACGCCGATGAAGAACGGTTGCAATTTCGTCCGGACGGCGAGACCTCCGCCGAAACGAACAAAAAGCAAACGCAGCAGCCACGCCACCAGCAGGCTGCCCCAGATCACCTGGCTCAAATACGAGGGTCCGAGAATAAACCCGATCGGGTGCATCCAAAATCCGGCGAACAGCTGCCGCAGCACCGCCAGAATCGCCGTGACGACACCGCCAAACAGATAGGCCCAATGCGAAAGGTTCCATCCGCCGGCGGCCGATGCAGCTTCGGGTGACGCGGCGGCCAACGCCGCATTAAAATCCGAGAAATACCAGACCTTCGGGCCGAAGGCCCATGTGTAGCGCATGGTTTCTCCGCCTGCGCTGTAAGCGTGTCCCAGAAAGACCCACCCGCCGACCAGCAATCCTCCCACAATTCCCAAGGCCATCATGCCCAGCACATCCCTTGGTCGGACGCGGTAGTGCCTGCCGAGTTCCAGCATTTCCAGCTGGGCACCGGGAATGAGGAAGAATACCGCCATCGAGAAAATGAAGCTGGCCAGAAAAGTCAGCAGCACGACCTCCGCCCCGAAAAACGGAATGCCCCCGAGCAGCATCAGCACCAAGGCGAGATTGGTAGGGGTAAAATTACCATAAGGCACCCCGGCCTCCGCCCGGAATTTGGCAGCCACCAGCGCCACCAAAAGCAGGAAGCCAATCAGGATCAGCATCCCGGTTAAAGAAACTCCGACCCACGATGCCCACGCCAATGAGCCCAGTAGCACGGCCACCAGCAGCAGGTAAGCCGTGCGATAGCTGATCACTTCCCGCTTTTCCACCGGAGTCAGCGAGAGACGCAGCGCTTCTTTGATGGTTTGTCCGAGATGCTTGTGTGCCAGGATCAAAACCAAAACACCGTAAACAAAGAAGGACGCCGCCTGCTGTTGCGGTCCGTAAGGATACCCCGGCAAGGCGTCTAATCCGGTAAGCGTCCCCACCCAAGTCAAGGCCCGGAAGGCAAAGAACCCGACGATCAGGCTCATCAACACGTTGAGTTCCACAAAGACCGCCACTGCCACAAAAATTGCCACCACTTCGAAAAAAACGCCGTTCCAAAATCCACCCCAGGCCGGACCGAAATACGGCGACAAATCAATGCGGATCGCTGTGTCGGGAATGGCGGGATTGTAAAAGTGCAATCCCTTGAGCAACCCCCACGTCAGCCCGAGGATCACGCCGACCCACAGTGCTCGATTGCGCCAAACCGCCCCCGCCGCGCCGGGATCACCGGGGTCCCCGATCAGTGCCGCCGGAATCCGTGCCAACGGAAGTGGGTATTTTTCTCCATCCACCCACTGCCGGCGCATGATGACATTAATAGCCAAGGCCCCCAGCAACAAAAGCCCGATGAGACTTCCCCAGGCCGCCAACGGGACCGCCCAATCGGCAAGCGGAACGCCCCCGGCAAGCAGGAACCCCAGACCTTGTGCGCTCCAAAGACTCTCCGGCCGCCGAACCAAGCCCGCCCGGTCTTCCGTCGGCAGCGCATCGTAAAGTTTCGCCGGCACCTGTTCCAACCCGCTGTAAGCGAACTCCAGCGCCGAGACGTTCACCAGGCGGGGATTGCGGATTTCCAGCCGTCCCGCGCCCTGCAAACCGATTTGGAGGACAGCCGAATCCCCCTCTTCCAGTTTAGCAAAAGTCACCCCATACGCCCCCTGCGGGAAAAAGCCTTCACGAACCGCCCCGCCCCGGCCCGCGGTTTGACGCGAGCGGAAAACTTCCTGCCAGCTCCCATCCGGACGCACGAGCCGCACGTAATAAAAGGCATCCGCATCCAGACTCGCCACCCGCGTTTCCAACGACAGCAAATAGGGTTCGCCGGGCACCAATCCGCTCCCGCTTTTACCGGTTACGGGCAGGGCAAACTCCCGTACCTTCACCCCGCTCGCGGGATCCAGCGCCAAGATCTCATCCGCAGCGGCGGCCAAGAGATTCGGTCCATGCGGCCAAAGTCGGTCACTCAAAAACTGCAACTTCGCAAAATCGCCCGTGCGCGGAATCGTCGCCGTGATGGTTAATACCCGGTGCCAAAACCCCTGGGTCATCAACGGCGCCGCCAGCATCAAAACATAAAAAACACACAGCAACTCAGCCCGCGTCAAAAGGCACCGCCTGCAGCAAATCGCCAGCAACGCTCCCGCCCCCAACAGCACCAGAAAATAACTCACCCCCGGCAGCGCCAGCCCATACTCCCCGGAGGAGGAATTCATCCCCAGCCAAACGGTCGACCACTGAATCACCAGAGCCATCAGGACCAACCCCAATACAGACGCCACCACCGAGCGCACCGTCATTGCCGGACGATAGTCTTTTCTCGTATCGGAGATGCCAGAGGCAGGGTCGTTTAACGGTGAGGGCATGGAGGAGGGACGAAAAACAGTTTGTTACAACAAACGCAATAGGAAACTTTATATTTCCATTTTTCAACCACGAAAACCGAGAAACCTCAAAATGTCATGGCTCATCTCTGGAACTCCTGATTTCGCTTCAGAAAAAGGCAGAGCGGACTTTTTGTCGGGAGAGCATGATGGGGCACATGTGGATTTGCGATGCCCATGGCTCTCTCACATTGAAGCAGGCGGGACTCTTGGTGACTTTTAAGCGGCAGAAACGCGTGGCATCCAGAGCGGCTCATTGCCGAGCATGTCGCGCTCAAGTTGGCTCCTGGTGGATGGAGAGGGCGGGGGTTGCGATGAGGAACGCATCCAACTGCGCTTGAAGTCGGGCGTGGTTGGCGGGGTCGTGGAGCGGTTGGCATTCGTGTGGATCGCGAGTGAGGTCGTGGAGGGTTTCGCTGCCATCTTGAAGCCAACGGACGAGCTTGTGATCCCTCGTGCGGACAAGCTGCCAAGGCGGGTTGAACTGGCCGCTGTTTTCACTGTAGATGAAAGGACGAAAATCGCCGGTGGGGGTTTTCCAATGGTTGACGAGAGTGCGGGCGCACGAATCAGGCAGTGCGTCGGAAATGGGCATGCCGGCGGCATCAACACAGGTCGCTGTCAGATCAATCAGACTGAGAAGTCCATCGCTAACCGATCCATCGGCGATATGACCGGGCCATCGAGCAAGGCAAGGCACGCGGATTGAGGGATCGTGAGGCCAGCATTTGCCGTTTAGATCATGTTCACCGAGCATCTCGCCATGGTCGGCGACGAAAATGACGAGCGTGTTTTCGGTGAGTCCGCGGTCGTCGAGCACCTCGAGGAGGCGACCGACCTGCTCGTCGATGATCTCAACCATGGCAGCGTAGTGGGCACGGCGCAAGGGCCAGAGGGCAGGGTATGGGTTGTCAATGGGCGCGGGCATGGCTTCCGGTGGATGATCGGCGAGGCGCGAGGCGGGGGCATCGTAGGCGGGGTGCGGGGAGCAGAAACCGGCCCAAAGGAAAAATGGTTGCGCGGCGTCGTGTTGTTTGAGCCAGTCCACACAGTGGTCGCCGACGTAGCGGTCCACGTAGTGTTCTTCGTCAAGGGGAAACGGGTGTCCGTCGTTTTGAACGGGGGAGCGCATGGGACGTTCGGCGCGGTAGGCATCGAGCAGGCCCTGGCGGCGCAGGTGATGGGTCCATTCGCAATCGACGTGCCACGCCATGGTCTTGCCGGCGACCTCGTGCACATGGTCAAAGCCGAAGGCGTGGACGCGGTCGGTCACGGTGGTGAGATCGAGGGCAGTCGGGATGGCTTCGAAGGCGTGGAGCTTGCCGATCATGGCGGTGCGGTAGCCCTGCCGCTGCAGGGCCTGCGGCATGGTGGGGAAGGCGGTTGGCCAGTCGCTGGTGTTGTCCATCTGGCCGGACTGGCGGCTGAAGAGACCGGTGATGAGGCTGCAGCGCGCAGGCATGCAAAGCGGGTTGTTGGAATAGGCGTGGCGATGCCAGATGCCCTCGCGCCGCAGACGGTCGAGGTGGGGCGTGCGTGCGGGACAGTCGTCAATCCAACCAAGCCAGTCGTGCCGGTGCTGGTCGTCGGTGATGAAGAGGATGTGGGGGCGGGTGCGGCTCATTAATATTTCATGAAGGAGTCTCTATTCACAACAGACCGAAATCCCTCGGACTGATCCCACTCGGCCACCGATCGGGAAGCGGGGATATCCCGGTAAAGGAGGTGGGAGGCCTGTCGATCAGTGAGCGAATTTCATCACAGATCATCTTTGCATTCTTGGCTGGCTCAACGAGTCGCTGGGCGGGGGTGAGATTCAAGAGTTCGATCGGGCTCATCAGTGGGGCCAGGGCGGGACCATCCACCATCTTCATCCGTTGAAGAGCCTCTTCAATTCCTTCTGCCGTCTGTCGCAGATGCTCCAAAAGATCGAGCCGAAGAAACTCACGCATGGTCGGGCTTGGACAAGCCTCCCATCGGAATGCCCGCAGAACGGATGCCATCAGGCCACTGCACAGCCGGGCGTAGGCATCGGCCACCTGAATCGAGGCCAACAGGGCGGCCTTATCTTCCCGGGAAAGGAATGCAGATAGCGCCTCAGCCCTCGTCTGCATCCCTTCTGCAAGGGATATCGCTCCTGCTTGCAGCGCCTCATGCTCAATGAGCAGGGCCTTGTCCACCTGGAGCCGTTGCAAGGCTCCCGGAACACAGGACGCGCTACGATCAAAAAGAATGAATCGTAACCGGTTGAGTCCGGCCGGCACCGACCAGCTTGCCCAATCCACCCCCCTGACATACATGGTCCGCCTGCAAAGCTCCTTCCCGTCGTCAAGAATGGCCAGAATGCCCGGGGCAGCCTCGCCAAAGCGTTTTGAAAGATGCGACAAGGCCACGGCATCCACATCGCAGTTCACGTCCCGGGTCAAGGCACTGAAACAGACGTGGTCTACCGCGAAAGAATGTTCCTGGTGAATGCCGCGCATGACGGCAGAGTCGAGACCAACTTGGCAGGCATTTTTGAGCCTCTCCTGAATCTGATGACGGCAGCTGGTGATCAAGCCCATCGCGCTGCCCCGGTATTCGCCGTAGCAGTCGATTTCAATAGCCTGCGGTCGTTTTCCCAAGGATCCCAACAGCGGATTGATCGGGTGTTCATTATACATGTCCCCCTGCTGCTGTTTGTAAGTCAGACGGACTCTTGGGTTCAGCTGCGCATCGACGGCTTTAAAGCAGGCGGTTTCCAAGCCGCATTGCCAGCTTCCCAGGTATGTCCTGATGTTAACCGCCTTCTTTTTCGCGGCGCAGATGTCGTGAAGGAAATTTCCTATTTCGCTGATGCAGGCATCGATTGGCTGGGAGCGACAGATCGGGCAGTCACAGGCAAAGACCAAACTGTCGGCCATGTTCAGCCAACAGCTCACACCCTGAATCCCCGGAAGCTCCAGAATTTCCTCAACTTGACACCGGAGCAGGTCCCGGGTTGAGGGCTCATGTGGGCAGAGGGCGGGGCGCATGGGCTTGTCGAGGACGTGGTGTCGATCCCAGCCCGGATGCGCGACCGCCGCGGCTTCGGGATACCGATCCAGAAATCCCGATGGGTAGCTGATGGGATGAATCACGGCATGCAGAGCCAGTTTCAGCTCGGAAGCCAGCTCCGCCAGTTCCAGATAGGCGTCCCGACGCCGGGCTACGGCTGATTGGTCCACCAATGCTGCCAGCTCCGGGTTGGCCCGATAGCTCACCATCCGGTGCATGCCCAGTGGCCAGCTTTCTCCAAAATACAACGTGTTCATGCCCAGGTCCGAGGCCCGGCGGAGGATGTCCTTCATCCTCGATTGACTCGCCTTCCCGGCAGGATCCAGGTTCAGGCCATGGTGGAATTCCACAATACGTTGCGCAAAGGAATGAGTCACAGGTGCTTGATCCTAAAGGGGAAAATGGGAATGAACCACGGATGACACGGAGAGCACGGATACAGTAAGGTTTGATGCAAACAAGCATCCACCCGCGGGTTGAAGGACTCCGTTTTCGTCAGGCATTGGTCATCCGTGTTAATCCGTGTCATCCGTGGTTCCAACCCGGTTTTTGGTTCATCCACAAATGGGAAAATGGGAATGAACCACGGACTACGAGTAGGGTTCATACTATTTGATTCGTCGCAGGTTCAGATAAAAGTAAAAGCCCTGAGGTCTGATAAAAAGTTCTATATAAAATATTTAAAAGCAAACCAAATGTTGCCTTCCTTTGGAACTTTGTTCAGAATGTCAAGATGTCTTGGCCCGCTATCCGCACCTTGCACCTCATCGGAACTGCGCATATCGATCCCGTTTGGCTCTGGGATTGGCGGGAGGGATTGAATGAGGGGCTGATCACGGTGGAATCGGTTCTCTCGCTGATGGATGAACACCCGAAGCTGACCTTCACGCGGGGAGAATCATCGATTTACGAGCACATTGAGCAGAACGCGCCCCGGACTTTTGAGCGGATCCAGGCTTTGGTTGCTGCAGGCAGATGGGAAGTGGTGGGTGGCACTTATGTGCAACCGGACACGAATATGACCGGCGGTGAGACGCTGATCCGCCAGTATCAGCGGGGCAAGAGGTATTTCCGCGAAAAGTTTGGGGTGGAGATCAAAACAGGTTGGGCGCCTGATTCATTCGGGCACTCCGCCGGTTTGCCGGGGATCTTATCCCACTGCGGCATCGAAAACTACGCGTGCACACGCCCCTATCCCGTTCACTTTCCGGTGGAGAAGTCGGCTTTTTGGTGGGAGGCCCCTTCCGGTGAACGAGTTCTGGTATATCGCCCGAACGTCGGCCCCTACTGCACCACGCGACGGGACGAGACGCCTTCCCGGATGGATGAATATCTGAAGCTGGCCGGGGAGGAAGGACTCCGAAATGTGGGCTGTTTCTGGGGTTTGGGCAACCATGGCGGGGGACCCACCAGACGACTGATTCGGGATTTGGAAGCTTGGAAAAAAGCCCATCCCGAAGTGCGGGTGATCTACTCGGGCTTGCAGGAGTATTTTGACGCCCTGCGCAGGGAACTGGCCGAAGATCCGCGGAGCGAGCTTCCCGTCGTTCGCGGAGAGTTGAATTTCTGCCTCCGTGGCTGCTACTCCTCCGTGCAGCGGTTCAAAACACTCTACCGTCGCACCGAGGCGCTCGTCTCGCGGGCCGAAACCACCTGTTCCGTTCTTGGAGCGGCCCTACCCGACTCCAAAGTGCCCTGTTTGGAAAATGCCTGGGAGGCCGTGCTCTTCAATGCCTTTCACGACATCCTGCCAGGGTCGGGCATTGAGCGGATTTATGACGAGCAATCGGCTTGGATCGGTGTGGGAACCGATGGAGCACTCAAAGCGGAAACCCGCATGTTGAACCGGTTGGCGCGGGAGGTCGATACCCGCGTGCGCAAACCGGCGGGGGACACCCCCTCGCTGCTCGCGTTTCTGCTCTGGAACCCGCATCCCTTTCCTTTCCATGGCCCGATCGAATTGGAGGCCTGCATGGACTCCAGACATATCCTTGCCTACCGGGATGCAGCGGAGAAATTGCCGGTTGAGTTGCTGGACGCCTCGAATCGTGCGCTGCCTTTCCAGCGAGTGGAATCGGAATTCCGATCTTATTCCAAGGCTCCCTGGCGGGTGCGCGTGGTCTTCTCCCCGAAGATTCCGGCCTGCGGTTGGTCGATGTTGAGTTTTGGGTATCGCGAAGGCGCCAAAGTCGCCGCGCCCCGTCCGCGCGGGGCCTGGAGTTCCGCGCCGGGTTCGATTGAAAATGCGCGCTGGCGGGTGGTGGCGAAGCAGGGGACTGAAGGGCTTCGGATCTATCGGGATGGGAAGTTGTTTCCCGCCCGCGGGGGGCTGCAGTTTGCCGTGTATGCCGATGAATCGGGCTCCTGGGGGGGGATGGGCGAGGAACCGGGGGCGCTATTCTACCGGCAGAAACTGGAGCAGTGGGCAATTACCGCAGTGCAAGTGCGCGAATCGGGACCGGAAAGGGCGACCCTCTGGGTGCGCTTCGCCGGGGAACGATCGCGTGTGGACCTGCTCATTCATCTTTCGAGGGATCGTTCTGATGTTGAGTTTTCCACCCGCCTTTTCTGGAATGAACGATCCCGGAGGCTCAAAATGCTGATCCCTGGTGGCGACGAAGCGGTTTATGCGGTGCCGGGGGGGGAGGCCACCCGGGGCGAGGTCGGAGAGGTGCCCGGGACCGGTTGGGTAAAAATCCGGGGCAAGGGAAGAAACTTCGGGTTTGCCAGCAATGCGCTTTATTCCTTCGACACCGACGGCGGATTTTTCCGTCCGACGCTCGCCCGGAGCAGCCGATTTGGCGATGAAACCTACTCCAGCGCAACTCAGGAAATTTGGCGTCCTGTGATGGACCAAGGCGAGCATCGTTTTCGCTTTCTGCTCACGGACGACCTGGATTCGCTGGCACGCAGCGCCGCTCTCCTGGAGAAGCCGGTTGTCGCACTTCCCGTTGCTCCCACCGTGGGCACCCTCCCGCGAACCGGTTCCCTCCTGGCCATCGCGAACCCAGGGCTGGAAATGATGGCCTTGAAACCTGCGGCCGACTCCTCTGGCTGGGTCATTCGTTTGAAGGAAACCTCCGGAGCAGACACCGAGCCGAGAATCTCCTGGCAGGGAGAAAATCTTTCTTTGGGTTCACTCCCCGCCCACGAAATTGGGGCCTGGCATCTCAGCAGGACCCAAAGGTCGGGAAAATGGCGAACCCAAAAAACGGATGGAAATCTTTAAAAAATGCCGTCGATGTCCCCTTCCGCATGGATCCTCGGGGATCTAGAAAAAATGCTGGATTGCTTTGGTGGAAATATGATGTTATTAGAATCATAAAATAATGCCAATCGTTTCCGATCCCGAATTTGACAGCCGCAGGGAATCCACCCTTTCGCCGGTGGTGTCGGCGTTTCCCATGGCCCCAGAGCAGAGAAAGACGCCCTTCTACATTTCAGACTTGGAGGCCTTGCGAGCGAAACTCAGACGCGCCGAGACGGAACAATCTTTGATGGGCCGGGTCTGGGGCGCCTTCAAACGCAGGGCGCGGAAATGCCCGAAGGATTACCCTTGGCACACCCCGTTTCTCGCCCTCGTCACCGGTAGGGAGAGCGACGTGGAGGCCGCTCGAATGTGTGTCAGAAGTTACGTGGCGAGCCTCAACGCGCAGGCGTTCAATTCGGGACTGCAATTCCATTTTTGGTGTTACGCCTTCCCTCATGCCCGCTGGGCACTCTACTTTCAATGGCTGGATGCCATGGGGGCCTGGGAAGAGGAAGAAGCAAGCAGCCTGCGTGAGGCTTTCCTGACCTTTCAGTTCGAAAATTTTTTCTACGGCCTGCGGGCCAAACCGGAGCCGGAATGCATCGACAATCAGGCGATGTCGGTTTGTCTGAGCAACGCCCTGGTGGGCCATCTTTTTGCGGCGCAGTCGCCTATCGCGGCGCGAATGGAGCAGGATGGACTGCGAAGACTGCCATCCATGTTGGCCGGTTTTCCTGCCTCGGGTTACTCCGGGGAAGGCAGCACCTATATGGACAAGGTGATCGGCCCCTGCATTCCCTTTGTCGTGGAGTATCTTGAGGCGGCACGTGGAGGAGATTGGTTTTCAAAAGTTCCGGAAGGGGGGACCAGCAGCGGCGAATCGATTGTCCGGATGATCGGGCGGTTATGGATGCCGGATGGTCTTCTCCTGCCCTGGGATCATTACGGTTATGAACTTCCCGTGCGCGCATGCATGGCTTACGCAGCACAAAAAACAGGCGACCCCACCTATTTGGACTTCCTCGAAAAACGCGCGCGCTGGGGGCACGATGTCGCGGTGGGCTGGGGGCTCGACGATTTGGTGTGGTCTCTGGTCTGGTGGCCGGAATGTGCCGACACGCCTGCTGCCACGGCGTCCCCTTCCTGGGTGGAACCCGAGGTGGGTGGAGCCCTTTTTTCAAAGGACGAAAATCTTTATCTCATGCAGATGTGGGACCACACCGCCCCGAGGGTGCCCGTCCGCTCGCATTTCAATCCCAATGCGCTCGTGCTCTCCGCATACGGAAGTCCTTTGACCGTCGATGGTAAAGCCCGGGAATCCTGCCAGGAGTTTGATTACGAGGATACCTGGACCGACATGGGATACATGGGGTTCGAAAATTGGAGGGTCAACTTCGGGGTCGGTTGTGCGGGGGCGCACTCTGTGATTTTGGTGGATGATTGGGACAGCCTGAGATCGATGTCCGAAGGGATCCCGCACGTCGACAAGGTCGAAGCCGACCTGGAGGCAGGGACTCTCAGCGCGGACGTCACCTCGCTCTACCGCGAAAAATGGCCGGATGCCCTCGCCATTCGCCGGAAATCCACCCTGGTGGCCGACCGCTTCTGGCTGGTCGAGGATTTGGCCGCGTTCCAAGAACCGCACAAGATCCGAAGCCGATGGTGGTTGCGTCCGAAGCTGGTGGATGCGGAAAAGGGCGTCTCCATCGAGACGGCGGAAGGTGTGCGCTTGCACCTCATTCCACTTCACGGCAGTGACGAAAAAACGCCGCGGTTGGTGGAGGGTTATCCCGACCGGTTGGAGCAAAAATCGGTTTGTGTCGACTTTCAAATGCATGGAAAGCTGGGGCATTGGCTCTGGTTGGCTTTCCCTGAGCAAACAAGGCAGATCGCAGAAGATATCGGGGATGATTGGTTGGCGGTGCCGGATCCCGATGAGACCCTGACACTTGAGTCGGCGCTGACGCACATGGCAAGCTCCGGTGCCCGGTTTGACCTTTCCTCGCCGCCGGAATTTTACGAGGGATGGGTGCCGGCCAAACGCTGGTGGTATAAGAGGGAAATTCGGGTGCCGGATTCGGACGCCTGGTGGATCCGCCTGCCGCGACAACTCAAAGAAGCCAGAATGTGGGTTGACCATTGTGAGTTGGATTTGAGCGGACAGGTGCCCCGGATGGATCTTCTCCCCGCCAATGTTCCCATGCCCAAGGGAATGCGGCCGGGCAGCAGCATCGAGGTGGTGATTTCCACCCGCACGGGGTCGTGGGATGCCAAGCATTCCGTCGTGCACGGTTTTTGGGGACACCCGAGAATTCTGATTCCCGCAGAACGCCCTCCCCAGCTTCACGCCGTTTACTCGGATGGCCGGATCTGTGTCCAGCAGGGCGCTCAGGAATGGAAACTTCCCTACAAGCTCATGGAGGTGGGCAGCCCATGAGCAGTGTGATGCAGCAAATGGAGGCGGCTTTTCAATATGCCCAATCTAAAAACGACCCCGCATTCTGTTCCTTGATCGAGATGCTTGAAGACGGGAATTGGAGGATCAACTACTCCGCCGCCGTGGCTTTGGAGAACTGGCCGGACCCTCGATTTCTTCCCGCGCTGACCCGGCTTCTGGAGCGGGAGGACCGGGAGCCGCTCTATGAACTTCCTGAAGGATGTTCCGCAGGTGGACATGCAGGATCCGTATTCATCGGACAACCGTCTTTTCCCAGCCAATACTCAACACGCGAGATCGAGGCCTGGCGCAGGAGGGGCCGGGTCAAACACGCGGTATGTTTCGCCCTGGCCAAGTTTCCCTCATTGCCGGGCAGCCTGCTCCGGCATTTGGAAAAATACGCCGTAAGCCGCAAGGAAGACCACATGGTTCGCGCTGCGGCTTCGCGGGTGCTCGGTGCCTGCGGCGACAAAGACAGCCTGGAAACGCTGGCCCTCGCAAGTAACGATGAGGAGTGGTGCGCCAAAACCGAGGCGAGGAAAGCACGGGCGGCTTTGGAAGGCAGGCTGCGGAAACGCGAACTTCTAACCACGGATGACACGGATAGACACGGATAGACACGGTTAGTCTGAATAAAATGAAACCACCTCCCATTCCCATAGAAAGCGCGTGGCATTCCTATGGCCGTGCGGCAGTCATTGCTTTGCCGGCTCTTTTATTTCTTTTCTTCACTGCCACTTTTATTTTCCCGAAGGTTGAAACAATTTGGACTGACACAGGACTTCACCATTCTCAGGCAGCATGGCTTATGCATACTACGAGCTATCTCTTTTCGTCAGCCTGGCTCATTTATGTCTTTGTAGTTCTTTTGCTTATTTTACTGAAGTTTCGGGTGCGCAGTTGGACTCGCTGGCGTTCTTGGACTTTAATTGCTGCGGCAGCCATCCTGAATATATTTGTATTGAGCACCATTACCATGACGACGATAGCAGTAGCGCTTGCGGTTCCTATGGCAATCAAGACAAAATAGGACTAACCAGGCCAGCCAGCCAACGCGCGAAACGCGCGCGGCTGCTGGCGGACGATAGACACGGATAGACACGGATAAGCGAACAAAGGACGTGATCTAAAGCTTGTCATGCATCCCTCTTCATCCGTGCCCATCCGTGTCATCCGTGTCATCCGTGTCATCCGTGGTTCATTCCCATTTCCCCATTTGTGGATGAACCAAAAACCGGGTTGGAACCACGGATTTCACGGATAAACACGGATGACCAATGCCTGATGAAAACGGAGTCCTTCACCCAAAGGTGGATGCTTGTTTGCATCAAATATTGCTGGCACATGCTGTATCCGTGCCCATCCGTGTCATCCGTGGTTCATTCCCATTTTCCCATTTAGGATTATCAACCATAGCGGTTGGTGATAAAAGTATCCCATGCTCACCAACGACGACCAACTCACTGAAATCATCATCGGAGCGGCCATGAATGTGCTCAACAAGCTCAGGCCCGGTCTGGATGAAAAGCTCTACGAGTGAGCTTTGGTCATCGAACTCGCCAAGCAAGGCCTTGTCTGCGATCAGCAGAAGCAACACCCCGTTCATTACGACGGCGAGCTTATTGGTAACCTCATCCCCGATCTCATTGTCAACGATGCCGTCATTGTTGATCCCAAGGTGGTCAATGCCTTCAACGAAACCCACATCGCCCAGATGCTTGGCTACCTCAACATCACCGGCCTGAGAACCGCTCTACTCCTCAATTTCAAACATGGCAAACTTCAGATCAAACGCGTCTCCAACTGAGCATTCCTTCCCTCTTCATCCGTGCCCATCCGTGCTATCCGTGGTTGAAAAAGGCCCCGGCGATTCCACATCATTGTCGCCGAAAACGGCTGGCAACCTGGTGACTGGCGGGGGAGTGCCCCCCTGAATTTGCAGATCGATCGATTCCATGAGGAGTTGGAGCAGTTGTCGGGAATCGTAACCCAGGTGCTTGACCGGCAGGAGACTCGGGGCCGACCATGGAAAGTTGCAGTGGGCTACCACACTGATGTCTTCGGGAACCCGAATCCCCGCATCGAGCAGCCCCAGAATCACGGAGGGCACCAAGTTGTCGTCGCCAATGATCAATCCGTCGGGCCGTTCATGCTGGTTGGCGTGGAAAAGTAGGCGGGCGATGCCTTTTGTAACTTCAGGGCGGTCAATCGGGCCGGTTTGCAGCCAGTAATCCCGGGTCCACATGCTGCGGTCTTCCAAGGCCCGTTTGAAGCTGGCGAACTGGTCGCGTGGATTGCCGGCCCCGATCAGGGCAATTTTTCGGCGACCTTGGGAAAGCAGGTGGTCGAGAGCCATTCGGGTGAAGGACTCTCCATCGAACTGGATGGTCGGGATGTGTAAATGGCGGTCCGGGGTGCCGATCATCACACAGGGCAGAGGCGGTTTCTCAATGAAACCCAGACCACGCAAATCATGGGGGCTGGCTGCAAAAATCAAACCGGCCAGCCGGTGGGACTCACTGTCGGAACGCAATTGGGGAAACCCATCTTTGGAAGGTTTCAACGTGGCCTCTTCGTAATAAACGGGAAACCGCTTCTCTCCGAGACTCTCGACCTGCCTCGCCTGGTGGACCAGCGTGGTGAAAAACTGCGTCCAGGAGACGTGCGTGGGCCGGAAAGGGAATACCAGCCCGTAGTGCGCCAGATGAGGAGGATGATCCACCACCACCGTGCCCGCACGACCCCGGGATTCGACAAAACCCTCCTTCATCAGGTCGTCCATCACCCGCTGAATCGTCACCCGCCCCGCAGAATACTCAATTTCCAGATCATCGCGCGTGGGAATACGTTGCCCGGGTTGATAGCGGCCCCCTGCGATCTGTGTCCGCAAGAGTTTTAAAATGGCGTTTTTCTTGAGCGACGGTTTGTTGCGCCTCTTTTTTGGCGGGGTTTTCATGGAGACTGCCCGGAATCACTATCTGCTTCCGTCCGATATCCCATCACTATGAAGATTGTTACAAGAGACTCAATGCAAATTTCCGCTCCAAGCGCGATGCGACTTCCCCGGACGTGGTTCGGACTGTTTTTAACCACGGATGACACGGATGGGCACGGATGGGGGAAAAGAGAAGGTTTTCTGACGGAACACAGGTTCACTGAAAAGTGAGTTTATCTTAAATTCGAAATCGACTCTTCCTGCTGTTTCTTATCCGTGTTTATCCGTGTCATTTGCCAGCAGGGATGAGACGTCGTAGTGGCTGGCTGTGTCACTTCGCTCCGCTGTGGTTCATTTCGGTTTCTCGCGATGCAGTGGATTCCCTCTCCGAATGGAGGCCCTCGATTCCGCTGCAAAAAAAATAAAAAGCTTGTTGACGAATAAAGAAGTTCGCTATAAATATAGCTATGGAATGTCAATTCCAGACCTCCTACCCCCCCCTACACAAATCAATTCCATGAAATCGAAATCCCTTTTGAATAAAATTGATACGATCCTGGCCGCAGGTCTCCTCACGGCATCGATCGTGGTTGCTCCGTCCGCCCAGGCCGCCGATTGGACTGGAGCCAACGCCAACTGGAGCAGCAATGGAAACCCGGGATGGAATGGCACGGGCGTTCCCAATGCGGTGGGGGCGGTTGCAAATCATGGGGTCTCCACGACTTCCATCACCACGCAGGATGTCGTCGCTGGCGTCACAGTGGGGACAATTTCACTGACGAATAACTCCAATCATCGATGGACGATTACCCTCACCAACGGGATCACACTCAATCAGGACAGCGGGGGCTCCGGAAGCGCGACGATCAGCAACACCAACACTGCTGTCAACACAACGAACGGCCTGAACTTTGATGGCGGAACTCTGACCCTTGCGGACAATCTGCTCATCAGCAACACGGGGGCATCCACGAGAACCGCGACAAACGGCGGAGCGATCCAATTTGGGACCACTGCGGGGACCACTTCGGTGATCGCAGGATCGGGAAATATCACGATTGATAACGTGCTGAATGACACCGTGGCGGGGGCGGGTTGCATTCGCTTTGGGGGAAACACCAATACCTTCACAGGAAACGTGAACGTGCGATCGGGTGGGACCATGTATGGTGGCGGTTCCGCCTTTGGTGGTGTTGCCACCAATGTCATTACCCTCGGAGCTTCGGGTGCAGGTTCGGCAAGCCTCCTTGCGACCGCAGGTGGGACTGTTGTCAACAACTGGGTGGTGGCCGCCGGAAGCGGCGGGACCTTGACTCTGGGTTCAATCAACACAAACGGGGTAACTTGGAGCGGGACCGGCACACTGAATAGCAACCTCACCTTCCTCACCGGGGCCTCTTCCGCCGGTAGTGGGTTTAAACTGGATGGAGTAATCAGCGGAACTGGAAACTTTACCATGTCATCCGCGGGAGCCGGCTATGCTACAATGACTAATGCCAACACCTACACCGGCAGCACGTCAGTTTCCTCCGGAATACTGAACTTGACCAACGTCCTCGCCCTCCAAAACAGTGCCTTGGATACCACCGCCAGCGTCACCGGCAATGCAACCGCAGGTCTTAGGGCCGGCGGTGTCACGACCCTCACTCTGGGCGGACTCACCGGAAACAAGAACCTGGCCGATGTTTTCGCGACCGGGGCCGGCGCCTCCGCCGGCCTATACTCCGCCGTCACCGCCCTGACCTTGAATCCCGGCACCGGCGTCACCCACACCTACAGCGCGGGAATCGCCAACGGGGCCGCAAACATGAAACTCACCAAGATGGGCCTCGGCACGCAAATCCTGGAAGGCACCAACACTTACACCGGCACCACCACCGTGAGCACAGGCACGTTGATCATCAACGGCAACCAGACGGCGGCCACTGGTAATGTCTCGGTTTCCAACGGAGCAACCCTCGGCGGCAACGGCACGATCGGCGGCGCGACGACCCTTGATTCCGGCGGCATCCTGTCTCCAGGAAACAGCCCAGGCACGTTGGCATTCAGCAGTAACCTGACTCTCACGGGCGGGGTCGGTGCTGCAGGAGCCACTGCGATCTTCGAAGGTGGGGATTTGGTGACCGTCAACGGCACATTGACCTTAAACACCGATTGGAACCTCACACTGACGAGCGGATTTCAAAATGGAGGCACGACGACGTTGTTCAACTACACCACGGCTGGAGCCACCTTGGATCTTACTCCGGATTTTGATATTACCGGCCTTGGGTTCACGCCCTCCTCTAGTTTGTTCCTGACCGACACCGGTTCTTCAATCGTCCTCAACGGCATCTCGGTTGTCCCCGAGCCCTCGACCTTCGCGCTCCTGGCCGCCAGCCTGACCACAATCATGGTTCTCCGCCGCCGCCGGCGGTCCTAAACTTCATCCTTTTGCTTTGGGGGTTGAAGAGCGAGGTTGCCTGGGGGGTGCCTCGCTCTTCCTTTTTGCCCCTCGGGATGTTCTCCTGATCCGTAGATCTCTACGCGTTGCCTCATAAAATGGAAAAGACACAAGACAGTATTCATCACACTGCCAGGATGTCAGAATCTACGGTCCCTCCTGCTCATCCGCTGCGTCTGGCCTTTATCGGGGCCGGCAGCATCAATAGCGTCCATAAAGAGCTTTTGCTGCGCGAGCCGGACTTGGTGCGCATGGCTGCGGTGGCTGATCCGGTGCCTGATCAGGCGAACAAGCTGGCCGGGGAATTCTGTGCGCCGGTTTTCTCCGATTACCGTCAGATGCTCGATGCGCTCGAAGGTGAGGTGGATGCGGTGCTGGTGACCACGCCGCATTTTTTGCATGCGCCCGCGGCGGCTGAAGTGCTGCGGCGGAAATTGCCGGTGCTTTTGGAAAAGCCGGCGGTCTGCACTTTGGACGAACTGGAGGATCTCAAGGAACTCGAAAAATCCACCGGAGCCTTCGTGCAGGTCTGTCATCAACAGCGTTTCGGCCAGAAGGAGAATTGGCTGAAAGGCTGGCTGAAAAGCCCCGACTTTGGCGAACCGAGTTTGTTCAACATCGATCTCTACCAGAACATCGATGGCTACGTCAGCGACAAGCCCGAGGCCTGGATTCTGGACAAAAACAAGGCCGGAGGCGGCATTGTCATTTCGGTCGGCATCCACATCCTCGACCTGCTGCGCTATTGGTTCGACGACGATTATGTTGAGGTTTGCGCTTACGGGCGGTTTGACGCCCCATTCAAAGCAAGTGGTCGAGGCCATCGGTCGCAGTCTGCTCTCCGGAAAACCCGAAGCGGTCCGCGAAGACCACGAAGACCACCACGGATTACACGGAAACCACGGATGCAGCAGGTCACAGCAATAGGCATTGGGAATCCGTGGTTCCAACTCGGTTTTTAGGATGAAAATTCTCGAGCAAAAAGAGGGCGTGGAATTTCACGGCGCAAAGGGTCTGGCCGGGCGACTGGTCTTGGATGATCGCTTCAAGCCCTACGTGTGCCCGCTGAGAACGCCGGAGGGACATGACGTCACGTTGAGGATGCCCTGCGACCACCGGCATCACAAGGGCTTGATGTATGCTTTGCGTTGCGTTGACCTCAATTTCTGGGAGGAAGAAGACGGTAAGGCCGACTGCGGCGTGGAGCGTGTCGTCGGCCGGAGAATGCTGGAAAACGGGGTCGAGCTCGATCTGCACTGGGCCCGCCAGGACGGTGCCCTGGCCACCTACGACGAAGTGCGCACCCTGCGCTGCCGCGAAGTCCCTGAACGACGCAGCTATGTCTGGACGTGGACCTCTCAACGCACCGCCCTGCGGGATCATCAGCTGATCCAGAGCGGATGGACCATTGCGCTCCCCGACGGACGGAAAATCAACTACCACGGACTCGGAATCCGTCTGCCCTGGTCCTGGGCTTTCGGGGGAAACAGCTTTAACGGCACCGAAATCGATGGTGCGGCATCCATCCCTGAGGACGCCGTGGGAACAACGGTCAAGGAGGTTGCGATGTGGGGCCTGATTGACGGGCACTGGTCGCCTCCTTGCGCCCGGGTGGCGCTGCACCAGAACCACGGATTCGCGTGGTTCGTGCTCAAGGGTGATTTTGCTTATCTTGCCGCCGGTCCGACCGCCGCCGGACCGCTCGACGTGCGTGCGGGGCAGACGTTTGCCGAAACCTACGAAATTCAGGTTTCCGACATCACTCCGCCGACCCGCGCCTGATCGCCCTGATCGGCACGCCGGTCGGCTGCGACGAGGCGGCCCGCAGTCTGGATTTCCTGCGCAAAGAACTGGCCCCCTGGCTGGTCTGATCCCGCCGCCGCTGCTCTGGAGCCGTTTTCGACCACTGATAACCCTATAAACAGAATTGGAACCACGGATGGGCACGGATAAGAAACAGCAGGAAGAGTCGATTTTGAATTTAAGATAAACTCACTTTTCAGTGAACCTGTGTTCCGTCAAAAAACCTTCTCTTTTCCCCTATCCGTGCCCATCCGTGTCATCCGTGGTTAAAAAACCGGGTCCGAACCACAGTGGAGCGAAGTGACACAGCCAGCCACTACGACGTCTCATCCCTGCTGGCAAATGACACGGAGATCACGGATCCAGCATATTAGACAATATTTGGGGCAAATACGCAGCCACCTTTGGGTGAAGGACTCCGTTTTCATCAGGCATTGGTCATCCGTGTTTATCCGTGAAATCCGTGGTTTCAACCCGGTTTTTGGTTCATCCACAAGACGGTGGTCACGATTCGCGGATAGTATTTGCTTCCGATGGCCACACCCGAGCGGAATTGGTCGGAACAAGCATGGAATTCGGAACCTTTGATCTGCCACCGGACATGCGCCGCATCGGACTTCGCATCACGCGGCGCGTCCTTGATCTTCAGAATGGTCCGTGCGATGTGCTGGCAGAGCGCAATTTTGCTCATCCACGAGTTGTCCGCCGTGGAGGAGAGCTTCCAGCCGCCATCGGGATAGAGGCAGACTCCGGGCTGGAGGACGTTCCCGAGATGTTGCCGGAGTGTCCGGATCAGTTTTCCGTAAGGTCCGCGCGGCGATACCACCTGCGTGAGCCCCATCTCGTGCGGGAAGATGAGACCTTCGATGGCGGGAATGATCGCGCTCGCATTGCCGGGCTCGAGCACGGCGGGAATAACCCCCCGTTCCGCATCAAAGCCGTCCACGATGCTGCGCGCGCAAAGTTCCGCGGATGACCGGGCCGCGCGCTGGCGTTCCTCCATGCCGAGAAGGCCGAAGAGGTGATCCAGTGCCACGTAGGCTGCCCAGCATTTCGAGGCGAGATAAATGTTATTCCGCGCCTGGCCGAGCGAGTGGTCGAGCGAATCGTAGGTCGTGATCTCTCCGCCTCCCCGAGTCCTGCTGCTCTCGAATTTCATGATCCCGGTGCGCTGGCGCGGATCGGGGTTATCGCGGTTCTGCAGGCTCTCCAAGCAGGCCTCCAGAATCTTTCGCTGTCGCCGCAGGAAATCCCGATCCCCCGTGCGGGCAAGATAAACCCCGGCGCAACAAACCCAGTTGGCAAGTTGCTCGCAGGTCATGTAAGAGAAGCACGCGCGGTCCAGCCCCGCCAACTCGTAGCTGCTCCGTGCAGGCGGACTAAATTGGTTCATGACGCCCATGTCGTGCGTGAAGGAGAGGCCACCTGGATATGACTTGCCGGGGTGCGCGGGATCAAACACGCGGTCGTGGTAACTGTAGTCCCGCACAAACTGCTCCAGCACGTTGCGCACGGTCCATGGATTGAATCGCATCTCGAAGAACAGCATGTCCACCGTCAAATCGAAGGTGTTCATCATGAGATATTCACCCTCGTTGACGACCCACCTCGGCTCGCCGTTATCCTCCAGCCACTCCGTCGAACCCCAATAGCTGTGAGTCGAGTGCGCGATGAGAAACTTCTGGTTGTCGCTCAGGCGGGCCTGATCCAGTTCCCGATCGCGGGCGTGGGCCTCGGCAATGTATCGGTCTGCATTTTTGAGGGCATACCGGAGAACATCGGGCAGATCCTTGAAATAGCGGTTGTACCAGTATCGGGTCTTCCGTCCATACGTGGCATTGCCTTCCTTGAAGAAGCCGACCGCAATGAGGATCGACTTGCGCGAGCGGGGCGGCGCTGTGGCCACGAACCCCGCCACTTTTCCCAGCAGGAAATCGGGCGTCGCATGATTCCGGTGCAAGGCCGACTCGATCGTGAAGTCGATCACCGACTCCACCTCGTCAAGCGTGGACATGCCCATACGGTCCCGGGTGGTGAGCATGCTGGCTTTTCCGGCGGCATGACAGGCCCACCGGGTGTCTCCCGCAGAGAGGCCAAAGAAAAAACGGCGGACCACCGCGGACTTGGTGTTGTCGAAGGAGACCTTGACCAGCAGGGCCGGACAGCAGGCGAACCGCTGCTCGGAGGCAGACGAGTTGTCCGGATCGGGCAGGGGAAAGAACGGCGTAATCATCTCGAAAGTCAGGCCCTCCGCGGAAAACGTGTCCGTCGCCCACCGGTAGTCGCGGGAAATGGACCGACTCGGGATCAAGCGTTCCTTCTCCACGCCCTTGCCGGTGTTCTCCACCGACTCACCCGAGACAAAACGCTCCCGCTCCGCGCTGGAAAGTCCGCTGAAGGGAAACGAATGCAGCACTCCGTTGGCATCCTCGTAACCGACAAAGACTCCGCCCTCGGCGGGTTGCCCCTTCTCCATGGCAATGCCGCCATTGGCGCCATGCATGCCGCAGGTGAGTGAACTGTGAGCCCCCATCGGGGAATGGTGGGCATGAAACGACGTATCCCTTTTTTTCAGCTGCATCCTGTTTTAGATTTCACCAACACGAGGTATTATTTTTTTCTCAGCCATCACATCTGAAAGAAGGGGGCTGGATGGCCCCTCGACGAATTGCCCCTGCTCGCGCAGGACCCAACGAATCGCAGAAGCCGGGATCGCCCGGACGTTGGATTTTGCGCCTTGGGCCGCCAGCGCCGCAGCGACGCCAGCGGCTTGGCCGATGGCTGAGAGCGGACCCATGACCCGGTAGCTGGAGTGGGCCTCGTGCGTGCCGCTGATGCAGCGGGAACCAAGCAAGAGATTCGTGTGGCCGCGTGCAATCAGGCAACGGTAGGGGATGTGGTAGTAACCGGGGGCGGGAATCTGTTCCAT
>CAMASH010000062.1 GCA_945860745.1 Chthoniobacter flavus | reverse complement strand
TCTTTGATTCCCTCGGTGAGCTCCGAACAGATTGATCAGCTCATCAAACAAAAAGTCATCGACGGCGGCATGATTCCCAAAGTGCAATCCGCGACCGCCGCCTTGAAAAACGGCGTGGAGAAAATCCATCTGATTGGCGGCCAGACGCTGCATTGCCTGCTTCTGGAGATTTTCACGGATTCGGGCATTGGCACCGAGATCACGGCCTGACCTGTTGCGATCGTTCAGGGATTGGCGGTCACGTTGTCGAAAGTGGCTGCTTGCAAGCCCGCGCTGTCGCTGCAAACGGCCAGCCCGATCTGAACCGCAGAACCAAGCGCGAGCGTGAGGCTTCCCGTTTGACTCCACTGCACTCCATTGAGGGAACGAAATGCCTTAAGCGTATTCCCGACGCGGGTCAGGCGCAGCCAAGTGGGGGCCAAGCCGGTTCCCGCGTTCAGGATGCCGGTGTCCCGCCCTACTCGAGTGCGGTAGACAATCTGCGGCGTGGATCGTGGCCGCAGGCCGAAGAAATAAGAAAGTGAGCCCTCCGTCAAAGTCGAGCGAATCATGACTCCCGCCAGGGCGTTGGTTCCGGAAAATCCCCCCGCCGGCAGAGTGGCAACACGGGCCGTAATGCTACAGTCGCCATTGGCTGCCATGGAGAGAAACTGGAAGGCATCGGCATTGCCCCGGAGGGAACCGGATCCGTTGACGGTGAAAGTCCCGGAGTTAGAAGCGGTGTTACCCGCCGCGCGCACTGCCCCGATATCCGTGCTCGCCCATGGCGCAGGCAGGGTCGAGGCGGAGACCGCATACGAGGCGGTGTAGGTGGTGTCGCCTGCCGGTGTGACAATCGTGTGATCGGCGGTGCCCGCGTCGGACCACGAAGTGAAAACGTAGTTCGTTCCGCTCACCGTCTGGCTCGTCGGCGCTCCGATGGGCCGCTGGAAGCCAACGACGCTGGAAAAGGAATTCGGCGCAGTGACGGGCTGGGTGTCGCGGGTGAGATTCAACCCGGTGGGATTGGTCGCGAGGGTGATCGTGGAGGTCTGCGGGGGAATGGCAGTTCTCCTCGTGGCCGTGAGCCCCTGATTGTCCGTGACGACCAGAGTGACGGCGTAGGCCACGTCGTCCAGCGTGTAGGGTCCGGTGGTGGCTGGCGTGAAGGAGCCAGAGGTCACACCGTTAAGAGTCGTAAAGGGACGGGTAAGTCCGGGCATGCCGTCGTTGTCCTGATCCCCCTGATCAACAGAAGTCAGATAATTGATCGTCCAGGAAAACCGATTCGCGCCCAGCGGGCCGTCTTCGGGATCGGTGGCGCGGCCGGAAAAGGTGATGGCTTGACCGGCGACAAACTTCCCACCCGTGAGTCCACCCGTGAAGGTGACGGCGACGTCGTTGGGGGCGTTATTCGCCCGCAAGGTGAGTCTGGCGGCGTCACTGATGACCAAGCTCGAAGCGGTGGCGACCCGCAAGCGGAACAGGGCGTTATGGTCGGTGGCAGCGGCCGTAAACGTAAGTGTGCGGGAGGTTGCGCCGGTGATGGCACCCCAGCGGGCTCCGCCATTGTCGCTTCGCTGCCACTGGAAGGCCCGTCCACTGGGAGCCTCCACCGTGAAGGCGACCTGTGAGCCGGTGCCGGCAGTCTGATTTTGCGGTTGCGTAGTGATAATCGGGCTGTTGCTACCGGCAAATGTCACCTTGAAGACTTTTTTGGAGCCGTAGCCGAGGTAGTAAAGGCTGCCGTCGTTGTTGACCTTGAGATCGACCGCGCCGGCTCCGGTGGCGAACTGGGTGACGACTTTCGTGGCGGTATCAATCCGGTAAATCCAACCGCTGCCGAGATCGGCAAAGAAAAAGTCGCCGAGGTAGTCGCTGCCGTAGGTGTTGGTCGAGGGATTGTAAAACGCGCCGCCGGTAATGACGTTACCAGAAGGCGTGGAGACGGAAGAGCTGTGGTGGTAGGCGAAGAAGGGACGCCGAAACGCGGGGAAACTGGTGGGGTTGAAATCCCCCTCGGTAGTGGCCCAGCCGTAATTCACGCCGCGGCCGGATGGCAGGCTGCCGCCGTCGTTGATCTCCTCCCAGGTGTTCTGGCCGACATCGTTGACGAACATGCGCCCGGTGTCGGGTTGGAAGGCAAAGGTGAAGGGATTACGCAATCCCAGGGACCAGATGGTATCGCGGTTCGGGCCCACGCTGTCGTGAAACGGATTGTCGAGCGGGATGGTGCCGTCGGCATTGATGCGGAGAATTTTTCCGTGCTGCGAAGTGAGCGATTGCGCGACGGTGCTGCCCTGCGCGTTGTCGCCGGTGGCGAGGTAGAGCTTGCCATCTGGTCCGAAATGGACGGCCCCTCCGTTATGATTGCCGGCCGAGTGGGCGTCACCCTCCCAGATCACGGCCTCGCTGCCGGCGACGGCGAGATTTCCCGAGGTGTCGGCGGTGAAACGGCTGACGCGGTTGTGATGGTCGCCGCCGAGAATGGTGTAATAGACGTAAACGTAGCGGTTCGAGGCGAAGTTGGGATCGAAGGTCACACCCAGCAAGCCGCGCTCGCTGGTGGTATCGGTGGTGAGCGGCGTGTTGGCGAAAAAGTTGGCCGAAAGCTGAGAACCGTTTTGCCAGACCGGCATGATCCCATTCTGCTGGGTGATGAACAATTTGTTGTCGGGGGAAAATTCCATTGCGGTGGGGCTGCCCATCATGGTGGCAACAACTGTTTCCGTGAAACCGGCCGGAAGGGCGGCCCCGAAGCACGGGACTGACGTAAGACTGACAAGAAGAGCGAGGGAAAACTTCACCGCACTGCGCAATGTCTTTTTTGCCCTGTGCATTCCAATTCCTTACGCCGGTTGGACGACATTTCAACCGATATTGACCCAGCCGATCGTCTACTCCAAATACTGCTTCAACTTTTCCTTCAACTCGGTCCGGGCGCGAAAAAGCATGCTTTTCACCGCGGGAACGCTGGTGCGCAAAACCCGGGCAATATCCTCATAGGGCATGTTTTCAAAGCGCCGCAGGACGACGGCCGTGCGTTGGTTCTCCGGCAGCGAGGCAATGGCGGCGTCGATCGCCCCCTGCATTTCCGCTTTGAGCAATTCCTCGCCGGGTTGCGCCGCCCCGGTGTCCTCGAATTGAGGCCGCGGCGCATCCTCCGCCTCACTGCCCTCCATCGGAACAAAGCGCGCCCGTTGCCGGCGGCGCATCTCGTTGAAAACCAGATTGCGCGTAATGGTCATGAGCCAGGTTGTGAATTTCGCCCTCGGTTCATAACGGGACGCAGATTTCCAAACCCGCAGGAAAACCATCTGCCCGATGTCCTCCGCATCGGCGTCGCCACCCAGCATGCGGCCGACCGTGCCAACCACACGGTGTTGATGCTTTTCCACCAGTAACTCGAAAGCCTCCATGTCGCCGGTTTTCACGCGGAGCATGAGCGTGATATCCTCGTGGGCGTCCGGGTTCGGCGGGCCGGACGGTGGCTCGGTCGGGTTCATGGCAGGCGGAGGGTGCGCGAGGGCTCGGGTGTTCACCGGGATTAAACCACCGATGAGGGAGAATGACTCACAAAATCCTCTTGGCGACGAAGCCCTCCGCCTATTTCTTGGGGAGCCTCCCAATCTCGCATGTCCCAGCCCGTCGTTGCCAGCTACTGCACCACCTTCCTCAAACGGGAGATGCTCCATATCTATCGCCAGGTTTCGGGACTGCGTGACTTCCACACCTTCGTCATGACCAAGTCACGGGAGAATGCTGATGTCTATCCCTTTGCCGATGTCGAAGTGCTGCCGCGTCCCCGTCTCAATTTCCTCGCGCGATTCCACAAAAAATATGTCCGTCGCATGGAGGCCGTTTTTTACCGGGGCGAATACGATCAACTCCATGCGGTGCTTTCCGGCCGCCGGGCCGATCTCCTGCATGTGTATTTCGGCCACACCGGCGTGCATCTGCTCCCCTTCATCCGCAACTGGCCCAAGCCTTCGGTCGTCTCCTTCCACGGTATGGACATCATGCTGCGGAATCAGGAGCCCGGCTACAACGAACGCCTGCGTGAACTTCTGCGCACGGTGCCGATGGTGCTGGCCCGGAGTGAGTCGCTGGCGGACCGGTTGACCGGACTTGGTTGCGATCCGGAAAAGATCCGCATCAACCGCACCGGCATCCCCATGGAAGGATTCCCCGCCGTGGTGCGAAAGCCTCCCGCCGATGGGGCCTGGCGGTTGATTCAAGCCTCACGCCTGATCGAGAAAAAGGGGCTCGAGATCACGCTTGGGGCCTTCGCGGCTTTCCAGCGCGCGCACCCCAAGGCCACACTCGTGCTGGCCGGAGAGGGTCCCCTGCTGGAGCGGCTGAAGGCAAAATCCGCCGCGCTGGGGCTGGCGGAAGCGGTGAGTTTCCCCGGATTCTTCCCCCAGCCGGAATTGGTCCGCGCCTATCAAGATGCCCATCTTTTTCTCCATCCCAGCCGGACCCCGCCGACCGGCGATCAGGAGGGCGTTCCCAATTCCATGCTCGAAGCCATGGCCACAGGTCTGCCCGTTCTTGCCACCCGCCATGGCGGCATCCCGGAGGCGGTTACATCCGGGCAGGACGGTCTTTTGGTGGCGGAAAATGATGCGGCGGCCTTGAGCGAAGCCCTCTCGACCATCACCGGCGATCCCGCGCTCTACGAAAAATTTTCCCGAAACGCCGCCGAATCTGTGCGGGAGAAATTCGAGCAGAGCCGCTCGATCGCGAAACTCGAGGGCTTCTACCGGGAATTGCTCAAGTGATCTTTTTGAGAATCACGCGGTGAACCGGCCGCCCATCCGCGAGGAATTTTTTTTGAAATTCTGTCGGAGGGTAGGCCCGCTGGTCGAAATCAAAAGGCCTCAGGGCCGGATAGCCCGCGGCGGTCACCTGCATGGCTGCAGCGTAGTCCGCGTCATCGGTCACGAGACGCAGCAGCCCGTCCGGTTTGAGCACCCGTTGAGAGGCCTCGAGGAATACGGACCGGACCAGGCGGCGAAGGGAGTGCCGGCGCTTGGGCCATGGGTCGGGGAAAAGCACGTGGATGACATCCGCGCTGTGATCCGGAAATCCCCGCATGGCCTCCAGGCCTTCCGCCTGAACGACCGCCGCATTGGCCAGACCGGATGTTTGAATTTTCTTGCGCGTCCTTTGCACCCGTTCGGATTGAAACTCAACCCCAAGAAAATTCCGCTCCGGGGAGAGCCGGGCCATCTCCACCAGAAATAAGCCCTTGTGACAGCCCACATCAATCTCCAATGGAGGGGCCTCCGTTCCTGACCAGCCCGCGGGCAAACGATCGACGGACGGTTCAGACGGAGACTGTGCCATGAAATTGCAAAATTTCGAGCAGGGAGGCGGAGGTGCGCCGGACATCGAAAAGCTCTTCGCAATGCGCCCGGCCGGCCCGTCCCATTTCCTGCGCCAGGTTTTCGTCGTCCAGCAGGCGGCCCATGCGGTCGGCCAGGGCCGGAAAATCCTTCTCCGCGACAAGAAATCCGGTTTTTCCGTCCAGAACCATTTCAGGAACACCCGCGACGGCCGTGGCAATGACCGGCAGGCCCGCCGCCATGGCTTCCATGATGACCGTGGGGAGATTGTCCACGGCACCATCCGCGGCATTCAAACACGGAAGGGCAAACAGGCGGGCCCGGGCCAGCAGGGCCGCGATCTCACCCCCGGTCTTCGGGCCGGTTATCTCGATCCGATCGTCGAGCCCGAGGCGGTTCACCTGGCTTTGCAAGTCTCCTTCCAACGGACCGTGCCCAATTATCAAACAGGAAAAATCGTGCCTCTCGAGCAATCCGCAGGCGGCAATCAGGTCGCTGAAGCCCTTTTTTTCGATGTATCGCCCGACGCCGACGATGAGCGGGCGTCCCGCGGGAAAACCGGGGGAACGAAACCGCTCCGGTTCGATCCCGTTGTACACCCGGTGGAATTTTTCCCCCGCCGCCGGAAACTTCCCCCGAAGGTAGCGCAGACTAAAATCACTCACGGTCAAAACCATCGTGGCAGACTCAAAAATCTGGGCCAGCCGCGCCGTAGTTTCGTCCCGGAAAATATCGTTGGCGTGGGCGGTGATGCTATAATTGACGCCGAAAAGACGCTTGAGCCAGAACGCGGTGCGGGCCGCCGTCCCGGCGAAGTGCACATGAACATGGCGGATTCCTGCCTTCTGCAAAACCGGCCCCAGCCACAAGGCCTCATAAACCCGCCGTTTCTCTTTTTCCCCACCCCAGGTGTGATCCAAATCGCCCTGCGCCTTGCGGGCCGCCCGCCGGAAGCCGGATTCCGAGGCGAGAATGGTGTCGAATTTCTCCGGAAGATACTGCACCGGACCGGAGTCGGCCAGTTCGTCCTGAGGCGGTTCATCGATCGGACGGCGGATCGAGAAAACCGGAAAGATCAGGCCTTGATCCCGAAGCGCCTTGACCTCCCGCGCACAGAAGGTCTGACTGAAGGAAGGAAACTTTTCGAAAAGATAAGCAAAGCCGCGCGGTGCCGCGGGACCTGCGTCCATGGAATTGACAGACATCCTGGCGGCTAGGCCGCATCCTTATCCTGCCGCTTGCGAATCAACGGTGACCGCTTGCCCTCGACCACCGCACGGTTCACGGTGACCTCGGCAATGTCCTCGCGTCCAGGAGCCTCATACATGATGTCCAGCATGATGCGCTCGATCAGGGCGCGCAGCGCCCTGGCACCGGTTCCTTTGCGCACCGCCTCCGCCGCCAGCGCGCGCAGGGCATCCTTGGTGAAAGTCAGGCCAATACCATCCATGGCCATGAGCTTGGCGTATTGCTTGACCATCGCATTCTTCGGATCCGTCAGGATCGCCATCAATTCATCCTCGGTCAGCGTGTCCAGCGTGCTCACCACGGGAAGACGACCGATGAACTCCGGAATCAAACCGAAGCCGAGAAGATCTTCCGGTTCGACGCCCTGAAGGGATTCCCGGGCGATGACTTCAGACTCGCGGAAGTCCCGGGCATGAAACCCCAGCGTTTTGCCCCCGGTCCGGCGCTGCACAATTTTATCGAGGCCGACAAAAGCCCCCCCGCAGATGAAAAGAATCTTCTCCGTATTGACCTGGATGTATTCCTGATGCGGGTGCTTGCGGCCGCCCTGGGGCGGCACGTTGCAGACCGTGCCTTCGAGAATCTTCAAAAGGGCCTGCTGCACGCCCTCGCCGGAAACGTCGCGGGTGATGCTGACATTTTCCGTCTTGCGTCCGATCTTGTCGATTTCGTCGATATAAACGATCCCCATCTCCGTGCGTTTGACATCGTAATCGGCGTTCTGCATGAGGCGAAGAACGATGTTCTCCACATCCTCGCCGACATAGCCCGCTTCCGTGATGGTCGTCGCATCGGCGATGCAGAACGGCACATCGAGGATGCGCGCCAATGTACGGGCCAGCAGGGTTTTTCCGGAGCCCGTCGGGCCGATCAAGAGGATGTTGCTCTTTTCAATCTCAATGTCGGCCAGCGGGCCGAACTGTTGCCCCCCCCCGTCGGGAAAGGCTGAGTCCTGGATAATCCGCTTGTAGTGGTTGTGAACGGCGACGGCGAGAACCTTCTTGGCCTTGTGCTGGCCGATGACATGGTGGTCGAGTTCCCGCATGATGTCGGCGGGTTTCGGCACGCGGATGGCGGTCTTCTGCTTGCGGGCCTCATCCGTCAGTTCCTTGTCGAGGATGCCTTTGCAGACGGTGATGCAACTGTCGCAAATGTAAACACCGGGACCGGCGATGAGCTTGCGCACCTCCGCGTGGCTTTTGCCACAGAAGGAACACATCGTGAGATTGCTGGCCCGGGCCATGAAGATAAATGACTAAGGGCGAATGACGGCTGACGAAAGAAGAAAGAACGGGGCCATGAATTTTTCGTCTTCTGCCGTCAACCGGCCGCCGGCTTGTCGGCGGGAAGGTCCTTGATCTCCTTGCGCGACTTTACCACTTCGTCGACCAAACCATAGGCCTTGGCCTCCTCCGCCGTCATGTAGTAATCGCGATCAGCGTCTTTCTCCACCTGATCGACCGGTTTGCCGGTGTGACGCGCGATGATCTCGTTGAGACGCTTCTTGAGTTTGAACATGAAGAGCACCTGCCGCTCGACGTCGCTGGCCTGGCCTTGGGCGCCGCCGGAGACCTGATGGATCATGATGTCGGAATTGGGCAGCGCGTATCGCTTACCCTTGGTGCCAGCGGACAAAAGCACCGCCCCCATGCTGGCGGCAATGCCCATGCAGTAGGTGTTCACATCGCAGGTGACAAATTGCATCGTGTCGTAAATGGCCAGACCCGCAGTGACGGAACCGCCCGGTGAATTGATGTAGATGCTGATGTCCTTCTTGCCGTCCTGCATCTGCAAGAAAAGCAACTGGGCGATGACCGCATTGGCCACCTGGTCATTGATCGCCGTGCCGATGAAGATGATGCGGTCTTTCAGCAGCCGGGAATAAATGTCGTAGCCTCGTTCGCCCCGGCCGTCCTGTTCAATGACGGTGGGGATCGGGTAGTAATCAGACTGAACAATTGACATAAAATTTAAGAAGCCGCGGAGGTTTCGCGCACGGTAACATTCGAGGCCAGCAAATCAAGGGCCTTGCCGACGAGAATCTGTTCACGGAGAGGGCCAAGCCCGTCGCGGCGTTGCAGGTCCTTGACCAGCTTGTTGACGGGGATTTGATAGCGCGAAGCCATTTCCAGAACGCGCTGGGCGACATCCTGCTCCGACACCTCGATCTTTTCCTTTTCGGCGATGCGCAGGAGGAGAAAATTTCCGCGCACCCGGTCCTGCGCGCTCTGCTGGGCCGCGCCAATCAGCTCGTCCTGATGTTTGCGCAGTTCGTCATCGCTCACGCCCCGGACCTGATTGTCCTGCACGATCTCCCGCAGGATGCCGGCCATCTCACGCTCGACCACCTGGGCGGGCAGTTCACAGTTCACTTTTTCCAGCAGAAATTTGACCGCCGCCTGACGCTTGGCATTCTCGAACTGCGACCCGGCCACATTCTCAATGCGCTCGCGGATGGTTTGCCGAAGCTTCTCGGCCGTCGAACCCGGCTCGATTTTCTCCGCCAGGGTATCATCAAGTTCCGGCAGACTCTTCGTGTTGATGGCGTGGAGGGTCACCGTGTACTCCAGGGGCTTCCCCGCCAGAACGGCAACGGGAAACTCCGCCGGCAGATCAAGGGTGAAGACCCGCTCGTCGTTGACGTTCATCCCCTCCAACGCCTTGCTGAAACCCGGAGCGAGGCTATTCTCGTTCATCAGGATCCAGGCATTGCGGCGGCCCTGCAATTGGGCCGGAGCGGTGGGCTCCGCCTCGCCGAGCGGTTGGCCCGCCAGACGGCCGGCATACGTCACCACGGCATAATCGCCCTCCGCCAGCGGGCGGTCTTCCACCGGAGCGTAGGTGGCATGGGGCTCGCGCAGCTGATCCAGCCAGCGTTGGATATGCTCTTCGTTGACACTCTCCTTCGCGAGATCCACCGGAATGCGGGAATAATCCGGCAATTCAAACTCCGGCGCGGTCAGGACCGTGGCCCGATACCGCATCGTTTTGTCCTCATCAATCTCGACGCTCTCCACCTGGGAGACGGACAACACGCGGAGATTTTTCTCCCGGATGGCGTCATTGAGGCTTTCGCGGAGAAGTTTGCTGGTGAGTTCTTCCCTGATATCCTTGGCAAAACGGGTGTCCACCAGCGATTGGGGAGCCTTGCCCGGACGGTATCCCGGGATGCGGACGTTGCGTTGAAAGTTCCGGGCGACGGTTTGCCATTCCTTGGAAACAAGATCGGAGGGCAGCTCGACCTGAAGGGTGACCTGGCAATTTGGTTGGGATTCTACGACGACATTCATTAGGTAAGCCGTCCAACTAAGCATAGCCAACGGGGCTCGACAACAGATAAGGAGACGCCCCCTCCTTCCGTCAAATTTTCCGGCCTGACTTCGACCGGGAGAATTCTCCGCGCGCGCGATTTCTCAATACTCCCGGCGGGTGCCCGGCGAATCGTTTAAAAACGGTGGCGAAATACTGTGAACTGGAAAATCCCAGATCGAACGCAATCTGCGTGATGCTTGCGTTTCCGTCCGTCAGCCTGCGCCGCGCTTCCTCGATCCGCGCCCGCAGGACGTACTCAGCTGGGGGAACTCCGAATTCCTGCCGGAACCGGGCCTTGAAACGCGGCACGGACAGTCCGGCCTGGGCCGCCAGTCGCGAAACGGCTGGCGCCTCGTCGAGATGTTGCTCAATAAAGGCTAGAATCGGCTGAAGCGGACGGGGGGGAGTCGCGGAGCGAGCGGATTGAGCCGAGGCAACCACCTCGAGAAGAAAAGCCCCGATGCGATTTGCCATGGCAAAAACGCGGACAGGATCCTCCCGCAAATGAAAAAGCCTGGTCACGGCATCAAGATGCTCCTTCATGGTCCACGAGCCCCGAAAGTGCCGGGGGGTGATCCCGCGCAAAGCCCGCAGGAGCGCTCGGCCTTGGGCCTTTGCCACCCCCAAGAACCCGCCCCCTGACGGAGAAACCCGGAGCACCATCCAGTAGAGCACGCCCTTCTCTTCGGGAAATCCCGCGGTGTCGTGCCGTTCGCCCGGGAACGTCACGAAAACATCCCCGCCGTTCAGGCGATACTCCCGCGCGCCCACACGGTAGGTCTGGTGGCCCTTGACGAGATAACAGATTTCCATCGCCCCCTCATGCGCATGCTCGGAAAGTCCGGGCCGCGCACTGGTGTGGTTGTAGCGCCCGAGCGAAAGAACATCCAGGACCCCCTGCCGGGAAAGCGGCATCTCGATGCGCGGTCTCCCCATCAATTTCCGGGAAAGCATGTTTGATATTGTATTGCGATATCGGCTGGAAAGCAACTCCCCGGCGGATCAGATACTTATTCGCAAATGAATGACAATTCCCGGCCTGATTCCAACCCCGCAACCCTGGCGGAATATACCGACGGGATACGAAAATGCCCGGTGATCACCTGGTATCGCACCCCGATTTCGTCCGGCGCAATGAAAGCCCTGCACCGCCGGAGCGACGGGAAGGGATTTCTCCAAACCGGCGGATATCTGGCCCTCCTGGCAGCCACCGGCGGCACCGCGCTCTCTTCCTGCGGACACTGGCCATGGGGGATCACGCTGGGTCTGATCTTCCTGCACGGAATGGTCACCGCTTTCCTCATTAACGGCGTCCATGAGCTGGGCCACGGCACGGTCTTCAAGACGAAATGGCTGAACGGCTTTTTCGTCCACCTCCTCGCTTTTCTCGGCTGGATTAATCATGAGACCTTTGCCGCCAGTCACACCCGGCACCATCGCTACACCCTGCATCCCCCGGACGATCTGGAAGTCGTGCTGCCGATCCGGCTGATGATCCGGCATTTTCTCAAAACCGGTTTTGTGCATCCCCCCGGCCTCTGGTGGGCGGTCAAGGAAACCTGGCGCATCGCCCGCGGGGGCTTTCGTGGCGAGTGGGAGAGGACCCTCTACCCGCCCTCCTCGCCGGAGAAGCGCGTGGCTCCCATGCGCTGGGCGAGGATTCTTTTGATCGGACACGGAACCCTCGTGCTCGTCTCGTTGCTGTCCGGTCTGTGGATCATCCCGGTCCTCATCACCCTGGCGCCCTTTTACGGCGGCTGGCTGTTTTTTCTTTGCAACAACACCCAGCACATCGGCCTGCAGGACAATGTGCCGGACTTCCGCCTCTGCTGCCGCACGTTCACCCTCAATCCCTTGATCCAGTTTCTTTACTGGCAGATGAATTTTCATACCGAACACCATATGTACGCCGCGGTGCCCTGCTACAATTTGCCCCGGCTGCACGCCCTCATCAAACACGACCTGCCGCCCTGTCCGGACGGACTGATCGCGGTGTGGCGCGACATCGCCGCCATCCAGGCCCGGCAGGAAAAAGACCCTTCCTACCAGCACCACGCCCTGCTGCCTTCTCAGGCCGCCGGGTGATTGGTCAGCTTGCGATAAGCCCTTGGCGTCAGGCCTTTGAATTTGAGGAAATGGCGGTTGAAGTTTGACAGGTTGTTGAATCCGCTGGCGAAGGCGATCTCAAGCACGCTCGTGTCATCTTCCATCAGGCGGCGGCAGGCGTGACCGATGCGAACCTCCGTGACGTAGTTCTCAAAAGTCTTGCCCATGCGCTTGTGGAAGAACCGGCTGAAGGCCGCGGGGCTGAGTCCGGCCAGCGTGGCGGCATGGTCGTGACGCACCCTTTCCCTGGAGGATTCGTTGACGTATTTGCAAACCGCAGTCAGCCGGCGGCCATCGCGCTCGCCGAGTTCCGGGGAGAACGAGGCGGAGGCGAGGAATCCCGGCTTCTTCACATCGGCCAGCTGTCCGAGCATCTCGAACCAAAGGCACAGGCGCTCCCATCCCTGCACACTTTTCATGCGCAACAGGTCTTCCGCGACGCGATGACGGACTCCGCCGGAGAAAACCAAACCCCTCCGGGCGAACAGAAACAAATCCCTGATCTTCGCCGCTTCCGGCAGGTCAAAAATCGCTTCGCCCTCAAATCCGGCTCTGGCCTGCAAGACCACGGAATGGGCCCGCCGCCGGTCCTCCGTATCCTTCCACCAATAATGCGGCAGATTCCCTGCCAAAAAGACAAGATCCCCGTCCTCAAACCGCTCCATACTGTCTCCGACAAACCGCGTCCCCCGGCCGCGCACAATCAAGGTCAACTCGCACTCCGGATGGAAATGCCAGGGCCTGGGAAAGCGCGGGACGTGATACTCCCGGCAGACGAAGGCTTCGCCGGAAGGCAGGGAGATTTTTTCGAAAAGAGCCTTCATCCCCTATTGGTCAATAAAGTATCAGTTTTTGTCAAGGGACGGGAAGATTTTCCCCGCTCGATGCGGCAGGTTCTTCGCAATTCAAACCCCACCCATGAGTCTCGCACCCACCCGCACGGCCATTCCCGAAAGCATCCTCCAGGACCTCAACGGCCATCACACGGTCACTCCCGCAGAAATCGAATATCTCCGCGAGAACGGCTACGTCAAAATCAAGAATGCCCTCACGCCGGAAACCATCCGTTTCTTCGGCGAAGTCGTCACCGACCAAGTCAAGCGCCTCAACACCCTCGACCTCCCCATGGAGCAGCGCAGCACGTATCAGAAGGCTTTTCTGCAGGTCATGAACATTTGGACCAAGAATGACACCGTGAAGGCATTTTCTTTTGCCCCGAAGCTGGCCCGCCTTGCCGCAGAACTCCTGGAGGTCAGCGGCGTGCGCATGTACCACGACCAGGCACTTTACAAAGAGCCGGGTGGCGGCATCACGCCCTGGCACGCCGATCAATACTACTGGCCGCTATCCAGTGACCGCACCATCACCGCCTGGATTCCCTTGCAGGAAACCCGTCCGGAAATGGGTCCCCTCGCCTTTGCCCGCAAAACCCATCGCATGACCTTTGGGCGGGACATCGAGATCAGTGACGACAGCGAGCAACTCATCCAGAAAACTCTCAAGGAAGCCCGGGCCGACATTGAGGAAACTCCCTTCGACCTCGGCGAAGTGAGTTTTCATCTGGGATGGACCTTCCATCGCGCCGGGGCCAACACCTCGGCCGATCCCCGCCGGGTCATGACCATAATCTACATGGACGAAAACATCCGGGCGGCTTCTCCGAAAAACAAAAATCAGGAAAACGACCTGCGGGACTGGTGCCACAACACGTCCACCGGCCAAGTGGTCGACGGACCACTCAACCCCGTGCTCTGGTCGCAAAAATCCTGAGGCGTTGACCGCCACGCCACCCCTTGACTCCCAAGGGACAAAGGGGATTTATTTGTACCCGGGCAGGAAGGCCTTCTCGGCCTGGAACATTTCCAGCGTCATGGCCCGGATCTCGGCCGGACTGCACACCGCGGCGGTGAGCGGATCCAGCATCAGCGCATGAATGGCCGCCTCCTTGCTCCGCTCCACCGCGGCGGTCGCGCCGAGTTCGAACACACTCATATTGGAAGAGCAAAGCGCGGCCATTTGCGCCGGTAGCGCCCCAAAACGTGTCGGCTGGATGCCATTGCGGTTGATAAGACAGGCGACTTCCACACAGCCGTTGGCCGGGAGGTTCGTGATCAGGGATCCCCCGCCCCCGGCGACCTGGTTCATCACATTGCCGTGAAATCGATAGGCGACATCCTTCTCCCGCGCTTCGATAATCCAGGTGGCATACTCCCAACTCCGCTCCCACTCCACCGGAACCTTGCCCCGCACCATGGCCAGGCGCTCGGCATCGGCGTTTTTGCGCCAGGTAGGCCAGTTGTCCACGTAAAAACAGGAACCGCCATCGTAACCGTCCCGCGAATATTTTTCGATCAGATCCGGGCGTTTCCGGTAATACGGCAGATACTCGGAAAGGTGTCCGCTGGACTCCGTGATGAAGGCTCCGAACTGAATCATCATGTCTTTGCGCACGAGATCCTTGGCGTCCTCCGGATCGGACGGACGCCCGGCCAGATCGGCCCGCGCTTTTTTCTTGAGCAGCGGATAGAGATCCCGGCCCTGATGGGCCAGCTTCACGAACCAGGCCAGATGATTGATGCCCGCGCATTCCCAATCCACTTCCGCAATGGGAACGCCGGCGCGCTTGGCCAGCAAATTGCTGGTTCCCTGCACAGAATGACAGAGGCCGACCACCTGCATCGAGGAAGTGCGGGCCGCCGCCAGACACATCATGTTCATCGGATTGGTGTAGTTCAGCACGAGGGCCTGGGGGCAGAGCCTCTCGGCATCCTGCAAAACTCCCAACCAGACCGGAATCGTGCGCAAACTCTTGAAGAGTCCCCCGGGTCCGATCGTGTCGCCAATGCATTGATCGATGCCGTACTTTTTCGGAATATCATTGTCGTGGCGCACGCACTCCAGACCGCTGACCTCGATGCAGTTCACAATGTAGTCGCTGCCCTTCATCACCTCGCGGCGGTTTGGTGAGGCGATGACTTTCCAGCCCTTGACCCCGATCTTCGCGACGAGGCGGTTGACGACTTGCTTCATGGTGACCAGGCGGGAGCGGTCAATATCCACCAGCGCGATGACCCCGCCCGCCTGACCCGGCGTCTTGAGCACATCATTGATCAATCGCGGGGTGAACGCGCTGCCCGCTCCCAGCAAGGTGATCTTGATCGGGCGGATGAACTGACCTGGCAGACCTTTCGCCGCGGCCGATTTCATGTGGGCGGAGTGCCCGAGGGATTTTTGGGTGGAGGTGGATTTTGCCATGACCGAAGGTGGGAAACTCCTCGTGAGGGATCAAGAGAGAAGGTGTGACATTGCTATGCTATTTTGTGATATTCATTTTGCATGACCGCTTTTGAAGACAGTCTGCTAGGAATCTCCGCTCCCTTTGGAAAAGGGTTTCAAAAGGTGACTTCCTCGCGCTATTCCTGGGATAACGAACAGAGAAGCGATGAACAATTTGTGATTATTCAACGCACCCATTCGGGCCAGGGCATCTTCTCGTGGGAGGGCGGACGCTGGAGCGTTCCTCCCGAACACGCTTTTCTGGCCGTGGTCCCGGAAAAAAGTTCCTATCACTATCCGGACGCAGCCGCCGGACCGTGGACCTTCTCCTGGGTCAATTTCTATGGGCCCCTGGCCGCCCTGCTGGGCCGCGCTTTACGCACATTGCACGGCCCGGTCCTTCCGTTGCCGAAACGATCAGCCGCCTGCGCCGCCTTTGATTCCCTCACGGCGAAGGCGGAAAGCCGCGTCGTGTCGGACCCTCACGATATCAGCGTGGATTGCTACACCTTCCTCGTGGAATGGGCCCGCCAGTTGTATCATCCGAAAGAATCCCATCCGGTCGAAACGGTCACGAATATCTGCCGGGTCCGCTACCGCGAATCGCTCGGGATCAAGGAACTGGCAGACGAAGCGGGGCTATCCCGCGAACACCTGACCCGTATTTTCACCGCGCAAACCGGTTTGTCCCCCGCCCGCTACCTTCGGGGTCTTCGGGTCGATGCCGCGCGGGAAATGCTGAAAAACGGCGCTTCTTCGCTGAAGGAAACCGCCCTGCGCTGCGGTTTCTCCTCGGTTCGCGTCCTCAACCGGGCCCTGGCTGAAGTTCAATCTTCTCCTCGTCCCGGCGCAGAAACCGGGATCCGAAAAGCCAAAGCAATCCCGCCACCAGCATCGCCAGGGAAACCACCACGAAGCCGGCGGTGAGGCTGGAACGGTCGGCAATGGCTCCGATCAAGGGCGGGGAAATGGCGTCGCCCAGCGCGTGAATCACAAAGATGTTCAGCGCGAAGGCCGTCGATCGCACCGCCGGACTGGTCACATTGGCAATGGCGGTATTGGCCGGCCCGATATTCATAAAAAGGAAGAAGATAGCGAAGAAACAGAGTACCCAGGCCAGCGGAAACGGCGCGAAAAGCATGGCCAATGTGCAGGGAAAGGCCACCAGCATTCCGCCGGCCGACACGACCAGATAGGCCCCGGGAATGCGCTCCCTCAAACGATCTCCGAGCCAGCCTCCGAACAACGTCGCGGTCAGTCCCGCCACGGCGGTGATTCCGCCGAAGATCAAGTTAATCTGCGCCAGATCCGGTTGTCCGCGGGTCCCATGGAAATAGGCCGGAGCCCAGAAGGACATGCCGCCGATGGCAAAGGTCATGGCCGTTTGCGCCCCGACGTTAAACACGAAGGAAGGAATGCGCAGCAGCGCGGCGTAGTCGGAGAATCCTGCCTGACGATAAGCGGCAGGGCGCACGGGCCGCGGGTCTTTGAAAAACAGGCACAGCCCGGCCAGGATCAGGCCGGGGAAAAACGCATAGTGAAACGGGGCCCGCCAGCCATGCCACCCCGCCACCACGCCCCCGAAGATATAGCCGAGGGCACTGCCCACCGGAATCGCGGCGAAGAACCACGCCAGCACGATTCCTCGTTTTTGAATGGGAAACAAATCGGCCAGAATCGTCGGGGAGGCCGGCCCGTAGGCGGCCTCCCCCGCCCCGACAAAAATCCGCGCCAGCAGCAAGAACCCGAAGGTTCCGGCCCAACCGGAACCCAACGTGGCCAGACTCCACACCGCCACGCCAAAAGCCATGAGCCTCCAGCGGGAAAACCTGTCGGCCAACCATCCGAAAATGGGGGCGAGAACCATGTAGCTGACCAGAAAAGCCGTGGCCAGCGAACCGGTCTTGGCCATGGCCGCGGGATCGTCCGCCGCAAAAAACGCCGCCCGGATTTCCGGTTCCACCGCCGCCAGGATATAGCGATCGAGGTAGCAGAGAAGATTGAGGGAGAGCAACAGCGCAAGCGCGCGTCTGCCTCCGGGGACATTGCTCACGCTTTCACGCGTCCCGTTTGATGCCCCGACCGGCGGGAAAGACTCCGGGAAAGGCCTGATTGCCGTTTTGGGATCGCGCCATGATTTTTACTCCATACCAAGACTTCGGATCTGCCAAGCCGCAACGGCCCCCGGGGGGGCTGCAAACTCGGGTTGCGTCGCGCCCCACTCCCGCTATTCTTCGCCGCGGTGATCCGCTTTTTTGTTTACGGCATTCCCGTGCTGCTCGTGGCCTTGTTGGTCGCGTCCTTCGTGACCGTGGCCTCCTTCTCGACCGATCGGAAGAACGAACTCACCATTGGCTCCATCGGGGAACCGACCAAACTCAACCCGATTCAATCGGCGGAATCCGGTGCCAGCGAAGTGGAGGGATTCGTTTTCGAGGCCCTCCTGCAATACGATGCGAATCTTGAGATCACCACGCAACTGGCGAAGTCTTTCACCCTCAGTCAAACCACCACGGTGTTCTTTCAGGACCCCGCCGCCGCCGCGGCCGCCCTCCAACTCGTCGAAGCGGCCCGGCCGTCGTGGTCCGCATGGTCGCTGCAAGCCGCCCGCACGGACGGCCAACGCCTCCTTCTCGACCTCACCCTCCCCGGCATGGAGGCCAGCGCGAAGATCTTTAGCCTGTTCGATCCGAAAACCGCCCTGCCCCTGGCCACCCTGCGGGTCGAGACGGAGAAGGCCCGCGCGACGTTGGAAGACTTCCAAAAAGCCAATCCCGACATCGCCATCGAGCGCAGTTGGTTCGACTACGATGCGGCCTTCGAGATCACCGTCGCGGGCGAGGGAACGTCCGTCGAGGAACGGCTGAAGAAGTTTCTGACCGGCACGGGAAACGCCCAGGCCACCGCCGCCGTGTCGGAGACGCGCAATTTCCTGGCCGAACCGCTGGTGCATTTTGTTCTGCGGGACGACGTGCGCTGGCACGATGGCGCGCCTTTCACCTCGCGCGATGTCGCCTTCACCTACCGCGCCATCATGGACGAAACCGTGGCCTCACCCCGCAAACCTGATTTCGATCTCATTCAAAAAATCGAAACCCCCAACCCCTACGAGGCCCTCGTCACGTATCGTAAACCCTATTCGCCCGCGCTCAACAGCTGGATGATGCCGCTCATTCCGGCTCATATCCTCGAAGACAAACCCGCCTCGTGGTGGGCGGACAACTTCAACCGCAATCCCATCGGCACCGGCCCGTTTAAGTTTTCGCGATGGAAAACCAACGAGTCGCTCCGGCTCGTGCGCAATGACGATTACTATCAGGGCCCGCCCTGGCTTGAGGGAATCGTCTTCCGCTATCTGCCCGACCCGATTTCGATCCGGCTGGCTTTTATGACCCGGCAGACGGATTTCTGGGGTGTGAGCCCGTGGGCGGTTTCGTCGCTCTTGAATGACAGCCGCTTCCAGATTTTCCGCTATCCGGCCAACAGCTACGAATACGTGGGCTGGAATCTGCGCAATCCGCTCTTCCAGGATGTGCGCGTCCGCACCGCTTTCGCCCACGCGGTCAATGGGCCGCAAATGATCGAGTTTATCCTCTACGGCAACGGCGTGCAGAGCAACGGCATCTTCCCGCCTCACTTCTGGTTCTCCAATCCCGAGATCAAACCGATCCCCTACGACCCCGCCGCCGCGGCGCGATTGCTCGACGAAGCCGGCTGGAAACCCGGACCCGACGGCATCCGGGTGAAGGATGGCAAACGCATGGCCTTCACCCTCATTGTCAACCAGGCCAACGAAGTGCGCAAAGACATCGCCACGCTGGTGCAGGACAACCTGCGTTCCCTCGGCGTCGAGGTGAACGTGGAGATTTACGAATGGGCCGTCTTCATCAGCCGCTTCATCAACAAACTGGAATTCGAGGCCACCGTGCTCGGCTGGTCCACCGGACCGGATTTCGACGTCTATCAAGTCTGGCATTCCTCGCAGAGCAACCCCGAGCAACTCAACTTCGTCGGCTACAAAAACCCCCGGGTCGACACCCTCATCGAACAGATCCGCCAGGAATACAACCCCGCCACCATCAAGGCCATGGCCGGGGAAATTCAGAAATTGATCTTTGAGGATCAGCCCTATCTTTTCCTCTTCGTGCCCAACTCCACCTCGGTCATCTGGAAGGACAGCTTCCGCATCTGCCGCCCGGACGGAAAGGGCGGTTTCATGGACACACCGGTTGAGGTGACCAAGGCCGGATGGACCTACTACATGCAGTGGTTTTACCGTCCGGAGTTCGCCGGCAAACTGCCGCCCAAGCGGGAGGTCCGCCCATGATCACTTTCATCGTCCGCCGCCTCCTCATCTCGCTGGTGCTGGTTTTTTTCATCAGCCTCATTTCGTTTTTCATCATCACTCTCACGCCCGGCAGTCCGTATCCGTGGGGCGAACTGAATCCAAAAATCTCGGAGTCGGTCAAAGCCAACTTCCGCAAGCAATTCCACCTCGATGAACCGATCTGGAAGCAATACTGGTTCAACATGCGCGGCCTGTTCACCGGCGAACTCCGCAGCATCAAGGACGGCCGCCCCGTGCTGGAACGCATCACCGAAAGGCTCCCCGCCACGCTCGCGCTCAACGTCTGCGCCATCGTCATTGCCCTCAGTTTCGGACTCCTCGTCGGGGTGTATTCCGCCCGCGTCGCGGGCCAGTGGCAGGACACCGCCCTCTCCACCGTCTCGTTTGCCCTGCTCGCCATTCCCGAATTCTGGGTCGCCTATTTGCTCATCATCGGTCTGACCGAATGGTTCGCGGTTCCTCTCATGGGCACCGTCAGTCACGGCATCGTCTTTCCCAATGCCCTGGCCAGTTCGCTCGACTGGATCTGGCATCTGGCCCTGCCCGCCACCCTGCTCGCTCTCGGCAGTGTGGCCGCCCAATCCCGCTACGTCCGCGCCAGCATGCTGGAAACCCTGCGCGAGGATTACATCCGCACGGCCCGGGCCAAGGGCCTTCCTTCGGAAAAAGTCCTTTACCACCATGCCCTGCGGAATTCGCTCCGTCCCGTCATCACCGGCATCGGCGGACTCCTGCCCGCCCTCATCGGCGGCGCGGTCATCATCGAAACCATCTTCGCCTATCCCGGCATCGGCCGTCTCGGTTATCAGGCCGTGCTGGAACGCGACTACCCCACCCTCGTCGCGCTGAACTTCATCACTGCCGTGCTCGTGCTCCTCGGCAACCTCCTGGCCGACATTCTCTACTCCCTCGTGGACCCCCGCGTGCGCCTCGAATGAACCCTCCCGCCCAAACTCCCCTCGCCCGCGTCGTCAGCCGCTTCCGCCGCAACCGCATCGGCCTGATCTCGCTGGCCGCCATCATCGTCCTCTTCGTTGTGGCCGCGGTCTTTGCCGTGCTCAGTTTCGCTCACGTTCCCTTTCCGATGGACCCCAACGCGACCAACCTGGAACGCAAGCTCCTCCCGCCGAATCTCACGAACTGGCTCGGCACGGACAACCTCGGCCGCGACCTCTTCTCGCGCATGCTGCACGGGTCCTACATCTCGCTCACCGTCGGCTTCGTCGCCGTGGCCGTTTCGCTCCTCATCGGCGTTGTCGTCGGCGCCATCTCCGGCTACTTCGGCCGCTGGGTGGACAACATCATCATGCGCGCGGTGGATGCCATCATGTGCTTCCCGACCTTCTTTCTCATCCTTACCGCCGTCGCCCTGCTCGGCCCCAGCATGCTGAACATCATCGTCGTGATCGGACTCGTGAGTTGGACCGGCACCGCCCGCCTCGTCCGGGCAGAATTTCTCACCCTGCGTGAGACCGAATACGTCCGCGCCGCCCGCGCCCTCGGCCAGCGCACGCCGGCCATCATTTTCCGCCACATCCTGCCCAACGCCTTCGCTCCCATCTTCGTCACCGCCGTGCTCGGCATCCCCGCCGCCATCCTGACCGAAGCCGGATTGAGTTTCCTCGGCTTCGGGGTCCAGCCCCCCCAGGCCACCTGGGGCAACATCATTTCCGACGGCAAAACCTACCTCCTCGACGCCTGGTGGCTCATCGTTTTTCCCGGCCTGGCCATCTTCCTGGCCGCCCTCGCCTTTTACCTTGCCGGCGACGCTCTGCGCCAGGCCGCCGAAACCCGCTCCGAAAGAAAATAGCCATGGCCAACCTGCTCGAAATCCGCAACCTCTCCATCCGTTTCCGCACCGAACACGGACCGGTGGACGCCGTAAAAAACATCTCCCTCTCGCTCAAAGAGGGCGCCTCCCTCGCCGTCGTGGGCGAAAGCGGCAGCGGCAAAAGCGTGACCGCCCTCGCCCTCACCCGGCTCCTGCCCGTTCCGCCCGCCGAATTCCCCAATGGCGACATCCTTTTCAAAAACGAAAGCGTCCTGGCCATGAAACCCGACCGCCTGCGCGCCATCCGCGGCGGCGAGATCGCCTACATTTTCCAGGAACCCTCCACCTCGCTCAACCCCGTCTATTCCATCCGCAACCAAATCGCCGAAGCCATCCGCCTGCACCGTCCCGAGGTGAAGGATGTGGACGCCGAGATCGTCCGCTGGCTCACCACTGTCGGCATCGTCAATCCGGAAAAGCGCATGCACGACTATCCGCATCAACTCAGCGGCGGCATGCAGCAACGCGCCATGATCGCCATGGCCCTCAGTTGCCAGCCCAGCCTCCTCGTGGCCGACGAACCCACCACCGCCCTCGACGTCACGATCCAGGCCCAGATCCTGGCCGAACTCAAACGCCTGCGCACCGAGTTCAATATGGCCCTCATCCTCATCACCCACAACATCGCCATCATCCAGGGCCTCTGCGACCGCATCGCCGTGATGTTCCGCGGCGAGATCGTCGAATACGGCGACACCGCCAGCGTGCTGAAAAATCCCCAGCACCCCTACACGAAAGCCCTCATCGCCTGCATCCCCAAGCTCGGCTCCAAGGAAAAACGCCTCAAGACGATTGATTACGGATGGCTGGACAAGGCCAA
>CAMASH010000061.1 GCA_945860745.1 Chthoniobacter flavus | reverse complement strand
CTGAATGGGTTGTGTTCCTCGCCCGATGCAACCCATTCAGGGTTGGTTCTATTCTCCTGTTGATACCCAAGGTAGCTCATTCTTCGCAACCTTGGGCTGTCGGATTGATCCCCTTCGGGGATTCCTGGAAGATTTTTGTCCTGCACCCTCTCACGAATGCGGCTACGTAGCCGCCGACGTGAGCCGGTGGATTCATCCCGCGCCTCGGCCCTGATTTTTCGCGTGCGTTTGCCGCCATGGGCTGAAAAGTTGCCGGGATGAGCGAGGGCAAGGACAACACGGGGCTGGCCAGGACCATCGGGCTCTTCGCGCTGGTGGTTTATGGCGTGGGCGACATGGTCGGGGCGGGAATCTACGGGACGATCGGCGTGGCGGCGGGAAAGATGGGCAACGCGGTCTGGCTGGGCTTTGCGGTTTCGATGGTGGCGGCCCTGCTGACCGGACTCAGCTATGCCTCGCTGGCCTCGCGGTATCCGCGTGCGGCGGGTGCCGCCTATGTCACGCAGCGGGCTTACGGGTGGAAGTTTCTTTCCTATGTGGTGGGCCTGGCCGTGGCGTGTTCGGGGCTGACCTCAATGGCCACAGGCAGCCGGGTTTTTGCCGCGACCTTGCAGCCCATGGTGGGCGGGCTGCCGCTGTGGGTGATTTTTCTGGGATTCATTGGAGCGCTCACCTGGGTGAACCTGCGCGGCATCCGGGAATGTGTCTGGGTCAATATGGTCTGCACCGCCATCGAGGTGGGCGGACTTTTGTTTATTATTGCGGTGAGCGCGCGGTATTTCGGAGGGGTGAATTATTTGGAAACGCCCCCGGCGGAGGGCGGTCTCACGCTGCCGCTGGTGATGTCGGGGGCGGTGCTGACGTTTTATGCCTTTGTGGGATTCGAGGATTTGCTGAATTTGTCCGAGGAGGTCAAGGACCCGCAACGCACGATGCCGTGGGGCATCATTCTGGCCGTGGGGTGTGCGACGGTGATCTACATGCTGGTGAGCGTGGCGGCGATTTCGGTCGTGCCTTATGGGAGTCTGGCCAATCCGGCCTTGGGCGCGCCGCTGGCCCAAATCACCAGGGTGGCGGCCCCGTGGATGCCGCATCAGATTTTCACCGGCATCACGCTCTTCGCCGTGGCTAACACGGCGCTGATGAATTTCATCATGGGGTCGCGCCTCATTTACGGCATGGCGCGACAGGGGCTCCTTCCGGCGCTGCTCGGGCGGGTCCATCCCGTGCGCAAGACGCCGCACGTGGCCATCATGGTGCTGGCCGCGATCGTGGCGATCCTGGCATTTGTGGGAAACATCAAGGATCTGGCCTCGGCCACCAGCTTGTTGCTGCTGATGGTTTTCGGCCTGATGAACGTGGCGCTCATTGTGCTGAAATTGCGCCCGGGCGAGGAGCGCGGGCAGTTCGAGGTTCCGCTGATTGTGCCGTTTCTGGGCAGCCTGATTTGCCTCGCGCTCATTGCCTCGCGCCTGAGCCATGTCGAGAAAGAACCCCACGCGCCCGTCATCGCCTTGGTGATGCTGGCCGGCATCGCGGCCTTGTTTTTCGTGATGAAGCCGAAGTCGGTCGTGCTGGCCGAGGGCTGAATTCCGGTCAGCCGTCCAGCCGCACGCCGAGGTAGATGCGATGGGCCGCGCGTTTCGCCCGCTCATGGGCCTTGGCGGGGACTTCCTCCACGGCAAAACCCGCCCTCGCCAGGCTGGCCTGAAAGGCCGGTTCGCGTTCCGCCGACCAAAAGGCAACCCTTCCGCCGGGTTTGAGGGAACGCCGGATGAGGGAAATCCCGTTCCGCTCATAGAGCCGTGCATTGTCCCGCTGCACAAATGAGGTCGGTCCGTTGTCCACATCCAGCAGGATCGCGTCGTAGCGGGACGCGCCTTTTCTGATGCACTCGAGGACGTCGCCGGTGAAGATCTCCACCCGCGGATCGTCCAACAAAGACCCGTTCAAGCCGCCCAGAAATTCCCGGTTCCACCCCACCACCTCCGGCAGCAATTCCGCCACTTCCACGACCGCCCGGGGCCCGGTCAATTCGAGCGCCCGCCGCAGGCTGAAGCCCAGCCCGAGGCCGCCGATGAGCACGCGGGGTTTCTGGCGATGCGGCTGCCAGGCACAGGCCAGATCCGCCAGCAGCAACTCCGATACCGTCGCGTTCGACCCCATGAGTTGCCGTCCATTGAGTTTGAGAAAATACTGCCCGTCGTGCTCGTGCAGGGAAAAACGCGATCCGTCCGCCGTGCGGGTTTCGGCCAGATTACGAAAGGGTTTCATCGGAAAATCCTAATCCCTCGCGCCCGAAAGTCACGACCGGCCTGCCGACCGTTTTCCTGGCGTCCTTCGCCACTTGCTGATACCTTCAGGGCATTCGAGGAATTCCGCGAACAACAAGACCATGAGCAATCCCGACGCGGAAGAGGCCCGGATCCTCCTTGTGAACACCACGCCGATCGAACTCTGCCAGTTCATGAAACTCGGCGGCCTGGCCCAGAGCGGCGGCGAGGCGAAGCATCTCATTCGCGGCGGTCACGTCCTGCTCAACGGCGAAGTCGAAACCCGCAAGGGCAAAAAACTTTTGCCCGGCGACCGCGTCACTTTTGAGGGCCGGACCTTGATCCTCCAGACCGGCTGAGTCTTGCCGCGTTCCGCAGATTCTTGCAGTTGCGGTGAATATAGGACGCGCGGGCCCGTCAGAAGATGCGAAGTTATCAATTATGAATTCCTCGCTTTTTGCGGTCTTTCGCTCTTTTCGGCCCCCGGGTTTTGGCAAACTCGTTCTGGCCCTCCTGTTCTTCTGGCCGTGGCCGGACCTTCACTCCCAGACCCCGAACCAGGTGCCTCCTCCGGTCCCGCTCAACCCCGAGCCGGCTCCGAAGCTCGGACCGGTGGAACTTCAGGACCTTCTCGCTCCCATTGCTCTCTATCCGGACGCCCTCATCGCGCTCATCCTCCCCGCCTCCACCGTTCCGGCCGATGTCGTGATCGGTTCACGGTTTTTGGAATCCAAGGCCGACATCTCCGGCGTGGACGCGCAACCCTGGGACGACAGCGTCAAATCCCTCACCCGCTATCCGGAGGTGCTCTTTTGGATGAATGAAAATCTGGAGTGGACCGCCTCCGTGGGTGAGGCCTTTGTGGTTCAGCCTGCTGACGTGATGGAGGCCATTCAGAAACTTCGGGCCCAGGCTCAGACAGCCGGTAATCTGGGGGATACCCCGCAGCAAACAGTGGTCGTGCAGGAGGAAGTTATTCGTATCGTGCCGGCCGACCCCGAGGTGATTTATGTGCCGCAGTACGATCCTCAAGTCATCTATGTGCAGACCTACCAGCCGGGCTACACGCCGTTCCTCACCTTCGGCGTGGGTTTTGCGGTGGGATCCTGGCTGAATTACGATTTCGACTGGAACCGCCGCTGCGTCTACCGCGGAAATTGGCGCGGATGGAATCATCACGATTGGAACGACGGACGTTGGAACAAGGGCCGGAGCAGCGGCAACACCACCACCGCCATCAACAACACGGTGGCGAACAGCAACGTCAATGTTGTGAACATCAACAACGACAGCGTGACCCAGTGGCAGCCCAGCGCCAACAGCCGCCGCCAGGTCAACCAGCGCCAGCGCAATAACACCGGCAACGCCCGTTTTGCCACCACCGAAGCCCGGGCGGAACGAGCCGCCCGGCCCGACCGCGCGCCCGCTGGCGGTCAGGCCATTGCCCAAGTCCCGGCGAATGACCGCCCCGACTCCACCCGCCGCAACCAGCTTCCGCGTCCTTCGCGACTCGACACCACGAACGGAAATCGCGACGGAAACCGGACCGGCACAGCCCAAGGCCGCAATCGCGAGGAACGTCCCCGCAATACGGATGCCGGCGTGGTCAATGATCCCCCGGCGCCCGTCACGACCGCAACTCCACAGGGCCAGGGCCCGGGCCGCAGCCGCGATCCACAAGCCCCGGGTTCCGTGAATCCCCCCGGTAACGGCGGACGGCCAAATCCTAGCCCCGAGGGGACTGGCACGCCCTCAGTTCCTCCGCAATCTGGCCGCCCGACTGCCCCGGCCATTCCGTCCACCACCCCACCTGCCAGTGAAGGACGTCGCTCCGAACGTCCGCGCAACACCCCCTCCGCCGCACCGCGCGTGCCCGGACAGATCGAATCGCCCGCCCCGACTCCGGGAAACAATCCGCCCCGGCCGGAAAGCCCCGCCCGCGAGCCTCGTAACACGCCGCCCGCCGTGCAGACGGAGCCGAGTCCCTCGCGGGGAGAACGGCGGGAGCAAGAAGCGAATCCGCCCCAACCGGACCCGCTCGAGCAGCCCCGGCAACAAGCCCAGCGCCAGTTGGAGCAGCAGCAACAAGAGTCCCCCCGGCAGCAACAGCAGTTGCGCGAACAAACCCGGCAACCGCAAGGCCAGCAAGAGCAACGCCCGCAGGAGGCCGGCCAAGAGCAGCGACCGTTGCGCGAACAGGCCGCGCAGGAGCAACTCCAGCAAGGGCAACGACAGCAGGAAGCTGTTCAGCAGCAAAATCAGGCCCGCGAACAAGCCCGGCAACAGGAGAGCCAGCAAGAGCAACGAATGCAGGAGGCCAACCAACAGCAGCAGCAGTTACGCCAACAAGCCGCGCAGCAGCGAGAGGAGAGGCAGCAACAGGTCGATCAGCAGCAACGGCAGGCCCGCGAACAGGCCGCGCAGCAACAGCAACAGAGGCAGCAACAACAGTCGCAACAGGAATCCAGCCAGCGCCAGGCCCGTCAGCAGGCTGTTGAGCAACAACAGCGCCAGCCGAGACAGCAGGAACAGCCCAGCCAGCCGCAACGCCAGCAAGGACAAAGGCAGCAGCAGGTTCAGCCGCAACAGTCCACCACCCAGCAGCCGCAGGGACGGCCAAACCAGAGTTCTCTTCGGCAGGAGGAGAAAAGCAATTAACTCGCAAACAGCGATTGAGGAGGGTCCACCGAGGCGATCGAAGTTTTCGAAATGGAGGGGCCGGCGCTGTCCGGTCCATCAGCGATGCGGCCGACAGGGAGGACATCCCTCCATCTTATCATGACAAGGCTTCCGTATTGGAATGCGGGCGGCAGCGGTATACCGGGATGGGCTTCGCGGGCATACTTAAGGATAAGTCGTATTGCGCCGCGGGCGGCATTTTCTGCGTTTGATCGCCCCAGGCACGCCTCCCGCTGAAGACATTCACCAGATCTGCGATAATTACGCCCCCCCTCAGGCTGAGAAGGTCAAGGCGTGGAGGGCGGCAGGCCCTTGCCGCCCGGGATGCGAGGGCCCGCATCCCTCCAGTCTTCAGTTTTCGGACGGCCTTTTAAACAACATACCATTTTGCGAGATATCCGGCCAAAGCGGCGGGGCTGGCGTCTCCGTCTCGAAAGGCAATGATTCCATCGGGACGCACCAGATAAAGGGCGCGTGTTTTTTCGGCGGCGTAAACCTCATGCGCGTGGCCTTCGGTATCCACAACCACACCATCCGAGGGAGTTCCTGATTTTGTGATCCGCGTAATTTTATAGAGTGGCGAAGCGGGGATTTGGATGTCGTCCCCGAAGACCAGCGCCTGATGCCTCTCGTCCTTGCTCCATAACTCAAAGAGGTTGGTTGGTTCGGAGCAGCCGGCGGCGGCCAGTCCCGCGGCATTGGGAGCGCGTTCACCAGCCCGGGGGCCACGGCTCAGCCAGCTTGTGTGCGATTCGGAAACGACGGGGCTGTCGGGGTAACCGACATTCAGCATGCTGACGACGCCCGGCATGACATTCTGGATGCCCAGATGGCCGGCAAGATGGATGATGTGGTTGCGCACCTCGATGGCCACGGGATGACGCAAGCTGGCCATTTTGGTGGCGGCTCCGATTTTCTCCAAAAGTTTTTTGGCGTTGGCATGGCGTTCGGAGTTGTAACTTTCGAGCAACTCGGGCTTGGCGAGGCCCTTGAGAACCAGGGCAAGTTTCCAGGCCAGATTCAGGGAATCCTGGATGCCGGTGTTCATGCCCTGGCCGCCGATGGGACTATGCACATGGGCGGCATCCCCGGCGAGAAAGACGCGGCTCACCTGCATGGTCGGGGCCATTCGGGTATTGAGGCCGAAGGGACTGATCCAGACCGGATCATAAAGCGGCATGCTCATGCCAAACCGCTCACTCATGATTTTCTCCACGTCCGCAACCGTGGCTTTGGCGGCCTCCTCGGGTGTCATCTGTTTGTGGCTGACGATCACGCGCCAGCGTCCGTCATTCATGGCGGCGATGAAAACCATGCCCTCCTCCGACATGCAGGCGACGGCTTCGCCGGGGTCGCGGTCCCAGCGGATTTTGACATCCGCGGTAATCCAGGTCTGGTCAATCGTTGTGCCTTCGAGATGAAGGCCCAGCCCGGCGCGCACGGCGCTATGGCTGCCATCCGCCCCCAGCAGGTAGTCGAACTCGCCCCGGTCTTCCGTGCCGTCAGACCGTCGCAGCACGGTGGAAACCCGGCCGCCATTTTCCTTAAACTCAGCCAGCTCCACTCCGCGTTCGACCTTCACGCCCGCTTCCTCCAGTCGAGCGGTCAAAATTTCCTCCGTCTTAAACTGCTCGAGTCCGAGCATGTAGGGATAGGGGCTTGGGATATGATCGAGGGAGGGACGGACCAAAATCTGGTTGTCGGAACCGTAAAGGACGACGCCATGCACCTTCACCCCGGTGGCGAGAAAATCGTCCACGATGCCGAGTCGCTGGAAGTCTTCCAGCGTGCGGGCATGGATAATGGCGGCGCGGGATTGGTTGATTGGGGCGGGGAGCCGGTCAACGATGCGAATCGGAATGCCCGCCCGGCTGAGAGCCACCGCGGCGCTCAGGCCGACAGGTCCGGCGCCGACGATTAAAACTTTGGCGGGATGGCTCATGGCACTGAGGTTACTCATGGGGAGAGGCGCCGGCAAGATCGCTCGGCGCGATGACTAATTCGATGTGGTCCAGACCGGTCAGCGCCGCGAGAACGAAAAGCTCCTCAACCGCCTCGTCACCGATGGCCAGGCAGCCGATCGAGGCGGCCCCGCCGTGAATCATGATGTCGCCGCCGAGAGTGGAAAGATCGCGGCCCTCCCTTTTGGCCTGCGTGATGTCGTCGGCATTGGGGTAATTCACCCGCAGGGAAAGATGGAAGCGGCTGTTGGGATTCAGCAACTCGATGCGGTAGTTGCCTTCGGGCACCTGACAGTCGCCCTCGCGGAGTTTCGGGCCGGCGGTGCCGCTGGCGGCGAGGATGGGCCAGGAGAGAACAGGGCGGAATCTGCCCGCGGCATCGGCGGCCTGGAGGTCGAGGCGTTTTTCGGCTTTGAAGGCGAGGAGCGTAATGCGGGCGGGGGGATAGGAGAGTCCGGCCTTTTGCAAGGCGGGTTCGAGTTTGCTCCGGACCGCAGGCCCGAGCGCGGTCACCACTTGCGCGACGGTGCGCGGATGCGGGGGAAGCGGGCTGGGACGGGTGAAATGGCGGTAGAGCCAGAGGGCGAGTCCGGCGAGAATGAAGAGAGCGGCGAGGGCGAGGCGGCGTTTCATGCTGCGCCGGATGATGCGGGCTCCCGGGTTTTTTGCGTCCCTGGCCTGAGAAAACTCAGTTGGCCGGGGTGGGGGCCGGGGTCTCTTTTTTGACCAACTGGGCGGGCCGGTCCAGGGCGAGGAGTTCGGAAACGGTGACAAATTTGTAGCCCCTGGCTGTGAGCGTATCGAAGACTTCCGGCATGGCGGCCACGGTGGTGGCATGGATGTCGTGGGCCAGGATGATGGCGCCGGGATGGGTGTTTTGGATGATGCGGCTGGAAACGGTGGCGGCGTTGCGGTTCTTCCAGTCGAGCGGATCGACGGACCAGAGGATGACCTTCATGCCGTATTCCTCGTCGAAGAGTTTGTTCAGGCGGGCGCTGGTGGCCCCATAGGGCGGACGCATGGTGGCGGGGCGGAGGCCGGTGGATTCCTTAATGGCGGCGTTGGTGTTTTCCATCTGCTTGCGCAGGCTGTCGGCCCCGACCGAATTGAGGGCGACATGACTCCAACTGTGGTTGCCGATTTCGTGACCCTCGGCAACGATGCGCTTCATGATGTCCGGGTATTCGGCGGCACATTGTCCGACGACATAAAAAGTGGCCTTGAGGCCGCGCTGCTTGAGCATGTCGAGCAACGTGGGGGTGTGAACGGCGTGGGGTCCGTCGTCAAAGGTGATGGCGATGTAGGGGCCATCGACATTGCAGGAATTGTAGGAGTGTTTGTTCGCCGGGGCGGCCGCTGGCGGGGGAAGGCTGACGGTGGTGGCGGAGGGCTTGACGGTGGCCGGAGTTGGCGCCGCGGGCGGAGAACCTGCGGTCGACGGGCCCAGCGCAGGCTGGCGGGACATTTCATCCGGCGGAACCACGATGACCTGGGGTTCGCTTTGGGTGCGGGCGGTGTGGCAGGCCGCCAGAAAAACGCCGGCGAGGCTGAGGCCAATGAGAAGACGTTTCATGGATGGATGAGTTGCAGGATGCGGAATAAGAACCGATCGCACGTTTTGGGCGGGAATCCCATGGGATTTTTCGAAAGATCCACCCGCCCCCGCGGAAAACTTGCGGCCCGCCGATCTCATGCGATCAATGCGCCGTGCCAACCAAGATCAAGGAAGTCGAAGTCGAGGTTATGCCGGCACAAGGCCCGCCCTCCCGCGAGCAGGAATTCACCCGCATCCTCGCCTCTATTCTCGACGACCTCATTCCCATCGCCCGCTGTGAAGCCCTGCACGGGCTCTTCGACGGCGCCGCCGGGGTTGCGCTCGCCTCATGAGTGTTGACCCGACGCCTATCGAACGCGAGCACTATGGCAAGCTCGTCGGACGGCAAATCACAGCCATCCTCTGGGAGGAGATCGACGGGCGCCCCTGCCGGTCCTCCTCCTCACCGGCTGGGATCGGGATGGCAATGCCGCCACAGCCGCCGTCCTGTGCGACCCCGAGGGGAACGGTCCTGGCCACCTCGACCACGCCTTATGAAGGTTGGGGATTACCCGTGTATCCGCTCGATCCGCTTCAACCGGGAAGAGAGACCACTCCGCGCCACCGTATGGACTGAGAACGGCATCGTGCGCGTCGAGTGGATGGATGTTGCGGGAGACTGGTGCTGGTTCACTACGGGCACCGGGGATGCCAAGCGGGAGGCTGTTCCCGCCATCGAGCGCATCGAACAGATGTGCATGACCATGCACTGATGGTCGAAGAAACTCACCCGCCTGCCGGGGTGGGTTTCTTTTACCTATCAGCGGAAATGCCTCATCCGTGGAAGCCAAGGCCGGGAACAAGCTCGGGAGGGGCGGGACGGGGGAGGAGTGATCTGACCGACTGGACAGCGCCGTGCGTCTCACATTCCGGCCAATCGGGATGCGACTGTTTGGACACTCTCATCGATTGTCCATTCCAGGCCGCATTCCCCGGCAAGTTGCGCGTAGGGTTGTTGCCATGATTCAGGCGGATCTGGAAACACGGCCGGAACTGCATGGGTGTCGCGCTGCTCGAAGGTCATTTGGATCGCCTCCTTCAGCTTCAGGCTTTCCAGCATCCCCATTTTCACGAGTAGCGCCATGTCCACCAAATCCTTGACCCGGCTGTTTGCCCTTTCGCGCTGGCGTGTGTAGGCGTGAAGTTTCTCGGCGAACTGTTGCTCCCGCGAAATGGCGATGCAAGGGACGAGCGGGATGCCAGCAAATTCCAGCCAATCGCGTCCCCGGACAACTTCCGTGGGCCGGACGATTGCATCGCCGATGCCGACATCGAGATGGAATTTCGTGAAGACCCGCCCGGCCAAAGATGCGGTGACAGGATATCGGGAACCTCCTTCAGGAGCGCCGTCCAAATCCATTTGGGGAAGACCGACAGCGAACGTAAAATAGTCGCCCATGTCCGTTGTCGCCCTGTCTTGAAGGCGTTCCAGAACATCGCCTTTCCTCTCAACTTCTCCAGGGAGTGACAGGTCAATATCCTTCGTCGCGCGAGCGGATCGCAGCCGGAGTTCCATGGCGTAGCCCCCTTTGAGCAGCCAGGGTGCGTTTGTTTCGGAAAACAACCGCGCCAGCAACCGGTCAAACGACACCTGTCTGCGCAGGCGTTGGAGATCTATGCTCTCGGCTTGAGCGAGCGATTTCAGCCGCGCCTCCAAGGCGATCCGGAATGCGGTAGCCGTCGCGTATCGGTGTGGCGTCTTCATCGCCTCCCCGTTCTGTCGCTCGTGAGCCAGGTCGGCAGTTTGTCACCGTGCGTTTCCCTTGCTGTGATCAACCCGCGATTTCTCGCCTCGTCGAAAGCTTGGTTCAGAAGATCCGAAGACAGCCCCCCCGTGGCAAGCAGATCAAGAATCGTCCGCATTGGACGGGTGACCCGGAAACCTTCCCTCTCCTCGACATCGGCCAGTGCAAGGTCGGCATGGTGCAGGACGAGAATCGCAGGAATTTCCGCCCCCCTGCGGAACTTTTTCGGAACCGTCATGTGCAGTTTGGTCGGCATGTTGTCCGAGAGGTCAAAGATCCGAAGCGCCGTCTCGTGGGAATAGACCCCCTGCGTCACGTCGTTACGGCCTCTCGACCAAAGCGACCAAAGAATGAGATCGGAATCCGGCGGAAGCGGATACTGTTTGAGGCGGTAGATGCCGCGATACTCGCGCACCCATTTTCCAGAGCGGACATGGTAGGCGTGATTGGTCCGGTCAAAGCCAGTCGTCTCCGCCTGCTTCGCAGTAAAGAAGCCCCCCTGAGCTTCCGCAACCGCGAAAAGCCCAGCCTGACTTTCTTGGAATGACCGCTTCATCCAGTAGACGTGTAGCCGCATGGGCGTCACGGATCAACACAAACAGCGTATTATCTACGCTATTTATGAAGTCTCAAGATCAAAGGCGACTTGATCGCGGAAGCCGCCGCTGAGGAGATCATTGGGGAACTTCAAGCCCTGTTCGCCCGCCTGCGGCGGAAAAGCCCCGACCACCGGGCCGGTCGGCCCGCCAAAAAGAGGAAAAGGGCAAAGGGCCAAAGATTAAAGGGCGGCGCGGCGGCGTCTCCGTGCTATGGCAAGCAAACCGGCGCTGATCATCAACACCGTGCTGGAGGGTTCAGGGACACTCGCAACACGGAAACCGATTTCGTTGTAGGAGGCCGCCGGCGAGAGGTCGAAGCGGATCGAGGAGCGCAGACTGTCCGCGGCGTAGAATCAGGCGCCACCGCGCCACGCGCGATTCTCGGACGATGAATTGTTTATCCCGTCGTAAGCACTCTCGTTCCATTCCCGCACATTGCCGTTCTGCTCCATCGTCCCATACGCACTCAGCCCGCCGGCATTATTCACCGCCGCAGGCGAGGAATAATGCACGACGCCGTTATACACAGCCGTCCCAGCAGTGGTCCCGCTCGCCACCGCCATCGGGATGCTGTTGCTCCCCGTCGCGTAGTCCCAGTAGTCCGCGTTCACCCCGGTGTTCTGGTGATACGCCGCCTTTCCAATAACCGCCGCCTTGCGTCTTGGCGGCCTTGGTCAGCCTCGTCACCACCCGGTTATTGTCGCCAAGATATTGCGTGGAATAGCTGTCCAACTTCAACTGCTGAGCCGTCGGACGAACGCTCGTCGTGGTCGAGCAAGCTGACAACAAGACCACCGTCAATAAACACAGGCAGGAAACCCTCATGGCCTTCCTTCCTAACGCGGGAAGAAAAAAGTGCAACCTTCCATCCTGTGGAAAACTTGCAGCCCGCCCAACTCATGCGATGAATGCGCGGTGGAATCGAAGATCAAGGAAATCGAAGTGGAGGTGCTGCCCGCCCGGCCGCCGCTGTCGCGCGAGCAGGAATTCACCAGGATCCTCGCATTCATCCTCGACGACCTCATTCCCATCCCCGGCACGAAGCACCGCTTCGGACTCGATCCGATCATCGGTCTCATTCCCGGCATTGGAGACACCTCCACGACCGCTCTTTCCTCGATCCTTCTCGTCCGCGCCTTCCGGGCGGGCGTTCCGCGCGTGGTTCTCCTCCGCATGGCGGCCAACCTCCTCATCAATTCCCTTGTCGGCGCCATACCCGGCGTGGGAGATTTTTTTTCCGCCTGGTTCAAATCGAACCAAAGAAACTACCAGTTGCTGACCAAGCACGAAAATCGCCGCCGTGTTTCCACGGCAGGCGATTGGACCTTTCTCCTCATCCTGCTGGTCGTCCTTCTCGGGCTCGTGCTGGTCATCGCGCTGGCCGCCGGCTACCTCGCTTTCCGCATCCTGTTTTTGCTTTTTGGCCGGTGATGGCCGAAATCGAAACTCATCTGCGCCGTCTGAGCGCGTGCCGGAAATGCCCCGCCATGCACAAGCCGGTGGTCGTAGGGCGTCCGGTTCCCAGCCGCATCCTCCTCGTCGGACAAGCCCCTGGGGTGAAGGAGCCCGTCCTCGGGCGCCCGTTCGCTTGGACGGCCGGAAAAACCCTCTTTCGCTGGATCGAATCCGCCCTCGGCTGGGATGAGGAAACCACCCGTGACCGGATCTACTTCGCCGCCGTCTGCCGCTGCTTTCCCGGCAAAAATCCCAAAGGTGGCGACCGGGTGCCCGACGAAACGGAAATCGCCAGTTGTTCGCAATGGCTACAGCGCGAGTTTGAAATCCTGCGGCCGCAGCTCGTCCTTCCGGTCGGCAAACTGGCCATTGCGCAATTTCTCGAATTCGACTCGCTGGCCTCGGTCGTCGGGCAGAAATGGCCGGTAAACTACCACGGCTACAACGCCGATCTCATCCCGCTGCCGCATCCCTCCGGCGCCTCCACCTGGCATCGGATGGAGCCGGGGAAGACGCTCTTGCAAAAATCGCTCCGATTACTCGCCGGGCATCCCGCGGTGAAAAATCGGTAGGGAGGGTTGTCCCTATGAGGGGAAGGGGCCCCTCAACCCATCCAGCTCCGTCGACGGCGCGTTAGGGACAACGCGCCCTACCAATTAACCAATAGCCACTCGCCTTCCTGGAATCCGACGAGATGCGTGCCATGGCCAACAACGAAAGGCCGTTTGATCAGATTGCCATTCCCCGCCAGCAGTTGCAAAGCCTCCGTCGCGCTGAGTTCGGGCAATTTTGCGGACAGTCCGAGTGCCTTGTAATCCCCGCCGGCCGTATTGAAGATCTTCCTCAACTCCCCGCCCTGGGCACGTAACATCGCCTTGAGTTCGGACACCGGCGGCGGCGTTTCCCGAATCGGGATTTCCCGAAATTCCACACCCTTCCCGCGCAAAAACTTCACCGCCTTCCGGCAGGTGTCGCACTTGGCGTAGGTGTAAATTTTCCGCACCGCCTACTTCACCTTGAGCAGCTCGACTTCGAAAATCAGCGTCTCGTCGGGCCCGATCACTCCGCCTGCGCCGCGCGAGCCGTAAGCCAGCTTGGCCGGAATGGTGAATTGATATTTCGCGCCCTCTTTCATGAGCTGCACGCCTTCGGTCCAACCGGGAATCACGCCGTTCAAAGGAAACGAAATCGGCTCGCCGCGCTTGTAGGAACTGTCGAACTCGGTGCCATCAATTAACGTGCCACGATAGTTGACCGTCACGGTGTCCGTGGCCTTGGGGCTTTTGCCGGTTCCTTCGGTCAAGACTTTGTATTGCAGGCCGGAGGCGGTGGTTTCGACCCCTTCCTTGGTGGCGTTTTGTTTGAGGAATGCTTCCCCTTTTTCGAGAGCGGTTTGAGCCATGATGGTGAGTGGGATGAGAGTGGTGGCGAGGATGAGTGAACGGATTCGCATGGGAGTCGGGGAGCTTACCTGCCTTGGCCGCCTTGTCCACGGACAAAATCGCGCCGCTTGCACGATGTCCACCAGAGCAACCCCATGAGCACCCCGGGCGGAAGAGCCTCACGCAAAGGGTGGGAAGGGTGGAAAGGAAGGGCATATTCTGAAAAATCTTACCTTTTCATCCTGTCCAACCTTTGCGTGAGGCATTTCTTACTGCCCTTCGGCGCGAAGCTCAATACGGTCCGCGGATATTCGGCAGCACTTCGCTAACATAATACCGTGCCAGGCGCTCGTGGAGTTGGGGCGGCAATTCCGGCAATCTGGAAACCGAGGCATTCTCCCGCGCCTGCTCCACCGTGCGCGCACCGGGAATGACGACCGACACTTCGTCAAAATCAAGAATCCACCGCTGCGCCATCTGCCCCATGCTGAGCGCATCCGGCACGAAGACCTTCATCTCCTCGGCCAGCTCCACGCCCTTGTCGAAGGGGAGCCCGGCAAACGTTTCGCCCACATTGAAAACCTGGCCGTCGCGGTTGTAACTCCGGTGATCGTTCTCCCCGAAAACCGTGTCCTTGGTGAATTTGCCCGAGAGCAAACCGCTGGCCAGGGGCAGCCGCGCAATGATCGCAACGCCCTTCTCCTTCACCGCCGGAAAAAGCTCCGTGATGGGACGCTGCCGGAAAATATTGAAGATGATTTGCAGTGAAGCCAGATCCGCCTGCTCCAGGCAGACATGGGCCTCCTCGAGGGATTCCACGCTCGCGCCGAAATGCCGGATTTTTCCCTCTTGCTGCAGCGTGCGCAGCCATGCAAAAACATCCCCCCGCCGGATCACTTCCAGCGGGACGCAATGCAACTGCGTGAGATCAATCGTCTCAACCCCGAGCCGCCGCAGGGACGCCTCCGTTGCCGCGCGCAGTCCGGCCTCGGTGTATTTGTCCGGATACAAATCCGCCGTGCGGCCCAGCTTGGTCGCCACGAAGATTTTTTCCGAACGCTGTTTGAGAAACTTGCCGATCAACTCCTCGCTGCGTCCGCTGCCATAGACATCGGCCGCGTCAAGAAACGTCACCCCGGAATCCACTGCGGCGGCCAGGATATCGAGCGCCTGTTGTTCCGACACATCCCCCCAGTCCGCCCCGCCAAGCTGCCAGCAGCCCATCCCCACTTCGGAAACATCAATGCCGGTTTTGCCAAAAGGTCGTTTTTTCATAGGTTCTTTCTCCGGGGGGGAGGGCGCCGTTCCGTCGGGGTCCGTCGCATTTCTTGAAATCGGACGGCAACGGAGCGCCATCCCTACCCATCGAGGTCACTTCAGCGCCGTTTCTACTGCCGCGACCACCGCCGGGTCGGCGGGTTTCACCCCGGGCTCGAAGCGGGCGAGCACCTCGCCGTCCTTGCCGATGAGAAATTTGCCAAAGTTCCATTTCGTGTCGCCGGGGAATTTCGCGGCGGGTCCGCTCAGGGCCGCATAGAATGGCGCCTGCCCGGGGCCTTTCACGTGGACCTTATCGAAGATGGGAAACGTCACGGCGAATTTCGATGTGCAGAATTCCTTGATCTCTTCGTTTGTGCCCGGTTCCTGACCCCCGAAGTCGTTGCAGGGAAATCCCAGCACCACGAAGCCCTCCGGACTGTATTTTTTGTACAATTCCTCCAGTCCGGCGTATTGGGGGGTGTGGCCGCACTTCGAGGCTACGTTGACCACGAGAACGACCTTGCCCGCGTAGTCTTTCAGGGAGGCGTCCTTGCCGTCGGCGGTTTTGAAGGGGATGTCTTGCAGAGGAGCGGCGAATATCATGGTGGAAAAGGCGGGCAGGATCATGAGAACCAGAGCGGAAGTTTTCATGCAGGGATTGGTCTTCCGCGAAGGACGTTTTGTCAAGAACCGCCCGGCGGGGAGGGAAGTTTAACAGGGAGCACCGGCAGGCGAAGGCCAGCGGATTCGGGTCGTGCCACAGAGCCGTTTGGAAAGATCCACCGGATCGCCGATACCGACCTCCGCGGGATCAATTTGATAGGACCAGACCTCGAAATGGGTCAGGGCGGCCTGACCATAGACGGTGGTGAAGGCGCAATTCACCGCGTCATAGCCCGCGGACATGCGGATGCGGCCGATGCGCGGATGCTTCCAGCGGGCATCAAAAACCTGCCAGCGTCCGCCCATCCAGACCTCGCAGTAGGCATGGAAATCATTGGGCACCCCGGGGTTAAGGAAGGCGATTTCCGGCACATAGCCGCTGACATAGCGCGCAGGGAGATTGAAACTGCGGCAAAGCGCGACCGCCGTGTGGGCCAGATCGCGGCAGACGCCGTAGCGCCGTTCGATCACATCGTAAGCCGAAATATTCGGGCTGCCGGAAAGCGTGCGGTATTCGATGTTTTTGTTGAGCCAGTCACAAATGCCGCGCACGCGGGCCAGCCCGTGCGGAAGATGGCCGAAGTTTTTCCAGGCGAAATTCAGCAGTTTGTCCGTGTCGCAATACCGGGTGGGCAGGGTATAGCGCAGAATGGAGGCGGGCAATTCGTGCGGGGGAATCGGCTCGTCCCGCCAGGCGAAATCCTCCGTCAGGCTGGGAACCATTACGATGGCGTCGTAACGCAGCGCATTGCGTCCGGGTTTCATCACCAGCCTATAGACAATGTTGAGATGGTCGTCCTCGAATTCCGTCGCCGCCAGCTCGGGCTCGAAGCGCATGCTCTCCTGCCGGATGGATTGGTAGGCGTCCTGCCGCGGTTTGAAGGTGACCAGGGCCGGCGTGGGCGCGCTCGTCTCGTAGACGAGTTCACAGCCCACGCGGACGGCGAGATCCAGAGCGGGGGCCGTCAGCGGAGTGGGGCTGTTCATAATGCGTGTTCTGTGCGAGGGTCCCGGCTTCCGCACGCCAGGCACCATCGTTGGCCTGCCGCGCGGCGCAATCCTTAAACCATGGAAGGCGTTTTTGAATGAACCACAAAGACACAAAGATCACCAAGAGAAGGACAGGAAACCTAAAGAGAACTACGGAAAAATCCGCGGGCTTCCCTCCCGGTGTCCTTGGTGCTTTGGTGGAGAAAATCCGTTTTCCGATGAAACCATGAATCTCACTGCGTATTGCGAAGAACAGCTTCCCGAAACGCTGGAAATCCTGCGGCAAATGGTCGCGATCAACAGCTTCACCGAAAACGCCGCCGGAGTGAACCGCCTGGGCGAACTCACCGCCAGCGTGTTCGCACCCCTGGGTTTCAGCGCGACGTTTTTTCAAGCCTCCCGGCCCAGCTACGGACGCCACCTCGCGCTCAAGAGTCCGCATCGGGCCGGGGCCCCCACTCTTGCGCTCATCGCCCATCTCGACACCGTTTTTCCCGAGGACGAGGAACGCCGCAACGCTTTCGCCTGGCGGCCCGAGGGCACCCGCATTTACGGCCCCGGCACGAACGACATCAAGGGCGGCACCGCCCTCATCCACCTCACCCTGTCCGCCCTGCGCCATGCCGACCCCGCCGCCTTCCAGAACGCGAACTGGGTCATCCTGCTCAACTCCAGCGAGGAAACGCTTTCCGGTCATTTCGGCGAGTTGTGCCGCGCCGAACTTCCCGCCGACACCCTCGCCTGCCTGCTCTTCGAGGCCGACGGCGCGGATGATGGAAACTTCGCCCTCGTTGCCGCCCGCAAAGGCCGCGCCACCTTCCGCGTCGAAGTCGAAGGTCGCGGCGCCCATGCCGGCAGTCAGCATCAGCGCGGCGCCAATGCCATCGCGCAGCTCGCCCTCACCCTCACCCGACTCCACGGCCTGACCGACTATGCCGCCGGACTCACCGTCAATCTCGGCTCCTGCCAGGGCGGCACCGTGGCAAACCGCGTGCCCCACGCCGCCCGCGCCGAGTTGGAAATGCGCGCCTTCTCCCCCGAGGTTTACCAACGCGCCAAAGACGCCATTCTCGCCCACAACGGCGACGGCGAGATCCGCAGCCAAAGCGGACACCCCTGCCGCGTCACCATCACGGTTGATCACGAAACCGTCCCCTGGCCCACCAACCCCGCCACGGAAAAACTTCTCGCCCACTGGCAGGAAACCGGACGCAGCTTAGGCCTCCAAGTCGCCCGCCAGGAACGCGGCGGTCTCAGTGACGGCAACGTGCTCTGGAATTATTTCCCCACCCTCGACGGCCTCGGCCCGCGCGGCGACCAATCCCACTGCTCCGAACACTCCGCCGACGGCAGCAAGGTTCAGGAATGGGTGGACACCACGTCTTTCGTGCCCAAGGCGGTGTTGAACGCGACGGCGTTGATCCGCCTGCTGGCCCGAATGGCGCGAAGCTAAGGGTTGGACAAACCGGCCCGTTCGGAATCTCTGTCCGACACCGCCACGTGAACCGGCCCGTGCCCCCCTGGGAGCAGGACGGAGAGAGCTGTGGAGGGGTAGGTTCAGGAGTCTGGGTATGTCCTCCCCAATCCCCCTCAACTTCGTGCCGTTCATGGCTGGCCTCATTCCTACGCGCAAATTGCTTTGGTGCGCCGGGAGTTCCCGCTAATGGGTAGAAGGCGATGAACCCCCCTACTCCTCACGCAGGCTTTCCTGGTGCGATCTGGCCGGCTGTGCCTCGGGCTCCTGCGGCGGCTTTTCTGGCGGTCCTGGAACAATTGGCGCGATCGCAATTCCTTGATGTCGAGGATTTGGAAGCAGCGCGGCTTCCTCAAATTGTTGCTCTCGTCCAGCAGGCGAGTCGCGCGTTCCCGTTCTGGAAACGAAGGTTCTCCAAAATCGGGTTGGGACCTGACGCGATTGACCGCGGGAATCTCGACCTCAAGACATGGCAGTCGCGCTGGGCCGGGCTTCCGGTGCTGACCCGGGCCGAAGTGCAGACTTTGGGTGATGAACTGCGGACGACCCTCCTTCCGGCCGGACACGGAAATATCAGCGAAAGCGTGACTTCCGGTTCCTCGGGAAGACCGGTGCGATTTGTGCGAACAACGCTCGACCTCTTTTATTTGCACGCCTTTCAACTTCGCGAGCATATGTGGCGCAGGCGGAATCTGTTCGGCAAGTTCCTTTCCATTGTTCGGGACGAGGAACGAAAAGGACCCGCAGAAGGCCTTCACTTGCGCCGGATGGACAATTGGGGGCCCCCGGTTTCCGTCGTCTGGCCGACCGGCCCGTTCATTCTGGTGGATTATCGCGCCCCCGTGAGCGCGCTGATTGATGCCATCCGCGAACATGCGCCTGATTATCTGTGCTCGTTTCCCTCTCTTCTCTGCGAAATCGCGCGTCAGGTTCGGGATTCTGGCATTCAAGTTCCTCCACTCAGTGAGGTCATCGGAATGGGGGAAGCGAGTCCGCCCGAACTGGCGGAGTTGTGCCGGGAGGTTTGGGGCGCTTCTTACACGTCCACGTACAGTGCAGCGGAGTGCGGCGCAATCGCGTACGAATGCCCGGAAGCGGGTCACTGGCATATCCAATCGGAGAGATCGGTGGTCGAAGTGCTTGACGCAGAGAATCAGCCCTGCAAACCCGGCGAGTCAGGGCGGGTCGTGCTGACTCCGCTGCACAACTTCGCCATGCCATTATTTCGTTACGAGATCGGGGACCTCGCCACGGTCGGCGAAGGGCGGTGTCCGTGTGGAAGGAAACTGCCCATGCTGGCCGCCATACCCGGACGGGCCCGCGATTTACTCATGCTGCCTTCGGGCGAATTCCGCCCGCCCTATTACGGCCATGGCGCGGTGATGAAAGTCCGCGCCATCCGGCAACATCAGGTGGTCCAGACATCTCCCGGCCAGATCTGTTTCCGTCTCGCGGTGGCTCGGCCGCTGACGGCTCAGGAAGAGCAACACATCATCCAACACGCCTCCGCGTCGCTCGGAAACGGTATTTCCATCCGCATCGAGTATGTGCCGGAGATTTTGCGCCGTCCCAGCGGCAAATTCGCTGAATTCGAGCGGACATTCTAAAGGAAAACAGGAACGCGGCACCGAGCCCCAGAGAAGCAGGCCGCACGCGACCTGTCTATTGGTCACCTACGGGCCGCCGGATCAAACCGTTCCGACGCAGCGCGAGCAGCAGAAGCCCGGAGAAAATGAGAAAAGTCACCGTCGGTTCAGGAAGGACGGCGAAGGTTAAAACCGTGCCCACGGGTAACGTCAGCGTAGCGCTTGGGGATCCGCCCGACGCGATCCGCAAACCTTTGATATCTGAAGGAGCGGCAAACAGCGTAAAGTCATTGTTTGTGTAGTCAGCAAGGGGATTTGTCTGGAACCATATAAAGAAGGTTCCCGCAAACAACTGGAAGACCTGATCGTTGACATCTATCGCGCTGATTGTCATTGACCCACCTTCGCCAGTGAACACCGAGCCCGCGCTGATGGAAACCAGATCGGTTGCATCGGTTACTTCGTCGAAGAGAATATCATAGCTGGCACCCGACTGTTGGCTCGGGAGGGTCCTTTGAACGGTTGAGCCGGCTTGCACGCTGGATCCCGCCGCAGCCAACAAAGCTCCCGCCGACATCGCCGCGTAGAGCTTTCGATTTTTAGGCTTCATGGTATAGGGTTTCGCTTTCGCGGCGTTCCTTGAGAGTAAGCGGACCCGGACTTGCGTATGTCAAGCAATATCAAACCGGTTGCGGCTTGCGGATTGACTCAAATGAAATGACGCCGGGGAAGGAATCCAGACGGGAAAAACAGAGTGCGGGGAGGCGGACGGGGCGGCAAGCGCCTCGTTTGAAAAAGGCCGTGCTCAACGCCACCGCTTTTTAATTTGTCCGCTCGCTTCCTGGAACCGGTCGGAAGGCTTCTCCGGCCTTTTCCTCGTCGCGGGAAGTTGCGATGTTATCATGAGACATGGATGCGACGCTCTTCATGCAGCTGGGTATTTCCTTCGGGCTCGGTCTGCTGCTGGGCCTTGAACGCGAACGGGCCGAGTCCTCGATCGCCGGCATCCGCACTTTTCCCTTTGTTTCCCTTTTCGGCACGGTCTGCGCGCAACTCGGGCAGGTTTTCGGCGGTTGGATAGTGGCGGCGGGTCTGTTGACCCTGGGTGCGCTCGTGATCTTTGCCAACTATGCCAAGATGAAAACGGGTGACGCGGACCCGGGCATGACCACGGAGGTCGCCATGGTGCTGCTCTACGTTCTCGGTGCGCTGGTCGTGGTGGGCCATTCCGTGCCCGCTATTGTGCTCGGCGGGATCATGGCCCTGCTTCTCCACCTCAAGGGGCCGTTGCACAAATTCGCCGCCGCCGTGGGCGAACGCGAGATGCGCGCAATCATGCAGTTCGTGCTCATCAGCCTCATCATTCTGCCGGTGTTGCCGGATGAAAACTACGGCCCTTACGGGGTCTGGAATCCCTTCAAGCTCTGGCTCATGGTCGTCTTCATCGTCGGCATCAGCCTCTGCGGTTATGTCGCCTACAAAGTTTTCGGAACGCGGGCCGGCACGGTCCTGGGCGGGGTGATCGGCGGCCTCATCTCCAGCACGGCCACGACCGTGAGTTTTGCCCGGCGGGCGGCCTCCGAGAAGGCCCTGGCGCCGCTGGCGGCCTTTGTCATCATGCTGGCGACGTGCATTTCTCTCGGGCGCGTGCTGGTCGAAATCGCCGTCGTGGCCACAGGATCCTTTCCCGCTCTGGCCCCTCCTCTCTCGGCCCTGCTGGTGGTCTGCCTGCTCCTGGCCTGCAGGTTGTTTTTTCTGGCGAGAAAATCCCGCGCCGCCATGCCCGAACAGAAAAACCCGGCCGAATTCAAATCCGCCTTCGTCTTCGGCGGCTTGTATGGCGTGGTGCTGCTTGCCGTGGCCGCGGCCAGGGACCATTTCGGTTCCGCCGGCCTCTATGTGGTGGGAGCCGTCTCCGGGCTGACCGATGTGGATGCGATCACCCTTTCGACCGCTCAAATGACGGGTTCGGGGGGCCTGCCGCCCGCCACCGCATGGCGCACCGTCCTGATCGCGGTGATGGCAAACCTGATCTTCAAATTCGGCATCGTCGCCTCGCTGGGCTCTGCCGCGCTGATTGGCCGGGTCGCCGGCGTCTTTGCCGCTGCCCTCGCTGCCGGAGGTCTTATTTTTTGGTTCTGGCCTGCCTGAGTTCCCTCATTGGACGGACTGCGATTTTCCATTGATCAGCGTCACGCACAGCTCCGTGCGCCAGGTGACCGGATCGGAGCTTGAGTGCGGGCCATTCGCCTGGCTTCACGCGTCCTCCAGCGGTGATTCGGAAGAACCTCAGGCAAAGGATGAAAAGAAAAACCGCATTTCTTCGAACCCCTGGCCGCCTCTGGCGCCGTTAAAGGCGGGTAAGCTTCTCATCCTTCCCATCCTTTGCGTGAGGATTTTTTCCTACCCGATGAGTTCGCCGAGTTCCCCGGCGGTGAGGGTGCCGAGGGCGGCCTCGGCGTCCGTCATGCCGTCGAGGAGTTCGCGCTTTTTTTCCTGCATCTTGAGGACGCGTTCCTCCACGGTGTCGCGGGCGATCAGCTTGATCGAGGTGACGACGTTTTTTTGTCCAATGCGGTGGGCGCGGTCCGTGGCCTGGGCTTCGACGGCCGGGTTCCACCACGGGTCGTAGTGGATGACAATGTCGGCGGCGGTGAGGTTGAGGCCGACGCCGCCGGCTTTGAGACTGATCAGGAACACCGGAACGGTGGGGTCGGTCTGGAAACGGGTGACGACTTCCTCGCGGTTTTTCGTGGAGCCATCGAGGCGGCAGTAGAGAACTCCCAAATCGTCGAGGGCCTCGCCTATGAGGTC
>CAMASH010000060.1 GCA_945860745.1 Chthoniobacter flavus | reverse complement strand
CGAACGTGTGCGCGAGGGCAAATCTCCCTTGGGACGCAAGCTCATCGATGTGCCCGGCTACACCTTTCGCATCTTTGTGACCAATCGTAGCGAGGACGCCCTCACGCTCTGGCGCGATTATAACCAGCGCGCCATCATCGAACAGCGCATTGAAGAGCTCAAAACCGAACTCAACGTCGATGGGTTTTGCATGAAGAACTTCTACGCGACCGAATCCGCCTTTCTCTCCGTGCTCTTCACCTTCAACCTCTTGAGCCTTTACCAAAAGGCACTTCAACCGAGCGCCCCATACCGGCAGCCTGCCACGCTGCGCATGGCCGTCTTTCTCGGCGGAGCCATCCTCGGGCGGGCTGCTCGCAAGCCAGTGCTCCATCTTTCCGATGCCTGGGGCGGATTCGAAAAGCATAACCCGCTCATAGAAGCCATATTGCGATGGGTTATTCCAACTTCGCCGAAGTTGGATCCCTCTTCCTGTGTCGCGGTCACGGAAGGAGGCTTTTAACCCGGAATTTTATCTCCAACTTCGGAGTTCGGGTTAAAAGCGTATTTTTATCCCTTCCGGTAGTGAGGACAATTTTCTCCCTCCTTCCGGCACTAAAATCGTTCACAAGGAGGACAGAAAATCCGGAATTCGAGGGGGGGGGGTTAGCCGGAAAAGTGCAAGGAAACTGCAAGGCGCTGAAAATTTGCAATTTCTCAAATCTTCATAAACAACTGAATATCAATTGGCTGCCTTGCATAGATTCGAACTATGACAAAGTGATCCAGAATCACTTGTGCTACCATTACACCACAAGGCAATTGCGGGAGAGGCATAGTAAGGACCCCGGGCCGTTCTGCAAAAGAATTTTCCGCCCGCGTCGCCTCCCTTTCGGCGGGAGGCCGGCTTTTGCCGCGAAAACCGGGCCCAACTTCCCCGAAAAAATAAGTTGTGCGGCAGGCTGGGGTGATTTTGAATATCCCTCTCTCCCAATGGATACCATACTTGAGTCGCGCGAGCTGCAAGTCGAGCGCAAGCATTTCTTCCTGGAATTCCGGGAAAACGATCGCGGTCGTTTTCTCCGCATCACCGAAGAAGCCCACGGCCGTCGCAACACGGTGATCATTCCCAGCACCGGACTCGAGGAATTCGAGCGCCTGCTCAATGAAGTGCTGGCGGGCCACGACGCCCGCGCCGAAGCAACGTAGAGCGGCTTTCCGGCGCTTCCCGGCGCTTCCCTTGCAGCCAAACGCGGCCCGAAGCGGCTTCTCCTTTACACGGTTTCGCCCTGTGCTAAAAAACAGGGCTCCCGTTTTTATCTCTTTTTATGTCCAAGAAATCCAAGTCCAAGAATCAATCCGCCAAGTCACCCGCCAAGGGCAAATACGTCTACACCTGGGGCGCAGGCAAGGCCGACGGCGACGGCAAAATGAAGCCCCTCCTCGGCGGCAAAGGGGCCAACCTCGCCGAAATGACCCGCATCGGTCTCCCCGTGCCTCCCGGTTTCACCATCACGACCGAGGTCTGCACCTACTTTTACGACCACAAGAAGACCTACCCGCCGCAACTCCAGGCCCAGGTCGAGGCCGGCGTCCGCAACATGGAAAAGATCATGGGCTACAAGTTCGGCGACGCCAAAGGCTTCCCGCTTCTCGTCGCCGTCCGTTCCGGCGCGCGCGACTCCATGCCTGGCATGATGGATACGATTTTGAACCTCGGACTCAACGACGAGACCGTCCTCTCCCTCGCCAATGCGACGAACAACGAGCGCTTCGCCTATGATTGTTACCGCCGGTTCATTCAGATGTATGGGGATGTCGTCATGGGTGTGCAGCGGAAGGAGGGCGAAGAAAGCGATCCCTTCGAGGTCGTGATCCACCAGCTCAAACACGACCACCACGAAGAGGATATCGACGACGCTCATCTTACCGTTGACGACTACAAGGAACTCGTCGTCCGCTTCAAAAAGCTCGTGAAAGACCGCGCCGGGAAAGCCTTCCCCAACGATCCTTGGGAGCAGCTCAAGGGTGCGGCCGGAGCCGTTTTCGGTTCCTGGATGAACGACCGCGCCATCGTTTACCGCCGCAAATACGGCATCCCCGCCGAATGGGGCACCGCCGTCAATGTGCAGGCCATGGTCTATGGCAATACGGGCGAAACATCCGGCAGCGGCGTGGCTTTCACCCGCAATCCCGCCAATGGCACGAACGAATTCTACGGCGAGTTCCTCATCAACGCCCAGGGTGAGGATGTTGTGGCCGGTGTGCGCACTCCCGAGCCCGTCTCGGATTTGAAAAAACAAATGCCCAAGTCTTACGCGGAACTCATGAAGGTCCGTGCGATTCTGGAAAAACATTTCAGGGACGTGCAGGACGTCGAGTTCACGGTTCAGGAAGGCAAGCTGTTCATGCTGCAAACCCGCAACGGCAAGCGCACCGCCGCCGCCGCGTTGAAGTTCTCGATGGACATGGTGAAGGAGAAGCTCATCGACTGGAAGACCGCCATTCTGCGCAACCCCGCCGACCAGCTCGACCAGCTCCTCGCTCCCATCTTCGACACGGCCGAGATCAAAAAAGCCAAGGAACTGGCCAAGGGTCTCCCCGCCGGACCCGGCGCCGCCTCCGGCAAGGTTTACCTCAACGCCGACCGCGCCGCCGCCGCCGCCGAGAAGGGCGAAAAAGTCCTCCTCGTCCGCAACGAAACCTCGCCGGAAGACCTGCGCGGCATGATCGCCGCCGAGGGCATCCTCACCGCCAAGGGTGGTGTCTCCTCGCACGCCGCGCTCGTCGCCCGTCAGATGGGCAAGGTTTGCATCTGCGGAGCCAACGCGCTGGAAATCAACTACGATAAAAAGACCGTCACCGTCGCCGGCCAGACCTTCAAGGAAGGCGATTTCCTCTCGATTGACGGCACCGCCGGCACCGTTTACGGCGGCCAGGTTGCGACCGCGCCGAGCGAGATCATCACCGGCCTCCTCCACGGCGACAAGGCCGCGCAGAAAACCGAGAAGCTCAAGAACTTCAAGCAGCTCATGGAGTGGTGTTCGAAAGTCACCCGCCTGGAAGTCCGCGCCAACGCTGACAACCCCGAGCAAACCGAAAACGCCCTCGCCTTCGGCGCCACCGGCATCGGTCTCACCCGCACGGAACACATGTTCTTCGAGGGCGACCGCATCGACGCCATGCGCGAGATGATTCTGGCCAACAATATTGACGACCGGAAAAAAGCCCTGGCCAAACTCCTGCCTTACCAGCGCAAGGATTTCACCGGGATTTTCAAAGCGCTCAAGGGCTACCCGGCCACCATCCGCTTCCTCGATCCGCCGCTGCACGAGTTCCTGCCCCACACCAAGGAACAGCAGCTCGGTCTGGCCAGAAAACTCGGTATCAAGGTCGAATACATCCAGCAGCGCGTGTCGCAGCTTCATGAATTCAATCCCATGCTTGGACACCGCGGCTGCCGCCTCGGCATCGCCTATCCCGAGATCACCGAGATGCAGGCCCGCGCCGTCTTCGAAGCCGCCGCCGATGTGGCGAAATTGAAGATCAAGGTGAAGCCCGAGATCATGATCCCGCTGGTCGGTTTCAAGAAGGAACTCGACCTCCAGGTCGAGATCGTCCACCGCGTGGCCAAGGAAGTCATGGCCGAAAAGAAGGTCAAGTTCGACTACCTCGTCGGCACCATGATCGAAGTCCCGCGCGGCGCTCTCACCGCGGACGAGATCGCGCAAACCGCTGAGTTCTTCAGCTTCGGCACGAATGATCTGACCCAGACCGCTCTCGGCATCAGCCGCGACGACATGGGGAATTTCCTCCTGCCCTACACCGAAAACGAAATCTTCAAGAAGAACCCGTTCGCCACCTTGGACCAAACCGGCGTCGGCCAGCTCATGGAGATTGCGGTGAAAAAAGGCCGCTCCACCCGCAAGAACATCAAACTCGGCATCTGCGGCGAACACGGTGGCGACCCGGACAGCGTGAAGTTCTGTCACCGGCTGGGCCTCGCCTACGTGAGCTGCTCGCCCTACCGCGTGCCCGTCGCCCGCCTGGCCGCGGCACAGGCGGCCCTGGAAGAAGCGAAATAAACCAACTCCAACGAAAAATCAAAGACCGCCCGCGGAGAAATCCCGGGCGGTTTTTTCGTTGGAAGAAAGGCGCGCAGGCTTCCCCGCGTGCGGTCTTGTGCGTCCCCGCGCAAGAACTCCCGCAATCGCGAAACCAATTTTCTGACCGTCGAAGGAAGGGCGGGTGCGCCGGCCGAGGAAAATGTGTCCCGCGGGGACGCCGGACACGGCACGCGAGACGCGCGCACTCCCCTCCCGAATCACAAGGCCACCTTCGACGTGGCGGAACCGGGCATTATCTTTTACTACTCACTGGACCATGCCCAAGCCCATCACCGTGGACCAGCCCGCCGAGCTTCTCGCCCACCTCTTCGCCTCCTGGCCGGAGGTGAAGAAGTCGCAAATCCGCTCCTGGCTCAAGCATCAATCCGTCACGGTCAACGACCGCCCCATCAGCCAGTTCAATCATCCCCTGCATCCCGGCGATGTCGTCGCCATCCGCACCGACCGTTTCGCCGTGCCGAAAACCGTGCTGCCCTCCGGCATGAAGATCTTCTTCGAGGACGCCACGCTTCTCATCATCGATAAACCGGAAAATCTCCTCAGCATCGCCAGCGAGGCCGAACAGGAAAAAACCGCCTATTTCCTGCTGACCGATTATGTCCGCCGTGGCAATCCGCTCTCCCGCGCCCGGGTTTGGATCGTCCACCGCCTCGACCGTGAGACATCCGGTCTGATGATTTTTGCCAAGACCCCCGCAGCCAAGGAAATCCTCCAATCCGGCTGGGAGGATGCCGAAAAAAAATACCAGGCCGTGGTGGAAGGCTCGTTGCCCAAGGATCATGGCACGTTCGAGTCCGACCTCGACGAAACCAGCCCCTTCAAAGTTTTCAGCGTGAAAGCCAGCACCCAAACCCGCCACGCCGTCACCCACTATCGCGTGCTGGCCAAAAGCGAGTGGCGCAGCCTGGTCGAACTCACCCTCGAAACCGGACGCCGCCATCAGATCCGCGTCCATCTCTCCGACGCCGGCTGCCCGATCATCGGCGACAAAAAATACGGAGCCAAATCCGATCCCGCCAAGCGCCTCGGCCTCCACGCCTGCGCCCTGCGCTTTCCCCATCCCCTCACCCGCCAGGAAATGAGTTTCACCTCCCCGCTGCCGAAGGAACTGGCGAAATTGGTGAAAGACACGAAACTGTAGTCGCCCCACTCTGCTGGGGCGCGGTTGACACGGTAACGGAGTGCCGTGACTACAAGGCAAACTGCGGATGCGACTGAACCGCCCGCTCGAAATCCTCCCGCTCATTCTCCGCCAGCCAGTCGGGAATCCGCGCCGTGGAACGCCGCCATTTGGCCAGCCAGTCCGGACCGAGCAACTCGTGACGCTGCGCGAAGGCTTCACCCAGAGCCTGGGGCGTGAACGCGATGGTCGTCTCGACCTTGTCGCCCGTGCTGCGGCCGCGCGCCACTTGAAAGCCCGCCACCAACAGCGCGGCCCGGGAGGCGGTGGAAACCGTGTAGGTAAAGAGCTCCGCGCTCCGGTCTGCGCAGGCGGCAAGGAGCCGGCGGAACGCCGCCAGCGTCCACTGGTCGCCGTTCGTCTTTCCGGAAAACATGTCGTAAAAAATCACCTCCGGCGCAGCGGGAGCCTGCCTCATGCTTTCCTGGAAATTGCCCGGAATCAGCGTCCAGCTCAGACCGGCGTGCTCGCGCGACTGCCAATGGCCTTTTTTCAAAATCCCCGCCGGTCCACTATGCCGCAGATAGGTGAAGCGCTCGTTGTATTCGAAGGCCAGTTTGAGCGAATCCAGATCGTTTTCAAAACTCACGATCTGCATCGGCCGTACCGGTCCGGTCGCAGCCTGCAGTTCGTAACACTGGATCGCCGCCATGGCATTGGCCGCCGCGCCCAGACCCACATCCCAGACCACCAGCGGATCGCCTTCGCCCCGCACGCGTTCGGCCAGGTTCGCTTGCTCAATATACAGGCGCCGCGCCTCGTCCATCGGCGGCGTACGCGAGTGCATGATCTCGCCCGAGGACACATGCAGGATGCTGGCAAAGCCCTCCCGTGCGGTGTGGATTTCATAGTCCCCCCGCCGCGGAATTTTCACCGCCTTCGGTCCGGGATCGAAGACTGGATTATCCAGATCGTCCTCCTGCAAAAACGCCCGCTTCGCGTGATAAAGTTCGAGGAACCGGTCCGCCAGGATGCTCTCGCGGATCTCCCGCATCATCTGATGATAGAAATGGATGTTGTGCTTGCCCAGCAACTGCCAGCCCAGGGTTTCCTTGGTCTTGGTGAGATGATGCAGATAGGCCCGCGAATACCGCGCGCAGGTCGGACACCCACAAGCCGGGTCCAGTTTTTCTTCGGAGAATTTATAAACCCCGCGCCGCATTTGCAGGAATCCCCGCGAGGTAAAAACGCCACCCCGCTGTGCCACCTGGGTCGGGATGATGCAATCGAACATATCCACCCCGCGATGCACTGCCTCCAGAATGTCGAGCGGCGTGCCCACCCCCATCAAGTAGCGGGGCCGGTCCTGAGGCAGAAGTTCCGCCGTGAATGCACACATGTCCTCGCGCTCGCTCTTGCTCTCCCCCACCGCCAGTCCGCCGATGGCCATGCCGTCGAAGTCCAACGGGCACAAACCTTCCGCGCTTTCCTTCCGCAGATGCTTGAAGAGCGTGCCCTGCACGATGCCAAACATCGCCTGGGGCGAATCCCCTCGCGCCGCCAGGCTGCGCACCGCCCAGCGCTGGGTGATCTCCAGCGCCGCGCGGGAAACGGCCTCGTCCGAAGTCGAGGCCACGCATTGATCCAGCGCCATCATGATGTCGCTGCCGATGGCTTTCTGCGTTTCGATGCTCAACTCCGGGCTCAGCAAGATCGTTCTGCCGTCGGTGTAACTTTGAAACACCGCCCCCGCCTCGGTCATGGAACGCGAATGCGGCAGCGAAAAAATCTGGAACCCGCCCGAGTCGGTCAGCACGGATTTTTTCCAGCTCATGAATCCGTGAATTCCCCCCGTGCGCCGGAAGACCTCCGCCCCCGGCCGCAGCAGCAAATGATACGTATTCGCCAGCAGGATTTGCGAACCCGACTCCTCCAGGGTCTGGGGCAACTGCGCCTTCACCGTGGCCTGCGTCCCCACCGGCATGAAGAGCGGCGTGAGCACGTCGTTGTGCAGAGTGCGAAACGTGGCCGCGCGGGCCCGCGATCCGGTGGCCCGGGCTTCGACGCGAAAATTCAGACGGTTCATCAGGAGATCCAAGACTCAACCACGAGCCCCGGCACGCGGGAAAATTCGCCGGTGTTTCCCGTGACGAGAGTGAGCCGATGTTCGAGAGCATGACCCGCGATGAGCGTGTCGAGAGGGCCGATGGTCTTTCCCCACGCCGCCAGATCCTGGCGCACGCGCGACGAATAATCCGCCGACGACGAGGTAAAAGGCAGCACGGTCAGCGGGGCTACAAATGCGGCCACCGCGCCGAGATGCCGCTCCACGGCCGACGAATGCAAGGCCCCGTAAAGCAACTCATGATAACTGATCGCCGACAAAAAAACCGTGGCCGGACCATGTTTGGCAAAATGCACCCTCACCCCAGCATGGCCTTTCATGAAAAAAATACTGATGTCGGAATCGAGCAAAAACATCAGAACCCGATTTTCCGATGTTCTCCCTGCGGCGGACGCACGAAACTCTCATCCAGTTTTCCCCCGGCAAAGGATTCCAGATAGCCCTCCGGCCAGGAGTTTTCCTCCGGCAAAGGACGGAGCACCAAAGTCGCCCCTTTGCGCTCGATTTCGACTCGCTTGGCATCCATGCGGAATTCCTTGGGAATTCGAACCGCTTGCGATCCGCCGGAAACAAAAACAGTTGTCGTCATAGGATATATGTATATCTTTTTAGGCTGCAGGCAATCGAAATTTCGTTTGAAAGCTTCATGTCCCGCCTCATTCCATGAACAAAACCCTCCTCATCCAAGCGATCCTTGACGCTCTCCGCGGGGAATTTGAGAATCTGCAAAGGTCCTCCCGCCAGACCCGCGCCGGCGGCAGCGACTCCGAGAGCAAGGCCGAAGGAAAATACGACACCCGCTCCACCGAGGAAAACTACCTCGCCGACGGCCTGGCCCGTCAGGCCCAAGCCGCCGCCGATGCCGCCGCTGCCTGTGAAAAACTTCCTCTCCTTGCTTTCAACCCCGAAACCCCGATTGACCTCTCCGCCCTCATCCTGATCGAATTTCCCGACGAACGCGCCTGGTTCTTCCTCGCTCCCGCCGGCGGCGGCATCGAAGTCCACTGCGAAGGCACGCCAGTCACAGTCCTCACTCCAGATTCCCCCCTCGGCGCCCAACTCATCGGCCTCAAGGTCGGAGACCGCACGACTTCTCCGAAGACCAAGGTGCTGGAGGTGGGGTAGCCGTCGGCGGGAGCCCCAATGGCAGGAATGAGAGCGGTTTAAAAAAGTGAAGTCGCCGACAATGGCAGGGTTCGACCTCCGGGCGAACCGCCGCCCGCCCGGAGGTCGGGCCCTACCGGGGGTTCATTCTGCGGCAACAGTTTATCTAAAACCGCTCTCATCCCTGCCATTGCCCGATGCGGAGCGTGGTGAGCCGTGCGAATCAGATCCAGCGTTTGTCCGCGGTGAAATCCACCGTCAGCCACCAACCCGGTCCTTCGCGTCCCAAAGCGTCCGAGATCTCCTGACGAATCCGGTCGAGTTCTTGAAACGACTTCGCGGACGAATCGGAAGCCGCCACCAGGCCGATCTCGACAAAATGCTGCCGCCCAATCCGCGCGACATGGGAATTGAAATCGGAAAAACGGTGTTTCTCCGCCACCGCCCGCGCCACTTCATGCACCTGATCGTTCAGTTCCGGGGGTGCAATTTGCAAAATATCCTGCCCCGCCCTCCACAGCGTGACGATGGGAAAAGGAAGCAGGCCCAGCGCCGAGACCATCAGAACCAGGGGATCGACGAAAGGAGCGAGATGGGCAAAGGGGGTTACCCGCAAGGTGAACCCAATCAGGAAACTGAGGCAGAGCGAAAAACTCAGCACCGCCCCCATCAACCAACTCCGCGCATCGATTTTCAAAAACTCCGATTCCAGGCCCCTGGCCGAGCGACTGATGTAAAAATACATGATTGCACTCACCGCCGCCAAAGTCCCCACGAAGAGTGCTCCGGGACCGAAAGGGATGCTGTCCCCGCCGGCCCAAATGCCCTTCAGCCCGTTGATGAAGGCATAGGCACAGGTGCTGGCCAGGAGGGCTCCACTGACAAAGCCAACCAATGGCTCAAGGTGCCAATAGCCATATTGAAACCGCGCGTCGTCGCCGCGGGCAATGAGGCGGGAAACCATCAACGCCACAAAAGTCATGCCCGCATCCGTGAGATTGTAGAAGCCGTCGAAAGTGATCGCACCCGATCGGGACCAGAGGCCGAAGGTCACGCTCACAATGGCAATGCCCAAGACGGCGTAAATGGAGATTTTGAGCAATCGCTGCTCTTCCAAGGCCTTCGATTTACGGTTGTGCACGATCCGAAACGATACGTATTCCCGACCGACGACCCAATAAAATTCCGGTCCGGCCGGGACAGGCCCGGCCGTTTCCGCGATTATCGCGACCGCCCCCGCTCCAAAGCGGTCACCTGACCGGCCAGTTGCGCCCCGACGTAGCAGTGCGAACCGCAGGAAATGAAGCCGTGCTTACGAAACAAACGGCGGTAAAACTCCGGAGTGCGCTTCTCCAGTTTGCGGATGTCGCCCTTCAAGGCCTCGCCTGTGGCATAGGCTTCGAAAAACGCCACGCCACCGAGATGCTTCGCCAGCACACCGAGTCCGAGTGTCAACTCCTCACGCGACACATAATAGAGCGCGTCGCTGCAAACGATGAGGTCGTAGGATGGCGGGAGATCGAGGACGGCGAGATCGCCGAAGCTCCCCCGAAGCAGATTGCGGCTGCGACCGAAACGCCGCACCGCGTATTCGCTGGAATCCACCCCGGTGTAACGCAGACCGGGCCGCAGGCGGGTCAACGCGGGTTGCCATTGCCCCTCGCCGCAGCCCACATCGAGCACGGTGCGCACCGGGCGCTCGAGGTAATATTCCGCAACGGACAGCGCGAGCGCCGCCTTGCGTTTCGTCAACGCGGGCGTGCTGACGCGATGTTGGGGATGGCGATACCACTTGTCGAAGTAGGCCTGGTCGTAACGATGAGCAGCCATGGTGACGCACTAATCCAAAACGACGGCTTCAAGACCCAGCGCTTCCGCCGCTTTGATCTGGTGGAGATCGTGGGTGTATATCTCGGAAAACCCATGGCGCTGGGCGGTGACCAGATGAAGGCAATCCGCCGTCCGGAGAAAAACTTTTTCCGGTAATGTGACAAAGATCTGCGCCGCCTGGCGAATAAGGGGGCCGTCCATCGGCGCCCACTCCCAAAACCCTCCGGTGTCGTCCTTGTTGAACTGACGCACACTGGCGAGGAACCTGAAATGATCCCACTGGCGTTCGCGCAGGCGGCGGTGAAAAACCGCCATCAACTCAGCCCGCGCCAATTCGGACAATACCACGCGATCCTCGGCATCGAGGCGATCTCGCACCGCCTCCGATCCGTCCTCCGGGACATAATACTTTGCCAGAGTGGAGGTATCACAAAAGACCATGGGTCAGAGGTCACCCCGGACCGCATCAAGATCCGCCAGAACGGTGGATTTCGAAACTTTCTCCTGCAACAGCCCGGCATATTCCGGAAGCAATTTGCGACGGCGAGGCTTGGAATTTTTCAAATCCACGCCTCCGATTACCGCGACGACTTTTCCCCGATCTGTCACTTGAACGGGAATCCGCGACCGTCCCGCCGCCCGGACCAATTCTCCCGTTCGCGCGTGCAGTTCCTTGAGGGTTACCGTTCCCTTACCAATCATGGTGTAACTGTGTCACTTTTTTATTTTTCTGTCAATCGCACGCAACCTCATCGGCGGGTCACGCGCACCTCCGGTCGATAAGTAAGGCGCACGAGCAGATCGCCGCGTCCGCCGCGCGGCCTGGGCAGGCCTTCGTTGGGCACTTTCACAATCGCGCCGCGCGCCACATTCGCAGGAATCGGCACGCGCACCAGGCGCCCGAGCGCGCCGGGGACCATTTCCGTTCCGCCCTGGGTGGCGCGTTGGGCGCTGATACGCAGGTCGCAGCGCAAATCCGATCCGCGCACTTTGAAGCGATATCCGGCCATGGCCTTCACCCTCACTGTGACAAAGCCGCCGGCAAAAGGCGCGTCCCGCGGCAACCGGAAACGCGTGCCAGGGGCGGTGTCCTCCGGCACATCGAGCGGATACGTTTCCGCGCCATGGGGGTTGGCCGGATCGTTCACTTTCACTTCCAGCGAAACGCCGCGCAGAAAATCCTCCACCCTCAGATTCACATCCTGGGTGATGTTGCGTTCGACTTTTCCGGCGCGGGCCGGTGAGTCCGTCGAACGCTCCCGCTCTTTCAGTTCGCGGTCATAGGCCAGGCGCTTCGGCGGATCGCTCAGGACTTCGTGGGCCGAATTCAACTCCTGCGAACGTTCGACGGACTCGGCGGAGTGTCCCTTGATATCGGGATGGCACTTCTTGGCCAGCACACGATAGGCCACGCGAATCTCCTCCGCCGTGCAGCGCCGGCCCACGCCGAGGGTCGCGTAATGATCGGGAAAATAGTCAGGCACGGGCCGGAGTGTAGCCCGTTTTTCCGGCTTCGCCAGCCTGGCCAGGCGGAGTTGTTTTCCAAATCCGGCGCAGTGTTCGGACCGCCGTCCGCAGATCGGCGGAAACATCAGCCCCCGCCGCGCGATAAACCCCGGACTCGTAGCCTTTGGCGAAAAGGTCCAACGCTTCGCCCTCGGACCCGTGGCCGGCTTGCCGGTGCAGGCGGGCCAGCCAGGCCAGGGGGGTTTCCCCGGCCCTTCGCTGGCGGTGCGCGCGCGCCGCAGCGTGCTCGAGTTCCTCCAGCAGGAGGGCGGCGACCTCGGCGGCGCCGGCCGATCGACGTTTGAGGTGATTGCGGACCAGCCATCCCAGGGCGGCCAGCGTGTAGAGTCCCGCCAGGACGGGCGGCAGATACGCCCAAATCTCGGAGGAACTGACGCGGGCAAGAAACCCCTCCAACCGATCATTGGCGGTGGTGACCACGGCGTTGGCGTAACTCATGGCCAGCCAATGCCAGGGCCAGTGATCAGAATCCATTTCGCGTTGAATCCGGGCGGAAAGTTCCGGTGCAACAAAGTTGGCGGGATCGAAGCGCAGCCAACGCTGCGACGGGCTGTCCCAGGCCTCGACCCAGGCGTGGGCCGCGGAATCGCGCACGGTGATGGTTCGCAGCCAGGGATTCCACTCCCCGCCCCGATAACCGGTGACGATGCGCGCCGGCACGCCGCCGAGTCGCAGGAGGTTTGCTGCCGCCGCCGCGTAGTGCTCGCAAAATCCCCGGCGCTGTTTGAGGAGAAACCCCGCCAGGTCCGGCATCCGGCCGGGCCACCTGGTGTAGGTGAACCCCGACTCCCGGAAGAAGTCTCCCAGTCCCTCCAGTCGGGCGGTGGTGGCCAGGGGCGGGGAGAGAATCCGCCCGGTGATCTCGCGGATTTCCGCATTGGCCCGCAGAGATTCGGGCGTATTCAAGCCGCCCTGCGCGATGGCAGCGAGGGGCGGGTCGGCCACGCGCTCCTCCGTCGAAACGACCTCAAGCGTCAGAGGACCCGTGCCGACCGCCGTCAACACCGCTGCCCCGATGTCGAAAACAGCCACATCCTGTCCGTCGCGGGTCGCCTCGACCAAAACAGCATGATCCAGCACCGGCACAATGCCGCCGCGGTTCGACATCACATCCTGCGAATACTTCCATCCCTCCCCGTCCGGCAGCGCCGTTTCGCGCAGGCTGGACAGGCGTTCAGACCGCCCGGAGCGCCCGCCCGCCCGGGTCCAGCGGAGCCCTTCGTTGACCTCCAGCACCTGGCCGCGCCAGTAGAGGTCGGCGGGGCGGGGCAGGGCCTGCGCTTTGGAAAATCGCGCCACCAGCGCGATGCGGCGCGATTGCTGAAGGCCGGCGATTGCGCCCGGGTTCAAGACCCCGCCACCGGAAAACCCCGTGAGGGCCGGCGGCGTGAAAACCGAAAGATTCGGGAAGAGCCAGAAAATCATCGTCACGACGATGCCGACGGGAACAACCACCCGCAGCGATCGCATCAGCGAAACCCAGAGGCTCAAGGCCGCTTCGGGCGGGCGGTGGATTTGTTCGGCCAGGATCAGCAGCAGCACGACGTCCAGGACGATAAACGTCACCCCGACCCCGGATTCGGGCCGCAGGATCAGCGAGGCCAGCGTCATCAAAATGCCGAGCAGCACCTTCAGCCCGCGCGCCGGCGTCACCGGGCGAAGCAAAAAGATCGCGCCCGCGAGGCCGGCCATTGACCCGAGCATTCCTTCGGGGCGCGTCCGCATTTGCAGCGCCACTGCCAGCACCACGCCAAGCAGGAGCAAAAGCCGCCCCAGCCAGGCCGGAACGAAAATCCGCCGCGCCCGCATGATGGCTCCCGCGAGCAAGACGATCGTGGCCGTCATGAGGATTCCGGCGGGAGCCCGCAGCAGAAGAAGGTGGAAGAAGACCACCCCGGCCAGCACCCAGCCCGAAACGCGCTCCGGTTTGTCTTTGTCCGAAATCATGTCTGTTCCCCGAAAGTGGCCAGCGCCTCCAGGCATGCCGTCAGGTTGTTGCTGTTCAATTCCCCGTGCGCGGGACCCAGCGTCAGCGTGAAGGCACGGCCTTCCTGCCCACACTGCGCGATCCAGAAACTCAACTGCTCCAGCCTCTCCTCCTCGTTCTCGAGGAAACGCGTGTCCTCCCAGCGCAGCGCGACCTCATCACCTCCGCTCTCCTCCTGCGAGCGCACCACTAGCTTGCCCGTGCGGGCAAAAACCCGCCAGTCCAGGCGCGAAAGCATATCTCCCGGCTCATAGGGCCGGTGCCCGCTCACGTCCTCACTGCCCTGATCCCTGCCGGCCCCGGAAACTTTTCCGACCAGAGACACGTGTTCCAGCGGCACACCGCGCGGAGCCGGATACACAAAATATTCCCATCCGTCGGAAAACACCTTCCAGGCAAAGCAGAGACCCACCGGCATCACGCTGCAAACCCAGAGGGTCGGAACCGGGAAACGTCCCCGCCGCGCGGTCGGGATGTTGATCCTCACCATTTTCATTTCCTGCGCGTCGAGCACCGGCAGCCAGGCCGCGCCGCGGGCGCGCTCGCGCCAACGCGGCCCGCCTCCCCGGCGCAGTCCCCGACGAACCTGCAATCCGATGCGTTCCCGGTCCGCCGCGTTTCGCAGGGTGAGTTCAAGCGATGCCTCCCCGCCCGCAGCCACCGGGGCGGAGCGGCAACCGGTGATCTCCACCCCGCGCAGATTCTCGTTGCTCTGAATCAACGCGACCACGCCCGCCACCACCAGAGCAATACCCAGCGCCTGGGTGAGGCCGCGCGAAGCCACAACGACAAATCCGGCGGCAAAGATAAAGAGCACCATCATGGCGTAGGCCAGACCCGCCCAGTGAAAGACGATGTAGATCCGCTCGCGTTTGGCCATGGCCGGACCCTGACCCTACCGGGCCCGGATTTGTTCCAAGAGCGCCCGGCCCATGCCCGCCGCCTCTCGCACGTCTCCCGGCACGCGGGCAAATTGCGCCAACCGGTGGGTCACGATGGGAAGGAAAACTTTCTGCACATCGTCCGGCAGCACATGTTCGCGCCCGTTCAAAAAGGCCCGGGCCTGGCCCGCCCGTTGCAGGCCCAGGCTGGCCCGAGGCGACAAAGTCCAGCCCCGCGCCCCGGCCGCCTCGAAGAGATCGAGAATGTATTCCGATACCGCCTCCGAGACATGCACCCGGCCGGCATCCTTTTGCCAGCGCACCAGTTCCTCCGGCGTCGCCAGCGTGCGCAGACTTTGGAAATCAAACGCGAGGCTTTCCTTCCGGCCACGGTCCCTTTCCAGCAGCTTGCGTTGCGTATCCCGCCCGGGCGCTCCCAGTTCGATCCGCATGAGAAAACGATCCACCTGCGACTCCGGCAACAGGGCCGTGCCGACCTGATCGCGCGGATTCTGCGTGCCCACAAAAAAAAACGGTTCCGGCAGCGCGTAGGTGTGCCCCTCGATCGTGACCTCATGTTCGTCCATGGCCTGCAAGGCGGCGCTTTGGGTGCGGGGCGAGGCGCGGTTAAGCTCATCTCCCAGCACGAGCTGCGCGAAGATGGGTCCCTTGTGAAAAGAGAAACTCTGCCGCGCCGCATCGAAAATCTGACTACCGAGGATATCGGCGGGCAGGAGGTCGTTGGTGAACTGCACGCGTTTGAAATCCAGCCCGAGCAACCGCGCCATCACTTTCACCAGCGTGGTCTTGCCCACCCCCGGCGCATCCTCGATGAGCAGGTTGCCGCCGGAAACGAAACAGCAGAGCGCCAGCTCCAGTTCCCGCTCGCGATCGATCAGGGCCCGCCCGGACTCCGCGTGAAAATCCCTGAGAAACGATTGTATCAATCCTTCTACCATACACCCGCGACGGTCGGATTCCATCACTTCCCGCCGCTGACGACCCGCTGGATTCCGGCTCCGGCACCCTGGAAAAGACGGCCGCCAAGAAGGAAATCCACGCCGGCGAGTTGATAAACGAGGACAATGAGCCAGAAGGCAATCTGGTAGGATAGCTTGGAGATCTTGTGGCGGAACCAGTGCTGAGCCAGAAAGGCCCCCGGCCAGCCGCCGATCGCCTCCAGAAAGTGCAGAGTGAATTCCGAAACCCGCCATCCCCGCCCACGCGCCCGTTTTTTGTCCTGCCCGTAAACGCAGAACGTGAGGGCCGAGACGGCCAGCACGTGAAGCTGGATCCACAGGCTGTCCCCCGGAATCCTGCACACGGCGACGGCCGGAAGGATCAACAGGCCGGCCAGAAACACCAACGGCCAGACGGTGATTTTCCCGCCCCGGCCGGAAGTCCTGCGGACCGTGTCGTTTCTCCAGTCGAAGGCATCGGCGACATGCACGGCCTTGCTCGCAAAGGGCCGCCCCAGTCCATCCTTGGCCATGGTGAAACGCAGCACATCACCCACTTCCGGCACCTTGTGCTGGCGCGCGAAATTACGGTGATGCAAAAAGACGCGCTCCGTTCCCACCTGGAGGAAGCCGTAACCCTTGTCGCGTTTCCATTCGACGATCGGGGCGGTGACGGTGGGGGACTTGGGCACGACGAGTTACTCGTGACGATATTAACACCACGTCCCGGGCGAACCAAGAAAAAGAGGGGGTGTCTCCCGGGAATCATGCGCCCGGAGGTCGCTTCTTCTTTGATCTAAAACAGCAGCAACGCGACTTTGCGGGTCAGATGCATCACCCGGCGCCGGTTCGTCATGAAAACGGCAAACCCCACCAGGCCCAGAGTCAAATACAGTGCCGTCGTCGCCTCGGGGATCGCGTTGGTTGGAACGCCGATGGTGATGACGAGTGTGTCGAAATTTGTGCCCGGGCCGATCGGACCGAGCTGGCCCAGGGTGAAAAGCACCGAGTTGTAATCGAAGCGGTCGCTGTAGGCGTAGCCGTAGGCCGTGTTGGTGGAGTTGCGGTAAATAACATCCCCATACTGATCGTAGAAATCCGGGTTGGTCTGGACATCCGAGAAGCTGATCGGGTTGGTCCAGTTGTGCCAATAGTGTCCGGTGGCGTAATCCTTGATCGCCATGGTGTCGCCCGAGGCGGTGTTCGTGACCGTGCTGCCGGCCAGTCCCATGATCAGGGCCGCGTAGTAATCCGCCAGGGGCACTTGGGGGAACGTATTGGAAGCGCCGTTGATGCCATTGGAGCCGACAAAGCTGTAGAAATCATTCCAGCCATTCCCGCCGAAGATGATGTTGGTTCCGGGCTGGGCGGCGGCATAGGCCAGGGCGGTGAAATTGGTCGCGTCTGTCGCGTCCACCAGGATGGTGGCATTGGTGAAGGTCGGGCCGGCGGTGCCTTCTGAGAAATTCGTCGTCCATTGGTAGGTGGTGATTTCTCCACTGAGATAGGCCTGATAGTTATTCGTAATCTTCGCGCCCATGTTCGCGTAGAAGCGGTAGTTGGTGGTGGTGGCCGGGCTTGTGCCGGAATTGGCGAAGGTGTTGTAGTTGCTGACCGCCGTGACGACGCTGTTGCTCTGCAGGTGATTCAAATACTCGGTCATGACGGGAAATTGGGAGAAAGCCGCGGGAGGGTTGTAGTTGCCCGGGCCGGCGATGCGGACGAGGTTGCCGTTCGTGTTGTAGATGAAATTGCTATTCACGCCGGAAATGGCCGTGACCTGGCTGATCAGGCTGGCCGTGCTGGCGGCGGAAGTGGTCAGACCTTTGTTCTGCAGGAGGGTGCCATTGGTTCCGCCGGTGTAGGTCGCCGCTCGCAGGGGCGCGGTCAGGACGTTGATGTAGGTGAGGTCGCCGCCGCCGCTCGTGCTGTTGGAACTGTAATTCACCTCCAGCGGTTGGTAGGGAGTAAGATAGTCCGTGGCCCCGCTGCCGGTGATCGAGGGACCGTTGGTGGTGGAGGCAAGCTGGGTGCCGAAGGATATGAAAAGCACCCCGCTGGCGACATTGGCCATGCTCATGCCACTGCTGCCCAGAGAATCGAGGGTCGCCGTGTTGGTGGTGATCACATTGCTATTGCTGGCATTGCCGAACGAGAACGGCGTGCTGCCCGCCCCGTAGCTGACGTCAAAAGTGGACTGCTGGGCCAACGCGTTTTGCCACGCAATGTAAACCTGGTTGTTCGAGTAGCCCGACTCGTTGACGAAATACACATTGATCGGAGCCGCCGAAATGCGGCTGACCGCTATACACAAAGAGATGACCAAGGCAGTGTAGGGCGCCTTCATGGTCCTAAGCTGAACAGGGCAGAACGATTTGTCAACTCCCAAGCACAAATTCGCCAAAAAAAATCAGCACTTCGGCCGCAACCGCACTTCCGCCGGATCAAGGACAACCCGCCTGGCGCGGTAAAGCGCACCGAGGGCTTGCTTGAAGGCTTTTTTGCTCACCCCGAATTTCTCCCGGATTTCCTCCGGGCTGCTCTTGTCGTGAAAAGGCAACCGCCCGCCCGCCGCCGCCAGAGCCTCGAGGATTTGTTCGCTCAGCGGCTTCACCCGCACATAGCCGGCCCGGTCCAGGGCCAGATCGATCTTGCCATCGGGCCGCACCTCGCGCACGAAGCCCCTCATTGTGTCCCCCACCCGCAGCGGAAGAGCCAGACCCGAGCGATAGAGCAACCCCCAATGAGCGCTCTCAATGATGGCGTTGTAACCCAGCGGCGTCTCGCCCGCGATGAGGAGATTCACCGGCTGCTCGGGACGGTAGGTCGGCGGCGTGCGATCCAGCCAGCGGTCCAGCCGCGCACTGGCCACGATACGGTCGGATTTCGGATCGATGAAAACATAGACCACCAGCAACTCCCCCTCGCGCAGGAAACCGGTCTGCTCGCGACGGGGCAGCAGGAGATCCTTGCTCAATCCCCAATCCAAAAACGCCCCCAGCCCCGGCCGCACGCTCAACACCCGCAGGAAGGCAAATTCCCCCACCATGGCCAGCGGAGTCTCCGTCGTGGCCACCAGGCGATCCTCCGAATCACGATAGACAAACACATCCAGGACGGACCCCGGTCCGGCCTCCGGAGTGATGTAGCGGCGGGGCAGGAGAATTTCACCCAAAGGCCCCCCATCCAGGAAGAATCCGGGCGGGGCCTCACGGAGGACGGAAAGTTGATTGCGTTGGCCGAGAATTGCCATGGACTCCATCATGACAGAACTTCGCTTCCTGCCACAACCCCCGAACTGAAGCCGGCTTGCCTCGCCGCCGCGTTCACCGGTCCCCAGGTCCGATTGATCGGTCAACCTCCGCTCCCCCCGGAACCCGCTCTACCGGATCGAAATTTGACAAAAGCCCAGCACCGGCCAGACTCTGGCCGGAGTGAAGAAATCTCATGCATGCGGTGCAGGGCTGATGCTTTTCCTGGCTGGAACGGCGGCTCTCTCGTTCGGCCAGACCCCGCTGGCCGTAAAAGATCCCAAACCGGCCGCCATCGAATTCGGCTACTCCCGCGAAGGCGGCCAGGTCGAAACCTGGGAAGTCGAGGTGGGCGACGGGGTCGCGGCGGGCGACCTGATTGTCAAACTCGATCATGCCCGTCAATTGCACGCCTACGAAGCGGCCAAACTCAAGGCGGAAAGCGATGCCCAGCTGGAGTCCATTCTCGGCGAAATGAAGCAAAAATCAGCGGCCCTGGCGGACAGTCAGTTTCGTTTTCGCCGACGCCAGATCAGCGAATGGCAGCATCAGATCGCCCAGGGTGAAGCCGACGCCACCCGGGGAAAAGTGTCCCAGGCCTATCTCAACAAGAAGCTGGCCAAGCTGGACCTGGAGCTGGCGGAAAAGCTTCTCGAGATGCGCTCCATCCGCAGCCCGATCCAGGGGACCATCGTGAAGATTGCCCAGCGGCCGGGCGAGCGGGTCAATGCCGGGGACATCGTCGTCACGGTCGCCGACACGACGAATATTGTGACCGATATCCCCCTCAGCGGCCAGATCCTCAAGAGTCTCCAGGTGGGTGCCAGCATCCCGCTGCGGGTGGCCGGATCGGGCGCGACCCAGCTTGCGCGGGTCTTGTCCATCGCTCCCCTCGACGGCGCGAAGAACGGTGAGAAACTGGTGAAAATCGCCTTCACGAATCCCGAGCCCGATCAACCGGTCGACTCGCAGCAATACGAATTGCTCATGCCCGAGGGCACCAAACTCGCCCCCATCACCAAAGCCACGGCCGCCGCACCGGCGCCCAAGGGCTGACGCGCGCTACCGCAGCGATTCCTTCAGCAGGGGCTGAAGTTTCTTGATGTCCTGCACGGCGTCGCGATGGCAGACCAAAATGGCGTCGGGCGTTTCCACCACCACGAGGTCGGTCACCCCGCACAACGCAATCGTGCGGCCGCTGGAAATGGCGACGTTGTTTTTCGATTCCCATTGCACCACTTCACCCCGCGCCGTGTTGCCGCCCTCATCGCGCCCCAAATGTTCCGGCAGCGCCGTCCAGGAACCGACGTCATCCCAATCGAAGCGCGCCCGGATGGCCAGCACGGCGGCGGCATTTTCCATCACCGCATAGTCCACGGAAATCTTCGGTAGCGCGGGAAAGCGCGCGGCGATGTAGTCCCCCGATCCCGCGGCCGGAAACTCGCGGATGAATTTCCCGATGGCGGGAACCTGCCGTTCCGTTTCCCGCAAGAAGACCTCCGCCTTCCAGATAAACATCCCGGCGTTCCAGCCATACTGACCGGAACGGAGATACTCCTCAGCCGTGGACTGATCGGGTTTTTCCACGAAACGGAGAACACGGCACGCGCCATCGTCGGCATCCTCAAGATGCACATACCCGAATCCCGTCGCAGGGAAGGTGGGTGAGATGGCGAAAAGGACGAGAGCGTCGCGCTGACTCGCCGCCCCCGCGGCTTCGCACAGCTGGCGCTGAAAAACCGCTATGTTGTGAATCATCGCATCCGCCGGCAGAAGCGCGCAAACCGCCTGAGGGTCCCGCGTGCGGGCAAAGCCAGTGGCCAACGCGCAGGCCGGCGCAGTGTCGCGCTTTTCCGGCTCGGCAAGGATGTTTTCGAGAGGGAGAAAAGGCAGCTCCGCACGCACCGCTTCCGCCTGAGCGGCATTGGTGAGAACATAGACCCGCTCCCAAGGCACAAGCCCCTCGAGGCGGCGCACCGTCATTTCGATCAACGTCCGGTCGCCCAGCAGCCGAAGGAGATGCTTGGGTGTTTTGGCCCGGCTGAGCGGCCAAAAGCGCTCGCCACTGCCTCCGGCCATGATGAAAACGTGCAGGTGGTCGGAAACGGCGGGCGGGAACATGTCAGAAATCTGTCAGACTCCCGGCGGAAAGCAAAGCCTGCCTTGCCTACTCGCACAGGGTCAACTTGTGAAACGGCGACGGAATACAGGTAGCACGCCCATCCTGGCTGGGATTTCCACCACTGTCGCGAAAGTGAGAAGTTGCGCTCCGAGATTCCCCGAATGGAGCAAACAAGCTAATTCCCTTCCGGGTCATGCCAGTGTCCGCTTGCGGCGGAGCACCCAGAGCATCATCCCCGCACTGGCAAGGAGCATGGCGGCGGCGGGTTCCGGGACGGCAACACCGGGGGAACCGACGTCAACTCCGGGGCCTGCTCCAGCTGTCTGGCCATTTTCCGCAGCTTGGAAGGCACCTTTTTGACCGATCGCACTCAGGCCGAGTGAGTTTCCAAGGGTGTCCCATTCAAACGAGAATCCGGTCGTAGCCGACCCAAATGTCACGCTGGCAACCAGAACATTACTTGCGTTGTAGATGTTCACGGCATCACCGCCGGCTCCGAGCCCCTGAAAAGCTCCGTTGCCCAGATTGACAACGGTCACTCCAGTAATGCCCCAATCTGTAATCCAAGCCGCCTCCGCTCCAACTGTTTCTTCGGAAAAAATGACGGACTGGCCGGCCGCGAAGGATGTATAACCCCCGAAAGTCGCTGAGCCAGCGGTGTTGGAGTTATCGTCCCATGACCATCCAGTGATGTTGAGTGCCAAGGGACCGGTATTTGTGAGCTCGAACCAATCACCATTGTTTGTTCCACCCGCGTGAGCGGAACTGCTCATGACTTCGGTGATAACTAATGCCGCACTGGAGGAGTGCACCCAAGCCAAAAGGGTTAGGGCGACTACGGAAACTGTAGTTTTTTTCATAAGAATTGATGTTGGAATGGGATTGTGATGAGTCGAAACCTTATGCAATGTCCAATGTGCCGAAAAACGGCGAAACGTTGAGGTTGCAGCGAAGTTTTTGCCGCATTTCGGGTGCAGAATTTCCCCTTGTACCGTCAACAGCCCGGCCGATCCGCAGAGCGGATCAATTGATGTGGGCGAAGAATGCCAAGGGTCGCGGCAAAGACAACGGGAGGATTGTTACGATTTCGCCACGGTGACCGTCATGAAGATCTGAACAACCGGGTCGCTTGTGATAGGGAATCAGTCAAGCTCAACCCAGTGCCTCGCGGGCGCTTCGCAGAGCGGCAAGACGGTTTTCCCAATCCGCTTGCCTCTGGCGGTGGTCGGCCACGATCTCGGGCGGAGCATTCTGCACGAAGGTCTCGCTGGCCAGCTTACGCTGCACTTTTTCGATCTCCGCCCGCACTTTTTCCAATTCACCGTCCAGCCGTTTTCCTTCCGTTTCCGGGTCAACCACACCGTCCAGAGGCAGGTAGAAAACACCAATTTCGGTCGGGCAGGAAGCCAGAGACCCGGCGGGGCGCTGCTCCACGATTTCCAGCGTTTCCGCATGAACGAGCACGGCGAGCGCGGGGACCTCGGCTTTCACCCAATCCGCCGCGGGCTGAAGCAACCAGCGCAGGCGTTTACTGGAAGGCAAGTTAAAGGTGGCCCGCAAGGTGCGGGCCTGGGCCACGGCCCGGAAAACGGCTTCCGCTTTGGGCTCTGGTGCCGCGCCGCCTGTTTTCGGCCACTCCTCGAATTGAATACTCCCCTCGCCGAAACCCAGTCCATGCCACAGTTCCTCGGTGATGAATGGCGCGTAAGGATGCAAAAG
>CAMASH010000059.1 GCA_945860745.1 Chthoniobacter flavus | reverse complement strand
GGCGGATTCGAAAAGCATAACCCGCTCATAGAAGCCATATTGCGATGGGTTATTCCAACTTCGCCGAAGTTGGATCCCGCTTCCTGTGTAGCGGTCACGGAAGGAGGCTTTTAACCCGGAATTTTATCTCCAACTTCGGAGTTCGGGTTGAACATACATTTGCCGTCGCTGCGCTCCGCCCTTCGGGCTGCCTGCGGCAGGCTATCTCCCTGCGGTCGGTTCGGCGATGGCAATGGTGAGGGCGCGTTCGCTGCGTTGGCCTCGTTCTAGAGCCGAGGGGAAGAAGGCGGGGGTGATGTCGCGGGTCTGTGGGACTAAGAGGTCCAAGGTGCCGATGCGGGTGTTCAGAGAGCGGGGCTTGAAGCCGTTGGCGTAGCCAGTGCGCGCGTCGTGACGCTGGTAGGGCGTGGACTGGAGGTGGTGATTTCGCTCGATGAGCATGGCGTGGTTGATGAGCAGACTCAGGGCGTCTGGGAGGCCCTCGAGACCGTGTTCAAGGATGGTGTTGAGGATTTCAGGATTGAGGATAGTTTGGTCGTGTTCGGTCATGGGATGGGTTTGGTTTTGCTTTTCAAACCTCATCAAACCACCTGTGGCCGGACACTGAACACCCCCGTTTTTTGGGGCGATCCGATGGCCGGGATTTCTGGCAGTTCCGCTACGCTCCACGGCCAGAAATCCCGACCCTCGGCCACGTCTTTCCACGCCACCTTGACCGAACCGTATTCTGTCCAGACGGTGGCCCGCAAGGGGCGCTCCCACCGGTTCAGGTGGATCGAGCGGATGCGTGGGTTCGATCCCTCTACCCGCTGTTTTTTCACAAAGCGTTTACCGGCGAAGAACTCTAACGGACTGCTAAAAAAACTGGCAGAAACTGCTAAAAATCGGCGGGAAAGTCAGGCAGATTCCCCGATGTTTCGAGATGTTCAGTTTCTACCCTTGGAAGTCAAGCTACCCGGAAGGTGAGGAAAATCTTCACACTCTTTCTGAGTTTGAAAGCCTTGGAAAATACCAACAAATGCTAACATTTCCAAACGTCGAACACTCGCCCGGTGCCAAAAGGGGATTCGTCCGATTGCGCCGGGCACTTCGTTACCGGAAACCGGATAAAGTTCGTTCCCTCTTTTCACACGAGATAAAGCAAAACGGCACCGCGTCAGGAGCCAAGGAGACTCCTGAATGCCCACCCTGAAAGGGTTTAGGAAAGTCCCACCGGCTTTGCTTGCTCCGCGAAGTTGGAAGCGTCCTTGCTTCCGCTTCGCAATTCGACAATTCTTCCCTCCATGAAATGGATTGGATTGTTGACGATTTGCGCCCTGCTCGGAGCGTGTGCCATGGGAAACCGCTATGATTATGCCAGCGTTCGCGCAACAGTCGCCCCGCCCGTCAAGTCCTCTGCGGTTGCCGTTGCGACGATTGACCGCCGCGAATACCTCCTTCGGGGCGAAATTGAGGACAGCTACGTGGGCATGACGCGCGGGGGATTTGGGAACCCCTTCCGGGTTTTCACAAGGAGCAAAGCGCCGCTCTCCGAAGATTTATCGGCAGCAGTCGCCGGGAGCCTGCGCGATGCAGGTGTCAAAGCGCAGGCCGTGACCTCGTTTTCTGTCACAAGCCGCGATTCCGCCATCTCTCGCCTGAAAGCTTCCGGTGCTTCCAAGCTCGTTCTCATTACGATACGGGAATGGGAAAGTGACACTCTGATCCGCACGGAACTGACTGCCAGTGTGACTGTTGAAGTCCTCAGTCCCTCCGGGCAGGTTCTTGCGTCCGATTCGTTTGAGGGACGGCGAAGCCTTGGCGGGGACATCCTCAATCCAGTTCTTCATGCCCGTAAGACCGTCCTTGCGGAAACATCGAAGATTCTCGGCTCTCTGATTTCGAGTCCGAAGATCGCGGCCGCCTTGCGAGGTTCAACCGGGTAGGCAAATCTTCGAACGCGAAATTGTTCTCCTTCCTTATCGTCTGTGCTGCGCCTGTCGGCGGTGCCTGCGAAACCCCGGTTCAGCGGTATTCGGAAAGCTCAACGCTCCCCCGGGGCTGAGGAGTCACAACATTCCAGACAAAGACATTGATCGTTTCTTCATTCAAGGGGCCACGGGATATGTCCCGGTTTCCTCTAGCGTTGAATATGCCGGGGAGAAGGCGGCCAAGTTTTGCGAGCGGCCGGGGAAGGGAAGGCTTCTCCTCGGTCAAAGAACATCCAACCCGATCCCGTATCCCGGCAACTTCCCGAAGGCGGAAATTGTTTTTGCCACGGTTGAGAAGGTTCAAGCCCGATGAAAGCAATCCCCCGGCTTTTCCTCGCGATCACTCTCTCCGGGTGCGCGGTTTCAAGCTCCCGCTCGACAATCAAGGATGATGGAAAAGCCTGCGCGGTGACACGGGAGCAGGCGAAGCAGATCGTTGAAAGCTCCGTCCGCGGTTTCATTTCCCCGGACGACATGACCCCGTCCCCGCCGCAATCGCTGACAAGCTCCGGTTCTATCCGCATCATGCTCGACACTTGCACCGTAAACGCCACGGCAATCCCGGCAACGGGACGCTCGGCCAAGGACGGCAAGATGAAGGAGGGGTTCGGCTTTGCGGTCAATTCGTTCGGCCCCATCGCCTGGCCGGACGTCCCCGATAAAGTCTTCGGCATGGTGAAGGAACAGGCAGCGGCGCAAGGGGAAGTTTTCTCCGTAACCCATTGAGCCATCGCGCGCGCGATGCGTGCGGAAATTTCCGGCATCCTATCCGGCAACATTTTCGATCCTCACAGTGATTTTGGGAGGAACAGGAACGTATTTCTCTCGCCAACTTCCGGCCTTTTCCAGTTCGGCTCGGATGCCGGAAGCGGTTTCAGGCATGGCTGTGAATCGTGGTATTTCCCCATCCGCGACGGCATAGAGCCACTGAACATCCCCGTTTTTTTGGGGCGATCCGATGGTGAGCTTCCCCGCTTTTCCAGACAAAATGTTGCACTGCCTTCACCTCTCTCGTTGGGAGATCGGGATGTTAGTGCCTCGCCGATATCGACGCAGTCCTGAAGCACGGATTTTCTTATTCACCGGAACGACCTCACTTTCGGTTTTTATCCTGACCCACCTCGCTGCGTTGAAACGGGAGAAGGAAGTAGCGGCGCTCGCGCGCTTTGATTCAGCCCAGGCGCTGTGCGATGGAGCTAAATGTCTCCTCTGCGGCCTGGAGGTGGATGAGCAAATTCTTTTCGGCCAACGGCAGATCCTCCGCGAGGATGGCATCGAGGATGGTCAAATGCTGCTTCAGCCCGAATAGGCCGCGTTTATGGAGAAAAAAGGGGACGGCCAATTGGAATTCGATGATGAGGTAAATGAATGCAGATCGCTCGACCAGCAGCCGGTTTCCCGAGGCTTCGAGCAGGAAGCGGTGGAATCCGAGGTCAACGGCGAGAATCTCGCGGGCCGAGGGGCGGCGGCTGGCCGCGACGCGCTGTGTTTTCGCGCGGATCGCGCGGATCTCCAGGCGACGATCGCGGGGCATTCCATCCGCGAGGAGCTTTCGCAGGCAGAACATCTCGATGATCTCGCGAAACTCGCGCAGCTCCCGGATTTTATCCTCCTCGAACGCGGTGACCTCCCACTGCCGGCTCTTGTTTTTTGAGAAAATCCCGAGGGGGGCCAATTCGAGCAATGCTTCGCGCACCGAGATGTTCGCCACCCCGAGCTGCTTCGAGATGGCCAGCTCCGAGATCTGCTGGCCTGGCCTCAGATCGCCGCTCCCGAGTCGGATCAGGAGACATTCTTTGACCTTCTGGCGCTTGGAGACGGACGCATTTTCTGAACGGGGAAGGAGCGATGGGGGGATCCGTTTCAGTAAAACCCATTGGCGATCGTCGCGTCTCACCAGACCCTGAGCCTCCAGCGTGGAGAGCAGACCGCGGATCACCGTGCGGGTGACTTCGGCGCTCTCCGACAGTTCGCGCTCGGGCGGCAAGGGATCTCCGACGCGAGCTTTGTTCAGGCGCGCGACCAGCGAACGAAGGGCTTTTTCCTGGAGCGGTGACATGGGTTCCATCTTGAAAAGTCGTCTGCCGGGCGGCAAATCCAAAGTCCATTGGGAGGGGGTTGTCCTCTTTCTCGGGCCACTATACATATTGACCCGATAAAAGTCTCCTGTAAACTGCCCGAAAGTGCCCCCGGATTTCCAGTCTCTTCAAGACCTCCTGCGACGAGCGGGCTCGAAATCGCAGGTGATGACGTCGCCGGCGCAGATGGCGGGCTACGCCTCGGACGGGCTCGGATATAAGACGTTCCCTCCGGATGCCGTGGTGATCCCGGCGGATGCGGATGATCTGGCGCGCGTCATTGCGGTTTTGAAAGGGGTGCCGATTTGTCTGCGTGGAGCGGGGACCTCGTTGTCGGGGGGGCCGGTAGCGGCGCAGGGTGGGGTGGTGATTCATACATCACGGCTTCGGGCGATCCGGAAGATTTGCCCAGAGGGCTTATGGTGCGAGGTCGAGTGCGGCGTGAATTTGAACCGGCTGGATCAGGCGCTTGCACCGTATGGTCTGTGTTATCCGCCCGATCCGTCGAGCGGTCCGGTCTGCACGATCGGTGGCAATGTGGCGTCCAATGCGGGGGGGGCTCATTGTTTTCGCTACGGGGTGACGGGAAATTATGTGCTCGGCGTGGAGGTGGTCCTGCTGGATGGCTCGGTGCACCGGTTTGGCGGGCCGGCCGGAGGGCGGGGCCGGTGGCAGGAGGACTGGAAGCGGCTTATGATCGGTTCCGAGGGGACGCTGGGGGCCTTCACGCGGTTCTGGTTGCGGCTGACGCCGCGGGCCGAAAAGGCGTGGACGTTTCGCGCCACGTATGCCGATCTGGCGTCCACCGAGCGGGCGATTCACGGGCTGGTGCGGCATCCGGCCTTTCCGGTGGCGATCGAGCTCATGGATCCGCGTGCGGTGGCGTTGGTCGAGAGCAGTTCCATGGCGATGGGCCTGCCAAAAGATCACTTTATGATTGTGACCGAGATCGACGGTCCGGCCGCCTTAGTTGACCGCCGCGTCGAATCGGTGGCGGAAGTCCTGCGGTCGGCGGGATCGAAGGACGTGCAATTCGGCGACAGCCCGGAAGCGCGGAAAAATCTCTTTCAGGCCCGCAAGGCCATGGGAGGGCTTCTCGGGCAGATCAGTCCGGATTACCTGGTTCAAGACGCGGTGATTCCCAAGCGGGCGTTGGCCGAGTTACTTCAACTGATTTACGATGAAGCCGACCAGGCGGGGTTTCCGGCAGTGACCGTGATGCATGCCGGGGATGGCAACCTGCATCCGAATTTTCTCTTCGATTCTTCCAAGCCGGAGGAGTTGGAAAAAGTCGAAGGCATCAGCAAGCGGCTGATGGAGCGGGTCGTTGCGGTCGGGGGAACGCTTTCCGGCGAGCACGGCATCGGCAATGACAAGTCCGAGTATATGGGGATGGTCTTCGGCCCCGACTCGCTGCGTCTCCAGCTTGCCATTCCGCAAATCTTCAATCCGCGCCACGTGTTCAATCCTCTGAAAGTTTTTCCAGAAAGGCGGTTTGCGGCATGAAGGCGTTGATGGAGGAGAGGCTTTTCGAGCCGTTTATCGATGCGACCGACGGCGTGCTCTGCCTGCCGTCCGGGAGCGATGCGGCGGAGATCGAGCGGGAGGCCGCGCTGCACGGCCTGAGGTTTCCATTGGTGGTGGATGAAAGCGCGCGTCTCTGCGATCAGGTGGCGGCCAGCCCCTTTGCTCCCGCTTCATCCCGCTTCGGCCCCTACTGCGACAACATCACCGGGATGAACTGGGAGTTACCCGACGGGCGCCGCGTGCGGGTCGGAGAGCGCGTCGTCAAATCGACCACGGGATACGATCTGCTCCGGTTTTTGCTCGGAACGACTGGCCGCTACGGGGGGCCGGTGGACTACGTGTTGCGGCTGCGGCCCGCCTGCGATGTGGTGCAAACATTCTTCCTGCGGGGGGATCTGAGTCCGTTGCGGATGGCGGCAGCGGAGATCTTGCAAACGTCGTGGATCCATTGGTTCGACTCGATGGATTTTCTTGCGGCACAGGGATGCGGTCCATTGCTCCGGATTGCCGTGAATTGTCCGCCCGGGGAAGGGGATGCCTATATGGATTTTCTCTCCAAGATGGCCGACAAACACCGTCTTTCGCTCGACCACTCGCCGGGCTTGCCGCTCGATGGGTGCCCGGATCTCGTGATCAAGACATCTCCCGCGCTTGTCCTGGATACGGCGCTGCGTCTTGCGGAGCACCCCGGCACAAAGTGTGTGGCCCTCTGCTGTTGCGGGGTCGTTCACCTTTTTCTGGCAGACCCCGGCCCGGAGGCGATCCTCCTGCTCGCTCGTCCGCTGGAGAAGGAACTGTATGCCATTGGCGGCGACTGGAGCAGCCGTCATGTGCGGACAAACGCGCCGGCCTCGCCCGAGGCTGATTGGATTTTAACGCTGCGCAAAGAATGGGGGCTGCCATGAAACAGACCGCCGCGCTTCCTCAGTTCGACCCGCTTTCCGCGTGCGTGCACTGCGGCTTCTGCCTTGAGGTGTGCCCGACCTACCAACTCACCGGGGACGAGAACAATTCGCCGCGCGGGCGTCTGCGGATCTGGCGGGAAGAGGCTGCGGGCAGGCTGGAAGCGGAGCCGATGACGGATTTCTACACCTCGGAATGCGTGGGCTGCCTCGCCTGCGAAACCGCCTGTCCGGCCGGGGTGCCCTATGGCGAAATCTTTGAAAAAACCCGGCATGAACACGTGGCAACCGGGCGCTTTAAACCCAAGCTGGAGCTGAAGGTTGCTGCGATGGCGGTCGGGTATCCCGCACTTTTCAATCTCGCGCTGACCCCGGTCCGGGCGTTGAGGAGCCTCGGATTTCTCCCGCATCCGCTGGTTTTTCCAGGACGCCCTGCCGTGCTGGAATCCACCGCGGCCTATGCCCGGCGGTTCATGGCGCTGCGAAAACCCGACGGCCCGCGGGTCGCCCTGCTTACCGGGTGCCTGATGGAGGCGATGTTCCGCGAGATCAATTTTGCAACCGTCCGCGTGCTGATCGAGAACAACGTCCGGGTCGTCATTCCTGATGACCAGGGATGCTGCGGAGCGTTTCAGGAACACACCGGGCTGGACGGCGTCGAGGCGCTTCGTGCAAAAAACAGGCAGGCCTTCGACGGACATGATGTCGAGTGCGTGGTCAGCAATTCCGCCGGCTGCGGCTTCGCTCTCGCAAAAACGCTTGATGGGAAACCGCCGGTTCGCGATGTGCTCGGGTTTTTGGGCGGGTTAGGAATCAAGCCTCGCCCGCGGGTCGCAGGCAATGCCCGTGTCTATGTTGATCTGCCGTGCCATTTAGTGCATGGGCAGAAAGCCGATGGCATCCCCAAAGCCGTGCTCGATGCCACGGGCTACGAATGGGAACTCGCCCCGTGCGCCAAGGACTGCTGCGGGTCGGGAGGGATCTACAATATCCAGAAGCCCGAAAACGCCCGCGAGATCCTCGCCCGAAAATCCGCTTTTCTCGATGACGCCGCCGGGGAACCCGTCATCCTCGCGACCTCCAATCATGTCTGCATGATGCAGTGGAACAGCGCGCGCAGCCTGGTCAGGCGCCCATTTCAAGTCCACCACGTGATCCAACTTCTCGATCCCGGCGAGAAAGCTTTGCTTAACTCCTAACCGGTTATGGCTGCCCACGAAAATCCGGCTAACACAAGAGCACGCCCGTTCGCCACAGCGTTGCCTGTCGGCGCTCTCACCCTTGGCGGGTGGCTCGGGCAGCGCTACGACCTGACCTGGCGCGGAAACCTGCTTGCTCTTAACTGGGATGAAGACTTTTTGCGTCCGTTCCAGGAAAAGAAAAGCGAGGCAGGGTTCTACGTCGGGCTGGGGAAAACCTTTGAGGGCCTGACCCGCTTTGCAGCCGGCACGCGGGACGAAAAATTGCTGGCACTCCGCCGCCATGTGCTCGACGCCTTGCTTGCGAGCCAGGATCCCGACGGCTACCTCGGCACCTATCTGCCCGAGGTTCGCATCTCGCGGCTTTGGGACGTTCACGAGCTCGCCTATATTCTTTTCGCGCTGGTCTCTGATTGGCGTCTCTTTGGTGAGGCGGCCTCGCTGGACGCGGCCAAACGGCTGGGGAATGATCGGCGTGGAGATTGTCGTGCTGACGTTCCGCCCGACCGGGCACCGCACGGATGTCGAGCAGCGCAACCTCACGGTCTTCCCGATCAATTTTTCGGCTCATCGCGCTGCCCGACGGTGGGGAGCATGATTTCATTGACGGAACCCCCACCATGCACAACTTTTTCCACATAACGGGATCACAAATATGAGCGTTCTCATACAACGGCTGCTGACAGAAATCGAGTCCGCCCCAGAGCCGGTCCAGGCCGAGGTGCTCGACTTTGTTCTGTTTGTGAAAGCCAGGCATCCCGCCGCGTCCATCGGGAAAACTCCGGGGGTTTGTGGCGGGGAGGCGTGCATCGGGAATACCCGCATTGCCGTCTGAATGCTTGAGGAGGCCCGGCGCCAGGGAGTGAGCGATGGGGAGTTGCTGCAAGACTATCCGGGACTCAACGCAGCCGATCTTGCCGCCGCACGGGCTTACGTCGAGGCGAATCCGGCGGAAATCGAAAGCGCGATCCGGGCCAACCGCGTCGCGTGATGGCCCGGTTCTCCTCGAATGAGAATTTTCCTCTCCGCGCCGCACACCTTGATGGCGGGCTCCGCCTGGTGGCCCTCTGGGATGGTCGCCATCAAGCCGATGCCACTCTTTGCCAAGGTATCCAAACGCTCCGCCAGCATCCGAAGGAGATTGGTCGCCTACTGAATGAAGTTAGTTCCAAGCTTTGTCCCCCATGACGCGCCCTCCCTGTCCGCATACTCATCGCGCTTCGGTGCGTTCCGCCGGCCGTCAGCGTGCAGCGGGAGATGAAACCCTTGGCGTCTTGAGCCATTCTGCTTTTCGTCGTTGTTAGTCAGTTTGGCCTCGTGCTTCCCGCCAAACCGGCGAGGGCAGGGCTATCTGACGAGCGCCCCATTAACGCAAAAGCAAGAAACGCATTCCGCGTTCCTCTAAGCGGCATTTGGAAACGTAGCGGAAGGGGAACCTATTTCGCCTGTTCCGCTGACGATCAACCAAAGCCACAATTTGACATCAAAATGATGGAGATGTAGCGTTTCCCTATGATCAAGACCCAGATTCAACTTCCTGACGACCTTTACCGTAGGGTGAAGCATTTCTCTGCGGAACGCGAATGGTCCCTGGCTGAGACATTCCGCCGTGCGGTCGAGCAGTTTTGTGCGCGCTATCCGGCTGAGCCCATGAAGGAGGGGGAATGGTCTTTGCCGACACCGCGGAATCTCGGTTGGAAGGGGTTGAATGCCCGGCAACTCCACACTGCCGCGCTGAACGATCTGGAGCCCCGTCTCCCCTAAAGCGACCTGCCGACCTCCACCGCGCTGACCCTCATGCTTTCCATCGACGCCAATCTCCTGCTTTATGCGGCGAATACCGCCAGCCCGGATCATGGCAGGGCGCTGGAATTTATGCGCAGCCTTATCGCGCGTCAGGATGTTGCCATCTCGGAATTTATTTTAGTGGAGTTTTATGTGCTGCTTCGCAACCCAGCCGTGCTGGCGAAGCCGTTAAACGAATCCGGGGCGGCTGCTCTTGTGGCTGCCTACCGATGTCATCCCCGCTGGATGCTCCTCGGTTTTGATCCCGACAGCCGTGAAGTGCATGATGAGCTTTGGTGTCAGGCAGCTCAACGGCCATTTGCCCGTCGCCGGATCTTTGACTCCCGCACCGCGCTCACCCTCGTCCGTCAGGGCGTGACCGAGTTCGCCACGGCGAATGTGAAGGATTTTCACAACCTGGGTTTCCAAAAAGTTTGGAATCCTTTGGTGGAAACTGCGGCGGGCTAAATTTCCCGGAGTCTCTTTCTAAAATGAATTTCCCGCGACGGCTTATCGTTGTTTCTCGCAACCACAAGGTTGGAGGCGGGTTTCATCAGGACTCCCGAACAGCGCATGAAATTCCTTTGCGATATTCGTAGTATGCGCATACCATAATTTAATTATGGCCACCATGACGATCCGCACGACTGTTGCCTTCGATCCGGCCACTGCTGCCCGCTTGGAGCGATTGGCCAAGCGGTGGGATATTTCCAAATCGGAGACCCTGCGGAGGGTGCTTGAAAAAGCTGAGAGCGAAATTCCAATATCCTCCGTTTCCCAGGTTCCGACGGACCAAGAGATCGCCGCCATGTCACCCCGCGAAGCGTTTGAGTGGCTCAAGGCCAATCCCCAGCATCCGTCAGGATGGGGAGCCGATTTCGGCCGCGAACTGCGGGAAGCCAGGGATCGCGATGCCGAAATCGAGGAAGAACGGGAAAAGGAGAAGGCCCGTCTGCAACAGTCCGACGAGTCCCCTGCGAAAAAATGATTCATCTCGACGCCAACCTGCTGATCGCCGTCGCGAATCCCAACGATCTTCACGCGCCAACGGCAGACCGTCTGATTCACACGAATGGCGCATGCGCTGCTTCAGCCTGTGCATGGGCAGAGTTCAAGTCGCGTCCAATCGATCCAAACCGGGAGAAAGTTCTCCACCGCATTCTCACAGGTGGCATCATTCCCTTCGACCAACCCGCCGCCGCCCTGGCCGGCGAGCTTTTTCACCGCACTGGCTCGAAACGCCGCACCCGTCTCGACACGATGATTGCCGCGACGGCCATCCTCGCTGGTGCGGACTTGGCAACCGTGAACGCAGACGATTTTGCGGCTTTTGTCCCGCTGGGTTTGAAGCTTCGTGTGCTGACTCCATGAATAACAATCTCCTCATTCTAACCGTTGGCACGGGCACCACCAAATGCTCACCCTCGTTGGCTACGACATCACAGATCACAAACGCCTCGCAAAAGCCGCCCGTTACTGCGGGGATCACGGTGTGCGGGTCCAATACTCCTTCTTTGAGTGCCGGCTGGAAGCCGACCGCCTCGAGATCTTCTGGCTCGGTCTCGAAGAGTTGATCGACCCCGTCAGCGACCGCCTGGTCGCCTATCGCATCGGCCACGCCTGCGCCAAAGAAATCCTCACCTCCGGAACCATGCAGGGTTCTTCCCTGCCCATTGCTTATGTGTTTTAAAATATGGGGCCGTGTTCCCGCCGGCACCGGCCTAACTCCAAATCCCCCCGCCTGCCGACAAAACCGCAAACCGTCTGTCTGGAAAATACTTGCACTAATCCCGCTGCTCCAGAGACCCTCGAAAAGCAACCGCCATGCCAACTTATTCACGGCCTCCCGACAAATACAATCCCTTGCCCATTCTTTCTCAGGTAGTTATAAAGTGACTGTCCCCCCAGAGCCATAAGCCGAAAGGCAGTTGAGACTTTTTCAGCGACAAAATTATAACCACACGATTTCGGGCTGGGCAGCGTTTTGCGCCGTTCTTGTCCGAACTTTTTTACCCGCTCCTCCTCTCCCCGCCTTGTTCTGCTGCTTTCGGACAGACTCTAGATAGCTAAAAGAAACCCACCCCGAGTGCAGGTGAGTTTCTCCGCTCATCCATCGGCGGTCAGTGCACGGACTGGCCCATCCGTTCGATGTGCTCGATGGCGGGAACAGCCTCCCGCTTGGCATCCCCGGTGCCGCTGGAGAACCAGCACCGACCCTCGGCCACATCCTTCCATACCACTTTGACCGAACCGTATTTGGTCCGGACGGTGGCCCGCAAGGGGCGCCCCCACCGGTTCAGGTGGACCGAGCGGATGCGTGGTTTCGATTCCCTTTCCCCGTCAGGAGTTGACCCGGGTTCAAGTCAGTAAGTGGAGCCATCTTGAGACAATCGTGAGACAAAATCCAGGCGTGTCCCTATTTGTTGGGCGGGGCCTTAATTGCTATTCCTCGTCCCGCCATTTGTTCGGACCTTTCATTATTCTCAGCCGGGCAAGCATCGATTGATCCCGGTCCCCATCCGGGCGAAAGTGGGGCTCCCTAAAATGAACTGCGCTTGATCAGGATCGGAGCAATGCGTTCCAAAACCCCGTCGCCTCGCTCGTCACCGCTGGCAACTTTTTGAATCCACCCGATCGCGGACTCGGCGATGCGGTCCATGTCCTGCTGAATCGTCGTCATGGGCGGGTCGGTCAGTTCGCCCCGCTGGGCACCGTCGTATCCAATGAGGGCGGCTTCCTTAGGGACTTGAATCCCCTGGTAAGAGAGGACCTCCAGAAAGCTTGTCGCCAAACGGCCATCGGTCACGAAGTAGGTGCCGTGGGCAGGATGCTTTTCAAGGAAGGCCTGCACATGGAGCGCGACTTGGAAGGAACTGTGGCTCCAGGCAATGGGCACGAAGGATAACGACTTTTCCGACCTGCCCGCTTCCAACCAGGCATGGCGGAACCCGCCCAGGCGTGCCGTGATACGCGCTTTCGTTTCCGAGCCGGCATGATAAAGCACCGAAGCCTTGCGCGTGTGGTGTTCGAGGAGGGGGGTTAGGTTTCATGGGTTGATGCTATCGGATGGGTTCGCGTGTTTTAGTCTGCGTAAGCACGTGCCTCAAAGATTCGCGCAACCGGGGCTCCGTGGGTGGCGAGGCACTCAACTTCGACGGTGTGTCCGGCGACGGCTTCGGGTAGGCGGTGGACGCGTTTGCGCAGGATGTTGTTGGTTTCCTCATGCACGACCACACCGTCGATCTTCAGGCGATAGTGGCGCACGAGTTTGGTCTGCGGGCCGCGTGGGGCGCTGATCTTTTGATGGTGATGGCTCGGCGTGAGAATGAGCTCTTTCTCGAAGCCGCTGTCGAAGGTCAGGTGGATCTCGCGGATGGAAGCGGGCGCAGTCAGCTCGAGGGTCAAGGCGGCGGGTAGTTCCTCCGAAATCCAGGCGTGGACGCTATCCGAAGACCAGGCACCGAAGGCGGCGCGCAGATCGCGCGGGACGCCGTCGAGCACGAGGGCGGCGGTGTCTTCGCCGCTGGTGGCGCGGGCCCGGGCGGTGCGGGCGAGGTCGGCGGGATCTTCGTTGCGGCGCTCCAGGAGGAACGCGTCGTCGCGCAGAAGCCGTTGCTGGAGCGCGCGGACGTTGGCGGGGGTGGAGAGGGCGCGGATGTCGTTGGTCGCTTCACCGAGCCAGAGGGCGGCGGCGGTTCCCACCGCCTGGCCGCCGACGGCGCAGGTGGCCATTACGCGGGTGCTGGCGAAGGCGATGTGGGTGGCGCTGATGTTGCGGCCGGCGAAGAAGAGGTTGGCGATGTTGCGCGAGTGGTAGCAGCGCAGCGGCAACGGGAACAAGTGATCGAAGTGGTGTTGGATGCACGGCGGCTCGTCCGGCGCGTCCACGCCCATGGGCGGATGCGTATCCACAAACCATCCCCCATAGGCCACCATGTCATCGAAGTGGCCGGGTTTGAGCACGTCCATCTCGTTGAGGCGATAGGGGCCGTGGAAACGTCGGGACTCGCGTTTGCCGGGGATGGAGCCGACCCATTCGAGACCCCAGTTGGCGGCCTCGGGGAACTCGCCCGAGTTCTTGATATAGTCCCACACGCCGAGAGTGATGCGGAGGAGTTCGTGGCGGATCTCGGCGTTGTCCTTGATCGTATCAAGTTGCCCGCCCCACTCGAACCACCAATAGCCGTATTCGAAACTCTTAATCGGGCGGAGTTTGAAGTCCTCCTTTTTGAAAGTGCGCGCCCAGGAGGGCCGGACGAAGGACTGCGGGGTGTCGTGTTCTCGGCCGGTGAGGAGGATGGAGCTGCCGAGGGTCTGACGATCGGCCGCTTCCTGCGCGAGCGACTCGCCGTAGTCGGTCCTGGCCTCGCGGCCAATGTGGTAGTCGGCTCCGGCCTCGGAGCCCAGGCGGCCGTCCCCGGTGCAGTCGGCGAAGAAACGGGCGCGGATGACAAACTCGTCCTCGGTGGACAGCCGCACGGCGCGGGCTGATTGGATCACCTCGTCCGCGACCTCGACGCCGATGACATCGGTGTCGAGCAAGAGGCGGATGTTGGGCTCGAGGATGATCTTTTCATAGAGCAACAGATCCCATTGCGAGTAAACGCCGGCAGGATTGCGGGCGGCATCCTCGAGGCGGAGTTCCTCCATGATGCCGGCCTCGCGGCAGCCGGGTTTGGCACCGTGGCAGTCGGCGCCAACGATGTGCATTTTGATTTCGCTGGAAGCGTTGCCGCCCAGCACGGATCGGTCCTGCACAAGGACAACCCGGGCGCCATTGCGCGCGGCGGCGAGGGCCGCGCAGATGCCGGAAAGTCCGCCGCCGGCAACGAGAAGATCGCAAGCAATTTGGTGAGAGATCATAGGATGGTTTTTGAATGTTAGTTGTGGAGAGTTATGGTTTTGGAGTAACGTTGCATGGTGGTTGCGGCGGTCAAACTAACTTGGAAGGCCGTGCGATCCCGCCCACCCGGAGGAAAATCGAGGCTAGGGGATGAAGGAACGCCATGGCAATAGATCATGTGCTGCGCCCCTGACCGGAGACCATTTCGAACAAGGGACCGAGCAGCTTCCAAGGCGCATTTCCGTGTCCGTAAGCAGCGGTCATGCGTCCAGGGTCTGCTCAAGGAGCATGTTAGCCGATGGGGGTGACCAATTGCAACGCAGCCTACGTTCTCGATGCTGTGCTCCAGCCCAACATCGTCGGCACCCATTGGTTTTCCTACACCGTCCAACCGTAGGCAAACCCGGCGAGAACTGCCAGATTAGTTTCGTCGATGTGACCGACACTCCTTATCCCGAGATCACCGCGACCAGTCGGGGGCTGGCTGATATCATGTATTCCTTGGCCGACAGTGAATCAGTGGATTTCTTGCAGCTGCTAGAGGCCGCTTGGAATTCTCAGTGATCAGCACCTCAGACGTGGGAGCAAATCTGGACCGCCCCCGACATTTGGGAAATTCCCGTGACCAGCTTCGTCGCTGGCGCGCATAGTCCTGGAACGGACGCACACTACGGGAACATCGAGCGTCGACTGGACAGTCCCGATGCCCTCCACCTTCAGGCTGTCAAAATCTACGGAAACTGATTGAAGTCCTATCAGTATGATCTCCTCCTCACTCTTCCGCACCCCTGACGGAAAAAACCGCGCCTTCACCTTCGCTCTCATCACTTCGTTGTTCCTGCTCTGGGGATTCCTCAACGGCATGATCGACGTGATGGATAAGCATTTTCAGGAAGAGTTGAATTTGTCGCTATCCCAATCGGCGTGGGTTCAGTTCGCGCACTATCTTGGATACTTCTTGATGGCCCTTCCAGCAGGTTGGTTGGCTTCGAAGCTTGGTTATAAGGGCGGCATCATCACCGGGCTCTTGATGGTTGCCGTGGGCGGCTTCTGGTTTATCGCCGCGACGAATATTGCCACTTTCTGGGCGTTCCTTTTGGGCGTGTGTCTGATCGCCTCGGGGTTGACCTTCTTGGAGACCGTGGCCAATCCGTACACCACCGTGCTCGGCCCGAAGGAATACGCGGCCACCCGCATCAACCTCGCGCAGTCCTGCAATGGCATCGGCTGGATCTTCGGCCCGATCGCGGGCGCGATGTTCTTCTATTCGACCGACGCCGCAGGCAAGAGCACGGGCGCGGAAACCCTCTGGGTGCCCTATGCGGCGGTCGGCGTGGTGGTTCTGCTCCTGGCCATCGTGTTCGCCAAAGTGGAATTGCCCGACATCAAGACTGCAGATGAATACCAAATCGACTCCGATGGCACCGCAGTCCGGTCCGGGCGGGCCCCCGCTGCGGCACACGGTGGAACGGTCGGGGCTGCTGGTCGCGGGCTGTCGACCTTCTTGATCTGGCTCAACATCGTCGTCCTTTCAGCAGCCTTCGGCATGATCGTGACCGCGATCGCAACCGTCTTTGACCACGACGAGTCGCACGCCCTCGGGATCTTCTTGGGCGCAGCGGCCGTCTCGGTCGTGGCTGGCACCGTCCTCCTCGCGATCCGCGGACGGAACATCAGTGGCCAGAGCATTTGGTCCCACCCCCATTTCTCTTCGGCCACCCTCACCCAGTTTTTCTACGTCGCCGCCCAATCCGGCATCTTCGCCTATTTTATCAACTACATGACGTCGCAGGCCCCGGTCACCATCACCAACCAGACGGCCTCGACCCTTGCTTCCGTCGGCTTCATCTTATTCCTGGCAGGGCGCTTCACGGGAGCATGGTTGCTCAAGAAGTTCCCCGCCCATCGCATCCTCGGCCTCTACGGGGCCCTGAACGTTGTGATTTGCGCCGTCGTGATGCTCAAGCTTGGCTGGATTTCCGTGGTGGCGGTTTTTCTCAGCTACTTCTTCATGTCGATCATGTTTCCGACCATCTTCGCGCTGGGCATTCACGGTCTGGGGTCGCGGGCCAAGCAGGCATCGTCGTACATCGTCATGGCCATCATGGGCGGTGCCATCGTTCCGAAAGTGATGGGGCATGTGGCGGATACCAGCAGCGTCTCCGTGAGCTTCATCGTGCCCCTCATCTGCTTTCTAGCCGTCACAGCCTACGGTTATGGGTGGTCCAAACTCAGCGGCTCGCAAGGTGTGATCGGCGTCGCTCCGACCAAAGGCCACTGAACGCGGTTCCTTCGAGACAGTCAGGATCTGCCGGAATAGGCGTGCTTGAAAATCGGGCCGCTCTTCGTCTACCCCGCGGGAAGCAGGTAATAGGCTGCCGGGCCGCCAGGAATGAGCGAGGCGTCAAGGCTGGCGTCGAATGTGGCAAAGCGGCCTCCGTGCTTCACGGCGAGGCCGAGGAGGTAGAGGGCGGTGAGCGTCTGTGGTCCGGGCAGGGAGGGGAAACGAGTGATGTCACAGAGGCCGAGGTTGTCCGGAAGAAATTGGTGGCCGGGACTTGCCAGGAGCCCGGAAAGGATCTCGCGGGCGGCTTGAGGTGTGCCCGGACCTCCCGGATCTATGCGGCTTCCGAAGATGCGCAGAAAGCCCTTCTCGACCAGCGGGCAGGTGGCCCAGCCGTCCCGGGCGAGGCGGTTACCGAAAAAATTCTGCGCCGCCGCCGCAACCGAACGTGCAAAGGATCGCCTCCAAGGACAAATCGCGGACAAGGAACGCATCGGGGCGACGCTGGAGGAGTCCTTGCGGCAGCAGCAGGAACGCATTGAGCAATTGAAGCAAGCTGCGGCTGACCCCAAGTCCCGACAAGAGGTCGAAAAGATGGTGAGATCCCTCGGCCCGGTCCAAAAACGGCTGGCATCGGCCACGACCGAGCTGGAAAAAATGCGCCGGCAACTGGCCGAGGAAACCCGCAAGGTGGCCGCCGACACGGCGGGGAAGGCGGCGGCCGCACTGCAAAAAGTGCCGGATCAATTGCAAACCACGCAGGCGGCGGCCTTGGAGGCCCAGCAAAACGCGCGTGTTTTGCAATCCGAGGCGGTGACCGCCGTGTCCGCCCCGGCCTCTCCTCCCCCCGCCGCCGAAGCGATGCCGGTGGCGGAAACGAACTCCACTCCTTCGTTGGATGGGAAGAGTTTTTCAGAATTGTTCACCGTGGCGGTGGAAACGGAAAAGAGCATTGCGGAGCGCTATCAGGCCATTCGCGCCGCCCAGGTGGCTGTGCAAAACCAAATCCCTCTCGCCGAGGCGCAGAAATATGTGCAGGTGGCGCTGCCCATTCGCAGCGAATTGCCCCCGGAAGCGTCGGCAACGGAGGTGAAGGATGCCGCCGCGCTCGCCGCGCAGAATGCGGCGATGGAAAAGGCCCTCAAAGAATTGGAATCGATGCTCTCGCTTACCCGCGGGATGGCCGCCCAGGCTCGCAGAACATCCACCGGGAGCGAAGGGGTCACGATATCCGCCGAGGCCATGAAGGCCCAGGCGGCGCAGAAACAGCAACTCGCCGCCATGGCGATGGAGGTGGAAGGGCAGCCCGCCGTGGATCTCACCGAAATGATGAAAAGCATTGAGGCCGGCAGCCCTGGAGGAGCGAAGGGCACGGCGACAGCCGGCCAGGGTGAGGGAGGGGCTGCGGACGGCCAGGGCGCGGGCTCCGGAAAGCCCGGAGGCACGGGGTCGGGGGGGGGCCTTCGTTCGGCTCCGGGCCGGGGGTGCCGGGATTTCCCGCCGCCGGGGCGGTGTGGGGTTCCGTTCCCGGGCGCAAGGTTCACGGCGCGGGTTACGAAGTCGGCGCGAAGTGGATGTACATCGACACGTGGTGGGTCATCGGGCCGTTTCCCCATCCCCGGCGGCGAAACCTCGAGACCCGGTTCCCCCCGGAATCGGTGATCGATCTCGATGCAAGTTATCCGGTCGAGGGCGGGGTGGTAAGCTGGCAGTTCGTGCAGAATTCCTCCGCCATGGTGCGGCCGCCGCGCGATCAAAGTTACGCGATTTTTTACGCCTACACCGAATTGTGGTTTGATGAGGCCCGCGATCTTTGGATCGCGGTGGGCAGCGATGATTACTCCAGAATCTGGATCAACAATCTGCCCGTCTGGGCCAGTGGCACGCAACACAAACCCTGGCGGGCCAACGAGGGCTACCGCAAAGTCCATTTCCTAAAGGGCCTTAACCGCGTCCTTCTGCGCCTGGAGAACGGCCAGAATTCCAGCGCGTTTTCGCTCAGGCTTTGCCTGCAATCGAATCCCTGAGTCGGCGGCATGACCCATCAGCAACTGGATTTCCTGGCCGACTCGGTGAACCCGGTGCTGCTCGGCCTGTTTCTCGGCTTCTGCCTTTTCACACTCAGAAACCGCGGCGGTGCGAGGGCCTTCCTGTCCCGCTTCGGCCTGGCGCTGCTGATCACCTATGTTTTGTCCCATCTTCACCAGGGGTTTCATTGGGGGAAAAATCTCGGGGACTTCCCCAGTGGCCACATGGCATTTTTCTTCACCGTGGCGACGTCCTTCTTTTTGCTGGAAGGCCGCTCGGCGCTCTTCACCGTTCCCGTGGCTCTGCTCTACGGCTGGCTGATTGTCTTCCTCGGCTATCATTCCTGGATCGATCTTTTGGGCGCGCTGGTTCTGGCTGTTCCCGTAACTTGGTTTGTCCACCGGATCGCTGGGCGCCAGGCCGGGCCGGAGTAACCCGCAAATTGCTTTCCCGGAGTGCGGGCCGTTCGATAAAGATGACAGCCTTCTTCATGCGAGACTCCGACCATTGTCGTTCGATTCTTTTTTTGGCGGGCGATTTGTCGGGCGATGCCTACAGCGCCCGTCTGGCGCAATGCCTGGCGGAACGCCATCCCGGCTACATGGTCCATGCGCTCGGAGGGAAAAATCTGGGCCGGGTCGTCAAAAAAACCGGCGGGGTCTGGATTTCTGACACCACAAACTGCAGCGCGATCGGCCTCACGGTGGTTTTCCGGCTTTATTTTTGGGCCCGGTGGATGCAGTGCAAAATGCGGCGCTTCGTCCGGGCCCATCCCATCGACGCCGTCGTGCTCTGCGACTGGGGCGGCTTCAACTGCCGGCAACTCGACTTTTTCAACGAGGAAGGCATACCTGTTCTGTTCTATTTCCCCCCGCGTTCCTGGCAAAGGACAGGAAATGCGGGACTGCAATTCGCCCCGCGGGCGACCCGCGTGGCCACGCCGTTTTCCTGGTCGGCGGACAGGTTGAACTCGGCCGGCGGGCGGGCGGAATGGGTGGGACACCCCCTGCTTGAGACGATGCCGGAGCCGTGCAACCGCGAGGCGCTGCGAAGGGAATTCGGAGTGGAGGCGGACGAAAAACTGATCGCCCTCCTGCCGGGATCGCGGATGTCCGAGATCCGCGTGCTGGGTCCGCGTCTGGCCGCAGTTGCGGCGGCGCTGTCCTTGCAGGGCCCGATCAAATTTGTCGTCCCCGTCCCCGCGCCGCTGATGGACAAGGTGCGCCGGTATTTTCCACCCGCCGTCAAAATCCTCGTGGACCGATCCGCCGACGCGCTGCGCGCGTGCGATGCCGCCGTCGTGAAGACAGGTTCCGCCACGCTTGAGGCGGTGGTGGCCGGTGCGCCGCAGGTCACCGTCTATGACCTCGGCCGGGCGGCGCGGATCGAGTGGGTGTTGCTCTGGATGTGGAAACGAATTCCGTTCATTGCCATGCCGAACATCATTCTCCAGCGCATGCTCGTCCCCGAGCTTCTCGGCTTGAACTGCCGAACGGCCACGATCGCCGCCGCGGTCCGCCGCTTGCTCGAAAGTGAAGAGGATGGAAAAGCCATCGCATCGGGCTACGAAGAAATCCGCGTCCTTCTGGGCGGACAGCTTCCGCTCGGAGCAACCGAGCGGACGGTGGAAATTCTTGAAGAAATGCTGCAGCAACCGGACGAGCCTGGGACGGCTTCACCCTGTTCTTCCCGCCCATGAAGATTGCCCTCGTGTTGGAATGTTTCGATCCGCAGCGCGGCGGCCTCGAGCAATGGACCTGGCAATTTGCCAGGCGCCTCACGGAACTCGGACACGAGGTGCATGTTGTGGCCTGTGATTTTCCGGCCTCCGATTCCGGGCTGCCTCTTGTTTTGCACCGCGTGGAAAAATCCCAGTCCCCACTTCAGCGCGCCGCCGCCATGGAGGAGACTTTGCGCGGGTTGTCGTTCGATATCGTCCACGACATGGGCTGCGGCTGGCAGGCCGATGTTTTTCATCCGCACGGCGGCTCCACCCGGGCGTTGCATGAACACAATCTCATGCGCATCCCGCGCTGGCGGCAGATTCGCTTCTGGCGCGAAAAGCGCTACCGCGAACTGGATGAAATCGAACGCCGCCAGCAGGCCGGAAGCAAGGCGGTGATCGTGGCCGTTTCCGGCATGGTGCAGGAGCATTTTCACACTTTGCACGGCGTGCCCCGGGAGCGAATCCGCCTGATCCCCAACGGGGTCGATACGGAGCACTTTTCCCCGGAAAACTGCCGCGGTCTGCGGGAGTCCGCCCGCACGCAATTGGGGTGCCGGGAGAACGAAACCCTCTTCCTTCTCGTCGCGCACAATCTCCTGCTCAAAAATGCGGAGGCCACCCTGCGGGCCTTCGCGCGTCTGACCGCTGCGGCCCGGCTCGTGATTGTGGGAGGCAAGCGGCCCAAGCCTTTCCTGCGCCTCGCACGGAAGCTTGGTCTTTCCGGGCGGGTCGCCTTCCTGGATTCCGTGGCTGATGTCCGCCCGTTCTACGCGGCGGCCGATGTTTATGTGCACCCGACCTGGTACGACCCCTGCAGCCTCGTGGCCTTGGAAGCTCTGGCCAGCGGCCTGCCCGTCATCACGACGCGATTCAACGGCGTTTCCGAAATGATGACCGACGGCCGGGAAGGATATCTCCTGGACCATCCCGCGGATGTCGAGGCTCTCGCGGAGAAGATGGAGGCTCTGGCGCGGCCCGAACTGCGTTCACCCATGGGATCCGCCGCCCGCAAACTCGCCACCGCGCATACTTTCGAACGTCAGACCGAACAATTCCTCGCGCTTTATCAGGAGATGGCCCCTTCCTAAATCACCGCGGCATCGTGCGCGGCATGGCGGGCGCATGTTTGAAAAGAATATCCCGCAGAACTCCGACATCCTTCAAGAGTCTGAAAATCCCATTTCCCTGGCGCGGAAAACGTGAGTTTTCCGAGAAATCGTTTCAAGTAGAATTCCTTGAAAGATAAGGGCATGGTAACCCACATGGCCGTGAAAACCATCACGATTGATTTGGAGGCTTACGAGTGTCTGTCCCGAGCCAGACTTGAGGCGAAAGAGTCCTTTTCGAAGGCCATCAAACGCGCCTCATGGGAGGAAAGCGGCCTGACGGGAAGAGCCTGGGCCGCGGGGTTCCGCTCATTTCCTGCCGCATCGTGCGAAGCGCTGGATGCCCTGGAAGAAAATCAAAAGCGCGATCACCCTCCGGAGGACCCTTGGCAATCCTGACCCTCGATACGTGGCACCTGATAGATCATCAGCGCGAAGTCCTGGCTGAACGGCCCGGCCCGGCCCATGATTTTGCCAGCCGGCACGCAGATGATCACTTTGCCGTTCCATCGGTTGCTTGGGGGGAATTTCTTGTCGGCTTTCCCTCTGGCGACGATGAGATACCGGCGCGGATTTTTCGAGAGTTGAGGAAACAAGGGGCGCTGATTGGCGCGAATGATCTCTGGATCGCGGCGCTGGCCGTGTCCGCGAAACTTCCCCTCGTCTCGCGCAACGGGGCGGATTTCCGGCGCATTCCCGGCCTGGAGTTACTGGTTTATTAGGTCTGAAACGGGACGCTATGCACATTCCGCAACTCATCGAGCGCAAGCGGGACGGCGGCATCCTGACCAACGAGGAAATCCGCGCCTTCATCCACGCCTTCACCGCCGGCGAAATTCCCGACTACCAGATGAGCGCCCTGGCCATGGCGATTTATTTCCGCGGACTGGACCCCGTGGAAACGGCCACGCTCACCGCCGCCATGCGCGACAGTGGACGCGTTTTTCGCTGGCCGTCCGGCTCGCCCCCCAAGGTGGACAAGCATTCCACCGGCGGCGTCGGCGACAAAACCTCCCTCGTGCTCGCTCCCCTGCTGGCCTGCGACGGACTGTGGGTGCCGATGGTGTCCGGTCGCGGACTCGGCATCACCGGCGGCACCCTCGACAAACTCGAAAGCATCCCCGGCTTCAACGTGAATCTCAGCGAGGAAAGATGCCTCGCCCAAATCGAAAAACTCGGCCTCTTCATGGCCGGTCAGACCGCCGATTTCTGTCCGGCCGACAAAAAACTCTACGCGCTGCGCGACGTGACCGGCACCGTGCCTTCGCGCGAACTCATCATCGCCAGCATCATGTCAAAAAAGCTGGCCGAGTCGCTCGACCGGCTCGTCCTTGATGTGAAATTCGGTCCGGGCGCGTTTATGAAAACCCGCCAGGACGCCGAGAAACTCGCCCTCGGCCTGCAATCCGCCGGCCAGGAGAACAACGTCATCACCCAATATGTCCTCACCCCCATGGCCGAGCCTCTCGGTGCAACCGTGGGCAATGCCCTCGAGGTGAAGGAAGCCGTGGAAACCCTGCAAGGA